>NZ_JAWIZX010000009.1:0-29572 GCF_032840035.1 Campylobacter sp. TJR-1 | reverse complement strand
TTAGAATTAATAAGACTAGCCATAACTCCAAACTCATCATTTGATTTTAAGCTTATAGCTTTAGGATTATCATTTTTATGGTTTAAGAAGTCAAAGAAGTCTTTGAGACCACTTTCTATAGATTTAATAGCTTTTAGAAGATATGATTTGCTAATTAATAGTATCAAACTTGAAAGTATGATGATAGTGATGATAAATACGGTAAATCCTATAGTAAGTACGCTTATATCACTAGCAAAGTTATTATTAGCTTTTAAATTTTCTTCGCCGAGTTTTTCAAGTCGTTTTTCTAAAACAGATCTATATGATCTCCATGTAGGGGTTAGATCTTCTAAATCCGTGATTGTGACTTTTTCGCCTTTTTTGGCTCCTTGTAATATATCGTTTTGTATAAACAATAACTTATCCGATTGATTAGCAGCGTTTGCGGGGCCTCCAGACAGCTCTCTATACTTATTTCTAACAACTTCAAAATCTTTCATTGTAGCTTCTAAAATATCTAAAGCATCTTTATCATTTATATCTATATACAGTTGCCTTACGGTCAAACCGGCTCTTTCGCCATTAATAATATTTTTATATAGTAGCTCTTGTCTATCTGATATACTATTAATTTCTTTGAAAGATAAATTGACTTTAGAAATAAAAATTTCTACAGTGACAAATAGGGCAATAAGCATCGCCATTAAAATAGCTATAATCGCTATAACTTTGGTATTTATCGACTTCATAGATGAGGTCTCCTTGAATTTTATTTTGATGAATGATTTTACAAATTTACGTTAAATTTATTATTAATACAATAATAATTATAAAATCATACAATATTAGAATATTAAAAGATCGATATAATAGTATCTTTTTATTAAAAAATAATATGATTTTTGCTAAATATTGTCATTATAAAGTAATTCCAATGCTTGATAAAATTACCAAATTGCATGTGGAAATACTTTCAATTTAAAAATATACTTATTTATTTAAAATATCTCTTAGCTGCTTTTCATTGATTATAGAAGAATTGTATTTTACAACGTAGCCTTTTTGATTTTTATATCTCTCTACTATGCCATCAACAAAATCAAGTTTGCTAAGATCAGCATCTTTTAAGTATAAATTTTTAAACAGCTTAGGATCGCTGAGCATAAATAGTAAGACAAGCCAAAAAACAGATAAAATAGAGTAGAATATAGCAAGATATGTTATATTAAATTTATGTAAAAAATATCCGCCGACAGCTCCTCCAAGAAAACTTCCGGCGTAACCAAACGCATTAAAAACTCCAAGAGCCGCACCTTTTTGGCTGGCTAATGCAAATTTACTAGCGCAACTTTGCATTATAGGCTCATGCAGATTAAATCCTATAAAAAAAAGAGTTACTCCGATTATAAAAGCAAGGCTATTTTCACTAAAAGCAAAATCCAAATAAGAGATGATAAATAGAACAACGCCTATTAAAAGCAGCTTTTTGCTATGACCTTTGGCGTCTCCTAAAAATCCTGCTAATCCCATCGATATAAATCCAAAAACCATAGCTGCTAGATAGACTATCCAAAGCCTACTGCTATCATATCCTAAATGATTTACTAGAACTATAGGTATGGCTACGAATGCTGCGCTCATCAACATTTTTTGCATCAAATTCGTAATATTCATAATAAAAAGATTTTTTTGAGTGATTAAATTTAAAAAAGGAGCTTTAGCATCATGATGATGTATTTTACTCTCTTTTGGCACTACAGTATAAAGCAAAACAATACAGGCAAAAGTAAGAGCCGCAGAGAGATAAAATAGACTAGCAAGCCCGAACTTAGAACTTAAAATCGGACTAACAACCATAGAAATAGCAAACGCTACACCGATCATGCCGCCCATTATAGCCATCGCATGACCACGTTTTTCTTCGGTAGTAAAATCGCTTATCATGGCAGTAGCCACGGCTCCGACAGCTCCGCTTCCTTGAACTAAACGCCCGATTAACATAGTATAGATATCAGTAGCTTGCGCGCATATCAAAGAGCCTATTATAAATACGATTAAGCCAAAAGTCATTGTATTTTTACGTCCAAACTTATCGCTAAGACTACCAAAAGGAACTTGCAAAGCCATCTGAGTAAGAGCGTAACCTCCGACTAAAAGCCCGACTAAAAGCTCATTTGCGCCCTTTAAATTAAGCGCATACAGACTAAGCACGGGCAAAACCACAAAAAGTCCAAAAAACCTTGAAGCAACAATAAAACTAAGCGGTAAAACTGTTTTAATCATATCTTTCCTTGCATTAATTTGCATTAAAATAGTGATTTTAACATAATTTTCTTTGTTTGCAAATTAAATAGGGCAATTTTTATCTGCTAACTTTAATGGCTATTTATCAAATTTATTATCACCCGAACTTACCGCTAACATACTCTTTTAAAAGTTTTTCTCTAGGCTCTTCAAAAATCTGTTTAGTTTTGCCGTATTCTATTAAATTTCCAAGATACATAAATGCAGTAAAATCGCTAACTCTAGTAGCTTGAGCCATATTATGAGTTACGATTACTACCGTGTATTGCTCTTTTAAGCTATTAATAAGTTCTTCTATGGCTATAGTCGATATCGGATCAAGCGCACTTGTTGGCTCGTCAAATAGCAAAATTTCAGGATTGACCGCAATTGCTCTGGCTATGCAAAGTCTTTGTCGCTGACCGCCGCTAAGTGAGCCGGCGTCTTCATTTAGTCTATTTTTAACCTCATCCCAGATATTTGCTCCTTTTAAAGACTTTTCAACTATCTTTGAGAGAGTTTTTTTATCTTTTATACCTTGAAGCTTGAGTCCGTACTCGACATTATCTTTTATGCTCATAGGAAATGCTGTTGGCTGCTGAAATATCATACCAATTTTTGTTCTTAAATTTATGAGATCTGTTTTTGGACGTAAGATATTTTTACCATTAAATATTATCTCGCCTTCATATCTATTTCCTGGATATAGATCGTGAATACGGTTTATAGAACGCAAAAGAGTAGATTTACCACAGCCACTAGGACCTATCAAAGCGGTTACTTTTCCCTCTTTTATGGGTAAATTTATCTTATTTAAACTAGGGCTAGATGATCCGGAGTACCAAAATGAAAAATTATTTATACTTAAATTTAAAGACACTTCTTTTCCTTTATTTACGTATTAAAACTCTGCCTAGGATATTTACTCCTAGTACAAAAATAGCTAATATAAAAGCACCTGCCCATGCTACTGATTTTAAACTCTCATCAGGCATTGAACTAAAGTCGTATATGCTTACTGTGAGCGATGGAATCGCGTTATTTAGATTAAAATCAAAAAAGTCGCTGTTTGCACTTGTAAATAAAAGAGGAGCCGTTTCTCCAGCAACTCTTGCTATAGATAGCACGATTCCTGTTAATAATCCGTTTTTAGCGGCTCTAAAAACTACGCTTGTTATACATTTATACTTAGTTGCTCCAAGAGCAAAGCTAGCTTCTCTTAATGTCTTTGGAACCAAACTAAGCATATCGTCAGTAGTTTTTAAAACAACCGGTATCATCATAACCGCAAGCGCAAAACTTCCTGCCCAACCGCTATATGAGTTCATAGGTTTTACCAAAAGGGCATAAGCAAACGCGCCTATGACAATACTTGGAGTACTCATCATAATGTCGCTTATATTTCTTATCAAATTTAACTTTTTTTGATTTACGCCGTACTCGCTAAGATACGTTCCTGCTAAAAGTCCCACAGGGATACCAACAAAAGACGCTATAGCAACTAACTCTAGCTGACCTAAAAATGCGTTTGCAAGTCCTCCAAAAGCAGTAGGAGATATAAATATTTCAGCGCTAAATCCAGCCATACCTTTTACAACTACAGTGGCTATGATCCAAAACAAAAACATCAAACCAAATACCGTAAATACCACGCTTAGATAAGTCGCTATTTTGCTTATTAATACTCTTTTATTTATCGATTTTTCTTTAATATTTTTAAGCTCGCTCACTTTGATTCTCTCTTTCTTAAAAATACAAACTTAGCTGTAGCTATACTTATAAAACTAATAACAAATAAAATAAGTGCTAGATAAAACAGGCTGCTTTCATAAATTTCATTTCCCATAGCTTCACCAAACTGAGTAGCAAGAGTTACTGGAATCGAAGTAGCTGGCTCTGTTACGCTGCTCGGTATTTTTGAGATACCTCCTAGCAAAAATGCAACTGCCATAGTTTCGCCAAAAGCTCTTCCCAAAGCTAAAATTATAGAACCCATAATGCCGGCTTTCGCATATGGAAATACAACATCTTTTATAGTATCAAATTTAGTAGCGCCCAAAGCGTAAGCAGACTCTTTTAACACTTGTGGAGTAGTTGCCATAGCGTCTCTTGAAACAGAAGATATAAACGGAAGCACCATAACGGCTAGAACCATACCGCCGCTTAAAAGCCCAAATCCACTCCCGCCAAAAACGCTTCTTACTAAAGGAACAAAATATATAAATCCCCACATACCATAAACTATACTTGGGACTGCGGCTAAAAGCTCTATATTAACGCTAAAAAAATTCCTTATTTTATAAGGAGCAATTTCTGTTAGAAATATAGCGATACCAATCGCAACAGGAGTTGCTAAAATCATAGCTATAAAAGTAGAAACGATGGTTCCGTATATACTAGCAAGTCCTCCAAATATCATAATATTTGCGTCCCACGTAGTATCAAATAAAAAATTTATTCCGAATTTAGAAATAGCAGGATAAGCTTTATAAACAAGAGATAAAAAAATAGCCAAAAGTACTACTAAAACTATAATAGTCGATATTCTTGCCGCATTAAAAAATAACTTTTCTATGATTATATTTTTTTGAATTTTTATCATATATACTCTTTATACGGACGTCTTAAATTTAGATTATGACGTCCTGTTTTTTATTTTTATATCTATTTTGGATTTACTGCGTATTTAGTCCAGTAATCATAGATCATATCGGTTGTTACTTTTGGTAATGGTTCATATCCTAACTTTTTAGCTGCTTCTAAAGCGTCTTTATCGCTAAATGCCCAGCTAAAAAACTTAGTAACTTTTTTACCATCATCAATTTTATCATTAGAAATAAGAATAAATGTTGCTGCTACTATAGGATAACTACCTTTACCGCTTGAATAAGCTAATACGTCATAAAAGTTCTCTTCTATTTTGAAATTTGAGTTTGCGGCGGCTTTTGCAAAGTTTTGCGGTGTAGGCTCTGCCCAATCACCGTCTTTGGTTTGCAAAGTAGCGGCGTTTAGTCCGGTTGATAATTTATAGGCGTATTCTATATAGCCTATAGAGTTTGGAACTTGTTTAATAGTACTTGCAACAAGAGGATTCCCTGCAGCAGGAGTGACTTTTGCTCCCCAATTTATAGTTTTATTTGCACCATACTCTTTTGCCCAACTCTCGTCTGCTTTAGCCAAATAACTTGTAAAATTAAATGTAGTTCCGCTTGAATCACTTCTTACGACAGGAGTTATCAAAGCATCGGGAAGTTTTAAATTTGCATTATCTTTTTTGATTATTTCATCATTCCATTTTGTTATTTTACCTGAAAATATACCGGCGACCGCTGCAGCTGAAAGCTTAAGCTCGTGATCTTTTATGCCTTCGATATTATAAGCTAATACAACGCTTCCTATGATAGCAGGAAATTGAAGTAATTTTTTTTCTCGCAACTCGTCGTTTTTCAAAGGCGAATCAGTGCCGCCAAACTCGCCATTTCTATCAGTAATAGCGCTTATTCCCTTGCCGCTGCCTCCACCATTGTAAGTTACTTGATTTGAAGTGGCTTTATAATAGAGTTTGCTCCACTCTTTATATACGGGAAGCGGAAAAGTAGCTCCTTGACCCATTATTTTATCAGCCGCATTTAAACTAAACGCAGATATCGCACTAGCTATAGTTAAAGTAGCAATTTGTTTCAACATTTTATCTCCTTTGATTTTGTTAAATTGCGGAATTTTAACTATACTTGGAAACAAAATGGAAACAAAACAAAAATATATTTTTAGTATTTAAATTTATAAAAAATATAGATTAAAGTGATTTTAAATTTAAAGATATAAATTCTAGGTAATTTTTTAAATTTGGAAGCTCTTTTTTACTTAGTGCCAAAAAATAATCATTTCTAAGATCTTTTTTATCGTATCGCAGCTCTTTTTCATCTTGCAAAGATACAACTATACCTCCACTCTCTTTAAGCAAAAACTCTCCGGCTGCTATATCCCATATGCTAGAGCCGCAAAATCTTGCATAAACATCCGCATTTCCTTCACTGAGCCTACAAAACTTAAGTGCCGAACCGCATCTTAATATATCTAGCCCAAAACGATTAGCTATGATATCTACACTTTTTGAGTGGCTGAAATTTCCTGATATAATATAATTTTGTTCTAAGCATGAACTATTTAAAATTTCACCGTTTTTATAGACCTTCGAGCCGCCCATACTGTAAAACATCTCATCGCTAGTTGGAGCATAGATTACGCTTAAAATAGGTCTAGCGCAATCTATCAAAGCTATACAAACACAAAATTCACCGTTTTTTGCTATAAATTCTTTTGTGCCATCAAGCGGATCAATAAGCCAAAATTTAGAATTCGCGTCTCTTTTTCCATAATCCAATATCTTCTCTTCAGAACATATAGGAATACCAGAACTCTCCAACTCTTTAAATATAGCCTCATTAGAAGCTAAATCAGCACTAGTTAATGGTGAATTATCGTTTTTGATGGTTACATCGTAATTGTCATAATGTTTTAAAATCGCTTTACCGGCTGCTCTAGCAGCCTTTAGCGATAAATTTAGAAGCTCTTTCATTGCTCTTTAGGAGGACAAGTAGGTCCTACGTAAAGCTGTCTTGGACGAACTATTTTTATGGTATCTTGTGATTTTAGCTCCATCCACTGACTAAGCCACCCAGGAACTCTTCCCATGACAAATATTGCCGCAAACATCTCATTTGGAATACCAAGAGCTTTTAGTATAAGCCCGGAGTGAAAATCCACATTAGGATATAAATTTCTTGATACAAAGTAATCGTCATTTAGTGCTATCTCTTCTATTCGGCTTGCTACTTTTATAAGATTATTATCTATGCCGATCTCATTTATAAGCTTATCTCTAAGACCTTTTAAAACTTTTGCTCGCGGGTCAAAGTTTTTATAAACTCTATGGCCAAATCCCATTAAACGGAATGGATCATTATGATCTTTTGCTCTTTTAATAAACTCATCAACCCTATCTGGAGTTCCTATCATCTCAAGTTGCCTGATAACTCCTTCATTTGCACCTCCGTGAGCGTGTCCCCAAAGAGCGCCGATACCGGCGCTAATACATGAGTAAGGATGAGCGTGAGTAGATCCTACGGTTCTAACTGTAGTAGTTGAAGCATTTTGTTCATGATCGGCGTGAAGCATCAAAACAGTATCAAAAGCCTTGACTTCTATAGGTTTTAAATCTACCTTATCGTGAGGAAAAGCTCTTAGCATATATAAGAAATTTTCTGTAAATCCGCGATCTAAATTCGGATATATTACAGGAAATCCTCTAACATGACGATAATAAAACGCTATAAATGTAGGAATTTTTGCCACTAAACGTTTTGCAAGCTCCATATAATCATTCATATCATCAAAATTCATATCTCTTTTATAGTATGCACTCATGGTAGCTACGCTTGCTTGTAAAACGGCCATAGGATGAGCTTTATCGGGAAAACAGTCAAATAATCTAATCATTTTTTCATTTAAAAAGCTTCTCTCTTTTAACTCGCGTCTAAATAGCTCCAGCTCCTCTTGGCTTGGCAGGTGTTTGTTAAATAGTAAATATACTACATCAAGATAAAGTTTATTTTCAGCTAGCCACGCTATATCGTAGCCGCGGTGCATCAACTCTCCTTTTTCTCCATCGATAAATGTTATAGCAGAACGGCACATTGCAGTACTTGTATAACCTCTATCAAAAGTAAACATTCCGGTGTTTTTATAAAGCGTCGAAATATCTATAACACTAGGACCTCTTGTTCCATCTAATATGGGAAACTCATAACTTTTACCGTTTCTGTTATCTGTCAGTGTTACTGTATTACTCATTTTCATCCTTTTAGTGTGAATATCTTAAAATATTCTATCCAAATTTTATTTAAAAAAAATCATTATAACATACTAAATTTACTACTTAAGCCTCGTTTTAAGATAATATGTAACTTTTATAAGCACCATAGCCAAAATAGCCTCAAATAAACTTGCTAATATAAATGAAAAATATAGTTCTTTTTCGATATTATTAGCATTATAAGCCACGGTAGCAACCGCTACTAAAAGAGTTAAAGGCATAGATAGGGATAAACCATACAAAATACTGCCATAAGCTCCGAGTTTCTTGATAAATATAAAAGAACTAACAACACGAATAAGCGTCATAAATAAAAGCATAAGAAGAGCATTATCAAGAACGCCTGGTATAAAAATATAGTTTAAATCCACGGTTGAGCCGATATATACAAAAAATATAGGAACTAAAAACCCAAATCCAAAACTTCCTAATTTATGAGGTAGATCTTTTTTATGATCAAAAAATGTAGCTATAAAACTTCCGGCTATGAACGCCCCGAGCACAATTTCTAAATTTAAATATATCATAACGGCAACCGTGCCAAAAAACATAGCCATAGAAAGTCTTATATCTTTCTCATCTTTATCATAATGAGGCATAAGAAGTATTTTTAGATTCGGATACCACCAAAAAAGTACCTCGAGTCCTTTAAATCCAAGTATACAAAGAACGATAAATATAATAAGATAATTTATACTTGTATAAAGTTCGCTACTGTTACCAAACTCTACATATGCGCCTACTAAAGTTAGCAAAGCTATACTTATCACTTCGCCTATGCTTCCTGTGATCATAGCGATATTTAGCCACGGCTCATTTTTACCGTACTCTTTAAATAGCGTTGAGAGCATACCAACAGACATAACAGGTATTACTATAAATACCAAAAATGCAGGCTCCAACCATATACCTAAAAACGCAGCTATCACGTATAAAACTGATAGATAAGCCAAAATAAGTTTTAATACTTTCTTATCTATCTTAAAAAATGAGCGTAAATCAATCTCTGTACCCGCTAAAAACATTAAATAAAAAAATCCGACTTTTGCAACTATCTCAAATAAATCGTTATTAGGAAGCAGACCAAAAAAACCTAGAATTATCCCGAGAGCTATCTCTATAGGAGCAATCGGGATTTTTGTGAGTTTTGAAAAATACGGCGATATAAAAATTATAAACGCCAAAACAATAAGAATAGAAAGCTCGTTAGTGGCACTGTGATGCAAACTCAAAGCCTCTATTTCTAAGCTCCTCTATATCTTTACTAGCAACTTCTCCGCTGGTGGTTAGATAGTCGCCTATAACTATAGCGCTAGCTCCGTTTTCTAGTATCTCGTACTGCCTATCTCCTAATACTATTTCTCTACCTCCGGCCACCATTATACGGCACTGAGGCAATGTTTTAGCAGTATCTCTTATGATTTCCAAAGCTTCATCGGTGCTTAAAAGAGGTTGCTTGATTTTCAAAGCAGGATTTGGTATAAAAAAATTAATCGGACTTGAAAAAGGATTTAGTTCTTTTAAACTAGCTCTAAAACTAAGCCTATCATCTTGACTCTCCCCAAGTCCGTAAATTCCACCACAGCATAGCTCAAGACCGGCTTTTTTAGCATTTAAATTCGTATTAAATCTATCATCCCAACTATGAGTTGTACAAATTTGAGGAAAAAACTCTCGACTTGTTTCTAAGTTATGGTTGTAGCTAAATATTCCGACTTTTTTAAGCTCTTTTAAGCTCTCATAGCTAGCAGATCCGTTACAAGCTATCAGCATTAAATTAGGTGTTTCTTTTCGTAACATTGTTGCAGCTTCGCATATAAACTCAAGCTTTTTATCATCAAGTCCTAATCCGCTAGTCACGAGACAAAATCCAAGAGCATGATTTTTACTGGCAATTTTAGCTTCATTTAGTATCTGTTCTAAATTTTTTTGCTTGAATTTAGGGATGTCGGCTTTTATATGCGCACTCTGTGTACAGTATGCGCAGTCTTCGGCGCAATTTCCGCTACTCACGTTACAAATTGCACATAACATTACCATTTTAATCATTATTATTCCCTTCTTTTTTAAATTTACAAGCAGAACATTCGTAAAAATTGCCTTTCTTAAGCTCTTTATAAACCATCATTTCACCACATTGCGAGCATTTTTGATCTGTAGGTTGGTATTTGCTTATAAAGTTACATTTTGGATAGTTTGCGCACCCAAAAAATTTACCTTTTTTACTAAATCTCTCAACTATATCTCCGCCGCATTGAGGACATGCTACACCGATTTTTTGCGGCTCTTTTTTTTCAATTTTAGCTTCATTTTTTAAATTTCTAGAATATTTACATTTTGGAAAATTCAAACAAGCGATAAATTCGCCGAATCTTCCTTTTCGCTTTACAAGCTCTCCGCCGCACTCGGGACACTTTTCACCTATGGGCTCGGTTACTTTTTGACTCTTTATATTTTTTTTACCGTCATCTATTTTTTGCATAAAAGGATGATAGAATTTAGATAAAACTTCTTGCCAATCTGCTTTATTTTCTGCTATATCATCAAGTTTCTCTTCCATTTTAGAGGTAAAATCGCTATCTACTATATCATTAAAATGCTCTTCAAGCATACTAGTTATATTAAATGCTATCTCGTTTGGAATAAGCTGTTTTTTATCTACTTTTACGTAATCTCTGCTAGTAAGCAAAGAAATAGTCGGAGCATACGTACTTGGTCTGCCTATGCCAAGACTCTCAAGTTTTTTTACCAAACCGGCTTCTGAATATCTTGATGGCGGCTCGGTAAAATGACTTTGGCTGCTTAAGCTTTCAAGCTCCATTTTATCGCCTACGTTTAAATTAGGAAGAATCCTATCTTTATCAAGATCCCCATAAACTCTGTAAAATCCATCAAACGTAAGCTTTCTGGCCGAAATTTTAAAAATACTGCTTTTACTGTTTATAAATATATTTTGAGTTTCTGATACGCTTGCAGACATTTGACAAGCCAAAAATCTATTATATATAAGAGTATAGAGTTTTAGTAGATCTTTTTCTAAAAACTTAGCCGCCTCTGTCGGAGTAAAGCTTAAATTTGTAGGACGAATAGCTTCATGAGCTTCTTGAGCTCCTTTGTTTTTTGTAGTGTAAAAATTTGCAGATTTTGGAAGATATTTATCGCCGAACTGCTCTTTAATCAGGTCTCTAGCTGCACTTATAGCTTCTTTAGCTAAATTTAAGCTATCTGTTCTCATATATGTTATAGCGCCCATAAAACCGTTATTTGTCTGTACGCCTTCATATAAATTTTGTGCTAACATCATAGTTTTTTTGGGGCTAAATCCTAGTCTATTTGACGCACTTTGCTGCAAAGTAGAAGTCATAAACGGAGGCTGCGGACTTGTCTTTCGCTCTTTGCTTTCTACGTTTGCGACACTAAAACTCTCATCTTTTATTTTATCAACTATAAATTTTGCACGATCTTTGTTTGTTATAGTAAGCTTTTCTATCTTAGAACCCTCAAACTCAACCAGTTCAGCTTCTAAATCTTTTTTAAATTTAGTATCTATGCTAAAATATTCTATAGGTTTGAAATTTCTTATTTCGCGCTCTCTATCTACTAATATCTTCAAAGCCGAACTCTGAACGCGCCCCGCACTAAGACCTCTTTGGATTTTTGAGTTTAAAAGCGGGCTTAATTTATAACCGACTATCCTATCTAAAAGTCTTCTTGCTTGTTGAGCATTTACGCTATCCATATTTAAACTACGCGGATTTTCTAATGCATTTTGTATGGCAGATTTTGTTATCTCGTGAAATACAATTCTTGGAAGCATCTCAGGTTTTTTACCTATTGCGGCTGCTATATGGTATGCTATAGCTTCGCCCTCTCTATCCTCATCGGTAGCTAGATATATGGTATCTGCATTCTTTGCTAGATCTTTTATTTCTTTTACTATAGCGCTGTGATCGCTACTTACTCTGTACTCTGGCGTGAATTTATCATCTTCTATTTTTATGCCGAAGCTAGACTTTGGAAGATCTCTGATGTGACCTTTACTAGCTATAACTTTATACTCGCTACCCAAAAAATTTTTTATAGTTTTTGCTTTCGCTGGAGATTCTACGATAATTAACTTGCTCATCTTTAAACCCTAGATTTTATTAGGCGTAATTCTATCTAAAAAATATAAAATGTATATAAAATATAAGCTTTACAAAAAGTTCAGCAGGAGTATTGTAAGCAGCTTTTAAACTAATTAATCGCCAAGCTTTAACCCGTCTTTGTTTAAATAGTACATTTTATTTGCAACTCTACTTATAAACTCTTTGTCATGAGACACTATGATCTGAGTTATATCAAGCTTAATAAGCAGATCTGCTACTTTTTCTTGCATATCAAAATCAAGCGCGGCAGTAGGTTCATCAAGCAGTAAAATTTTAGGCTCATTTACCAATACCCCGGCTAATGCGACAAGCTTTTTTTCACCGCCTGAAAGATGAAAAACTATCTTATATCTTAAATGCCATATATCAAGCTCTTTTAAGATCTCTTCGGCTCTTTTATCGGCGATACTTCTTTGTATGCCTATCGTAAGTAAGCCAAAAACAACATCTTCAAATACATTTGGACAAATGAACTGATCATCGCTATCTTGAAACAAATAGCCAATCAAATACCTATATTTTTGATACTCTTTTAAATTTAAAATAGTATTATGAAATATCTCTATTTCTCCGCTATCGGGATTTCTAAGACCGCCTATTATTTCAAGTAAAGTTGTTTTACCACAGCCATTTGAGCCTATTATTGCTATTTTATCTTTATGCCCCGCATTTAAACTTAAATTTGAAAAAATAGTTTTTTCGGCTATTTTAGCAGAGATATTATTAAGACAAAGAGTGCAACTCATATGATATTTCCTAAACTTAATATATATATAAATATAGTAAATCCTAGTAAAATTATATCTAAAACGCCTATTTTTTGCCTATTTTGAGAGTAAAATTTACCTTGAAATCCTCTGCATATAAATGTTTTTTCTAACATTTGAGATTTATGAAACGCTATTAAAAACAGCATTGCAACTAAATTTCCATATGTTTTATAAGTAAAAAGAGAGCTGCAAGGCTTAAATCCTCTTGCTCTAAGTGTTTTTTTAATTCTTTGAAACTCGGATTTAAACTCATCTATAAATTTCACAGTAAAATAAAATACGGCGCTTATCTTGTCACCTAGTTTTAAATTTGAAACGGCTCTTGCTATGGCATATGAATTTGCTGAGCTAAAAACCGATAATCCAAAAAATAAGATCAAATTTGATCTTATAAAAATAAGCGCAGCTAAATGATAATTGCTATACATAATCGCGCTTAGAGCCATTAAAAATATAAATAAATTTAAAAACAGCATCTTTTTAATTATAATAAAAATAGTGTTAAATCTAATAAATAACAATAGAAGAGCAGGTAGAAAAAAAGCAGCGTCGATACTACTACTAAGCGCTACCTTAAAGCTAAAAAGTACAAGGCAAACCAAGCCAAAAGATAAATTTAGCTGCAAGCAACCTGCCTTCTTTTTATAATATACAAACAGCCAAATATAATTGCGATAGCCGCAAATCCGGCTATAAATTTAAACACATACATCATTGTACTATCATCAGTATCTATCGGAAGCGGATTTTCGGCCTTGAAGCTTACTCTTTTTTCGTGCGCAAGTCCGCCGTCTACTAATATATCAAACTCGCTCGCTACTATTTTTGCTCTAGCTTCGCCTTTTGAATCCGTTTTTACAGTGCTTAGAATTTTGTTATCTTTTATGAGCTCGACCTTACACTCTTTACAAGGCGAATTACCATAAAAATAGCTTTTGATTAAAACAAAACCGTTTTCTTCTTTAGCAAACACTTTTAGTGAGTGAGCATTTAAAGCTACTGCCACGCAGATTATTAGCATAAATTTTATCATTTTAATAAGTCCTTATTTACTTTATAAATAAAAGATATTCCAAACAGAGATATAACTCCTTCTATCGCCATAAGAGCTAAATTCGAAACAAAAGCCAAAGTCGCAACCGGCAAAAACTCATTCCCGTTTAATGCCAAAACTAAGCTTAAAATCAAAGATGATACGAAAATAGGCACAAATCCGACTAAAAACCAATTTAAAACTCTAAATTTTTTGAATGAAAGTTTTAAAAAATAAAATCCAAGTACGGCGGGAGACGCTATCATCAAAAGATTTACTCCTAACACGGTTATACCGCCATATCCAAATAACAAAGCTTGTAAAAGTAAAGCTGCAAATATCGCCAAACCTGCATTGAATCCTAAGAAAGCCCCGATCAAACCGCTCAAAATTAAGTGAATTGAAGTCGGACCAATCGGAATGTGTATAAAAGACGCTATGAAAAACATAGCGCTCATACAAGCTATCTTAGGAATATCATTAAACTTCAATTTATATAGTAGATACGCTATCCAAATACCCCCTATCACAGCTACTGGAACTATGATCTCTGGTTTTAATACTCCTTCGCTGATATGCATCTAATACTCTTTAGTTTCGACCCAAATAACACCGCCAAGTTCAACCGGATAAGTTTTACCGTCTTTTTTAATAGTCTCATCATCATCTATTAAAGCTGAAAATCCCCACCAGCCAGCAAGAGGCATAGCAAAACTAAATTCTCCAAGCTCATTTGTTTTTACTTCTTGTGTGATAAAATCCTCAGAAGGTGCCTTTAAGCCTTTCGTGTTGTAGTATTCAACCTCAACCATGACATTTTTGGCTCTTTCTCCTTTATATAAAACTATTCCTGAAAACAGATTTCCTTTATATAATCCATAAGGTCTACTAATAGGTACTATTTCGGCTTTTAAGCCAATAGGACTATCCCAACCCTCGCCAAATCCGTAAGCATTTACAACTGTTTTTGTAATATGTCTTATAAACTTATCTTCAGCCGCTTCGAAATACGGCTTTGGATCAACATAAAATTGATACATTCCGGGATTTTTTACTTCGTAATTTGCAGTATAATAACTCATTTTACCATCTTTTTTCTCGGTTAAATTTGATATTGGATTTTTCTTCCCATCTACAAATACTCCTGTTTCAACCGGTTTTTCCATATTCATCATCATCTGTTCAAACGGATGAGTAAATCTATAAGTTATACTCATTTTCGCTTCTTTTTCATCATTTACGGTCGAGCTAGAAGGGATCACTACTCCAAAATGTGCAAACGAACTTGTACAAAATAGAGTTAAGATTGCAGACGCTGCTAGAAATTTAGCTTTCATTATTATCCTTTTTATAAAAATATTACCGTAATTATGCGACTTATAAACTTAAATTTAGATAAAACTATATATAAATGAAAATTGTTATCTAAATAAGCTAAATATTATTAAATATATATTTAGTTTTTAAATTTCAAACTAAATATATATTGTCTGTAAAACATCTATTTATCGTACTATCTGAAGTATAAATTTAGTTAAATTTAATACTAAAAATAAGCTCATCTGATAAATAAATTTAAAAAAGATATTATAGAAAATATACCGCTTCCCTCTAAAATTATAAATAAAATAGAACTCAAAGCAAGTAGTTTTAAACCAAATTTCTTACTATCTGCGCAAGACAGAGCAGTTTTATTCTCGCTAAAGTATATGCTGATGATAATCTTTAGGTAATAATATACAGAAAATATAGTATTAATTATACCAAAAATAGCCAAATAAGTCTTACCGCTTTCTACGGCGCTAGAAAATATAAACAATTTACCCAAAAATCCGACACTATAAGGGAAACCGATAAAAGACAAACAAATTACAGTAAGAGCAAAAGCTTCGGTAGGACGTACTTTATAAAGTCCGTTTAAATCAGATATTTTTATCTCTCTGTCTCCAAAAAGTCCGTTTAAAATAGCAAATGAAAAACCAACTACTATAGTATATGTAGATAGATAAAAAATAGCTGGATATATGGAAACAGAAGCACCAACAGAGGATAAATTTATAAAAATATACCCTGAATGCACTATTCCAGCGGCAATTAGTATCTTTTTAACGTTTGTCTCTTTAAGAGATAGCAAATTCCCAGCAAACATACTTAAAATTGCTAAAATAGCAAAGATGCCTTGTAAAATTTCTATATTATTACCCGGATATAAAAAGCAAAGCTTGATCAAAATGGCAAAACTAGCAAGTTTAAAAGCAGACGCTAAAAAACCTACTATATTTAAATTTGAGCCATAATACACATCTATGCTCCATCTATAAAATCCAAAAATCGCTATCTTGAAAAACATCATAGAAAGCACTAAAATCATCCCTATAATACTTAAAAAATCGCTATTCAATCCAGTTGCTATAAAAGAGTATTTCGTAGATCCAGCCACTCCAAATACAAAAGCCGCCCCAAGCAGATAAAATGCACTCATAAATGATGATAATAAAAAGTACTTAAACGCAGCTTCAACGCTTTTGTATTCAATGCTATTCATAGCTATCATAGCATAAATGCTTATAGACGCTACTTCTAAAAATATAAGAGTAAGTATCAGTTCCACGCTAAGACTCATAGCCAACAAGCCAAAACTAGCTAAAGATGCGAGTGCAAACATCTCTTGTTTGTAGAATTTTTCGTCATCGCTATAAAAACTAGAAATTAAAAAAATTATCATAAGAGCAGACAAAACTACGCCAAAACAGAATGAAAACTCATCAAGCGATATAAACGGGGTAGCAAAATCCATCAAAAAGTCATTTGAAAAATTAGAACGAACAATAAAAAAAGATATAAAAATTATAACCCAAAATAAGATATTTAAATTTATAGAATATCTTTTTGATATATTAGTGACGCATAAAAATATATTTATAAACGTAGCCGCCAAAGAGAGAATAAAAGGTAATAGCGCTATCATTTTTTGGCTCCTAAATTTGGTTTTATATAACTTTCATAATGCTCATTCATAGTAGGTTCTATCTGCTTTATAAAAGGTTTTGGATAAATTCCCATGATAAATATCATAGCAACAGCTACTAAAAATGCCAAAATTTCACGCTTTCTTAGATCTTTAAATTTAGCCGTAAGCTCATTCGTATTTTGTAAAATAGCTTTTCTATAGACTATAAACATATAAATAGCTCCTATTACTATAGAAGTCGTACCGAAAATACCATAAATTAAATTAGCCTTAAATAATCCAAATATAATCAAAAGTTCGCCTACAAAACCAACAGTAGCAGGTAATCCAACGCTAGATATCATTGCGATAGCAAAAATAGTAGCAAAAACAGGCGCCTTTATAGCAAGTCCGCCTAACTTGCTTATCTTTCTAGTTCCTAGCTGCTCACTTATCATACCGACTAACAAGAACATAATTCCGCTAGTAATAGCATGCGCCACGACTTGATACATAGATCCGGTCATAGCTTCTACATCTAGGGCAAATACTCCGGCTATTATAAGTCCCAAATGAGACGCCGAAGCATATGCAAGCAAAGTTTTAAAATCTTTCACCTTGATAGCCGCTATACCAAAATATAACATAGAAAATAGCCCAAGAGATATAAACCATGTAGAATAATTTACAAAAGACACCGGAAATAAAGGCAAAACAAAACGCAATATCGCAAAAACAGCTACTTTTGAAGCGATAACAGAAAGCATAAAAGTAGCAGTCGTAAGCGATTTTGTATAAGCATTGCTCATCCAAAGATGAAATGGAAACAAAGGCAGCTTTATAACAAAAGCCAACATAAAGCAGAAAAATAAAACAGTCTGCAAATCCGAGTTTAAACTTACTTTAATCAGATCTTCAAGTCTAAAGCTAAAAAATCCAAATTCATAATAATGAGCAGCTCCGATATATATGATGGCTCCGAGCATAATCATGGAACCAAATATCGCGTAATACATCATATCCATAAGAGCTCCGGCTCTTCCTGAATCCTTTCCGTAAATTCCGACCATAATAAATATAGGTATGAGCATCATCTCCCAGCCGGCATAAAAATATACGAGATCGAGCGATGAAACAACAGACAAAAACCCACTTTGCATAAAAAGCATATTTGCCCAGTAACCTTTTTTTCTGTTTTTTAAAATAAAAAACAGAGGTGGAAATGCAGAAGTAATGATAAGTAAGATATATAAATTTATTCCATCTACACCGACTAAGTAACTAATGCCGTATTTCGGCACTAAAGATATGCTATCGACAAACTGCATACCGGCATTCGGATCAAATTTAAAAAATAAAACTAGCCCTAAAACAGCCACTACAATACTAACAACAAAAGCCGTCAACTTACCTGCTTTATCATTAAAAAACAGAGCTATCAAAACTCCAACAATAAACGGTAAAAATATAATCAAACTTAAAATATGTGAAAAACCAGTCATAAACTAACCTTTATATAAAGGATAAAAATGCAGATAAAAGCTAACATATAAAACGCGTAAGAGCCAGCAAGTCCGTTTTGTGTAAATTTAGAATATACAAAACCGCTAAACTTAAACATTCTAGCGGTTCCTAAAACAAATGGATAAAAAATCTTTGCGTCTAAAACTTCTCTTACAAATTTACTTAAACTTGCAAAGCTACGCACAAAAACAAAGTCATAAATTTTATCAACATAGAATTTATTTATAACCAAATTCTCAAAACAACAAGTTTGCTCTTCACAATTTTTGTAATTATAGAACTTTTTGTAGGCTATAAAAATTCCTAAAAATGAAATGAATAAGCTAACAACTCCGGCTATTATCTCTACTGATAAACTAACATGCTCTAAGCTTAAAAACATAGCCATACCTCCTCCTATAAGAGAAAATATAGCGAGTATTACATTTACAAAACTCATAGTAAATGGGAGTTTATGCTGTTTAGGTGCTTCATTTTGAGAATAAAAAACTAGAAAAAATAGCCTAAAAATATAATAAGAGGTAAGTCCTGCTGTAAATAGCAAAACTCCAGATATAAAATAATGACCGCTTAAAAACGCTCCTAATATAAGTGCGTCTTTTGAGAAAAATCCTGCGAAAGGAAACACTCCGCTTATGGCAAGCGACCCAAATAACATAGGATAAAAGAGTACTTTATTTTTATGTAAAGAGCCCATTTTAAATATATTTTGTTCGTGATGCAAGGCTATTATCACAGATCCGGCACCCAAAAACAGAAGCGCTTTAAAAAATCCATGCGTAAAAAGATGATATAAAGCTGCTTGAGAACTAAAACTAAGTCCGGCAAACATATATCCAAGCTGACTCATAGTAGAGTAGGCTAGGATTTTTTTGATATCTGTAGCTTTTACAGCAATTATAGCCGCAAAAAGCGCACTTGCTACACCGATTATCGCAAGTATTTCTAGAACGAAATTTAAGTGTTCATATAAAAATCCAAATCTAACAACCATATAAACACCCGCTGTTACCATAGTGGCTGCATGTATCAAAGCAGAAATAGGAGTCGGGCCGGCCATAGCATCAGGAAGCCACGTGTAAAGCGGTATTTGCGCTGATTTAGCAAGCGCTCCGCATATAAAACAAAACGCTATAAAAATGGCCAAATTTGAAGGTATAAGAGGTGCGCTTTTAGCTAATATTTCATAATTAAAACCATATGGAGAAGTAGCAAGATACAAACTAACAAGACCTATAACAAAGCCAAAATCACCGATTCTGTTTAGTATAAATGCTTTATTTCCGGCTTTTACATTGTCTTTAGAGCTAAAGTAAAACGATATAAGTAGATATGAACAAGCTCCCACTCCTTCCCAGCCGACAAACATCAGAACCGGATTATTTGCAAGTACAAGTATGAGCATACTGCCTAAAAATAAATTCATATAACAAAAAAACTTGCCAAAACCGATATCTTTATCCATATATCCGATAGAATACAGATGTATCAACATACCTAAAAAAGTTACAAACAGACCCATTAAAAGGCTTAAATGATCAAGATAAAACCCGACATCTATTTTAAATATACCGGCTTCTATCCAACCAAACATATTTAAATTAATCGGTTCTATTTGCGAATTTAAAGACAAAATCGTCATACAAACAAAGCTAGTAATAGGAGCTGCCATACCTAAAAATGCAAAACCAAGCTGCGATATCTTAAGAGTATTTCTAGCTAAATAAGTCAAACCTAGTAAAATACTGCCTATAATAGGCGCTAAAACTACAATGCTAACTAACATCTCTATCCTTTAACTCATCAAAAATATCTATGTTTAAACTCTGCTTTTTCTTGTATAAAAGCACTATAAGAGCCAAACCGAAACTAGCTTCAGCTGCAGCTATAGCGATTATTAGCATAACTATTACTTGTCCGTCTAAATTTAGACTTTGTCTAGCAAAGGTAGCAAATATCAGCGCCGTAGCGTTCAACATAAGCTCTACTGACATAAATATAGTAAAGATATTTTTTCTAAGAATAACTCCTAAAACGCCGATAAAAAATAGGATCAAAGCCACTAATATATAAAAATCAAGCATTGTTTTTGCCTTTTAAAATAGCCACCACACCGATTAATGCGGCTGTCAAAAGCAAAGATATCGCCTCAAAGCTCAAACCCCAATTTGTAAATAGATAAAATCCAAGCGGTTTTATTTCTCCAAAATCAAGCGGTGCAATTCCAAAATCACTTGGTAATTTCCAAATCTCATCTAGCAAAATCGCAAATATAACAGTAGGAGGAATAATAACAAAAAAAGATTTTGGTTTAAGCTTTACGAACAAAGTGTCGCTTTTGATATTAAAAAACATCATTACAAAAACACTTAGCACCATGATAGCTCCGGCATATACTACAATTTGAATTAAAAATAGAGTCTTAGCAAACAGTAAAAGATATAAACCGGCTATAGAAACTAAAGTAACTATAAGGCTCAAAGCCCCATGAATAGGAGCTTTAAATAAAATAAGACCTAAGCTTCCTAAAATGGCAAATAAAGAGAAATTTATAAATAAAAAAAGTTCCATCAAAAGCTCCCCTCTTCTCTTTGTGATAAAGTTTTTATATCGGCTAAAAACGATTCTCTGGTGTTGCCTACTTTAGTAAAGATACCAGTATCCATCCTGATAGCGTCTTTTGGACACGCCTCTACGCAAAGTCCGCAAAACACACATTCAAGCAGATCTATAGTAAATTTAGAAGGCGCTTTTTCTTTGCTACCTTCTATCTCAGTAGCAGTGATAAAAATGCAATTTGCCGGGCATGCGGTAGCACACATATCACACGCCACACATTTTAGATCGCCTTTTTCGTTTTTAGTAAGCCTGTGAAGACCTCTGTAGCGATTTGTTATATCAGTTGGTTTTTGTTCTGGATACTCTAAAAAATCGATATTTGAGCTATCTTTTAAATTCCTAAAAAAATGCCTAAATGTTCTAGCCATACCCGCAAATATAAAAGGTAGATAAATTCTTTGTAAAAACGGTATTTTTTTTCTGCGTATAGTTTTTGTTTTAATTGCCATATACCACCACCATTGCTGTTATTATGATATTAAATATCGCTAAAGGCATGAGCTTTTCCCAGCCGAGTCTTTGAATTTGATCATATCTAAATCTTGGCACAGTCCAGCGTACCCAGATAAACACAAAAAGCATAACAAATGTTTTTAAAGCAAATATAGTTAGATAAAGTATAGTTACTAAAATTTCCTGACCAAGGCTTTGCAAGCCTGTAAAATATAGGTAAAAACAGATAACATCTGTGATAGCGACTACTATAAACGTACAAATTTTGTAAAATTTATTCTCTTTTTTTCTAAAGTCGTTTGTGACTTTATATCTTGTAACATTATTTTTATTTATCCATAACACAAAGATAAAACCTAAAATAGTGATAATAAATACTATGCTTAAAAGTACTATTTTATAGTTGTTTACAAGATCTGCGGTGCTAAGATAAGGAAGCGAATATCCGCCAAAAAATATAGTAATTATAAGAGCACTCATAGCCGTCATTGCTATATATTCAGCCATAAAAAACATTGCAAAACTCATTGCACTATACTCTAAGTGATAACCAGCAACTATCTCGCTTTCTCCTTCTGCAAGATCAAACGGAGCTCTGTTTGTCTCTGCAAATGCACATATTATAAATATAATAGCAGCCAAAGGCTGGATAAATATCCCCCATGATGGCAAACCTAAAAACGAGCCTTGTTGTTGCAAAACAAAATCATTTAAATTTATAGAGTCGTAAGTCAAAATCATACTAACAACAGCAAGTCCAAGCGGAATCTCATAGCTAATAGCTCCAGAAGCTGCTCTAAGCGAACCTAAAAGTGAATATTTATTATTTGAAGCGTACCCGGCAAGCATAATACCATAAATACTAAGCGACGCTACTCCAAGATACCATAACATTCCGCCATCAAAAGGAATTCCTTGCATAAGATGTTTAACGCCATCGATAGTAAAATAATCTGAAAATGGAATAACTGCTATAGTAAGCGTACTCATAAGAAATAGTATCATAGGCGCTATAGTAAATAAAAACTTAGAACGAATACTAGATGGAGTAAAATCCTCTTTTATAGCGAGCTTAAGAGCGTCGGCTAGAGCTTGTATAATACCGCCCAACCTAATACCTGCGATATTTGCCCTATTTGGTCCGGGACGATCTTGGATAAAGGCTGAAATTTTACGCTCGAGTAAGACCAAAATCGGTATGAGCAAAAGTATAAACGAAAGTATGAAAACAATCCTAAAAATGGTCAAAACAAGCTCATTCATTCAAATGCCTTTAAAATATCTTTATCAAATTTATAACTATTTCGAGATAATGTTTGTATAATCTGTTCTATACTAGGCGATAAATTTAAAAATGCCGCCTTACTAAATCTTAATTTATTATCAACATTAACACTGTGCCCGTCTCTATGATACGCACTAGCGCAAACTATATCAGCACTATTGCAAGATCCTATGAAAGTTATGTTTTTATCTTTTAAATTTAAAAAATCCAACTCGCCGCCTAAATGAAAAACGATAACTCTATCTCTAATATCAGATATATCTTTTGATATATAAGATTTATTATAAAAATAATCCAAACCTTGTTTATTTGCTGTTTTATTTGGATAGCGAAGCATCAAACCCTCACTATCGCAAAAACTCTCATCTCTAAAATTATCCCAACCATAGATCCTAGCGTTATACTCTTTAGCAAAATTTATAACACAAAACATCTCTTCAAGAGATAAAGACGAGGTGATCAAAATATCAAATTTGCCGCTGGTCTTGTCTAAATCATTTTTTAAATTTAAAATAAGCTCATTACTATTTTCTTGGACTATAATCTGCTCATTTTTATAACTATAACGACCAAAATCGCAGATAAAATGACCATTTACTGAGTTATCGACTCGCGGTCTAAAGCGATAAATTTTATTATATTCATACTTATCTTGACTGCTATCTACCCAAATGGCACAGCCTCTCTCACAACTTTGACATATAGAAGGAGAACTCTTTAGGTGCCAAACTCTTTTTTTAAAACGGAAATCAGCTGAAGTCATAGCACCCACAGGACAAACATCTACGATATTTCCGGCATATGGATTGTTTATTTTTTCATCGTTAAATAAAATTATTTCGCTATGCTCACCTCTATTTCCTACTCCAAGCTCGTAAGTCTTTGTGCAAATTTCTGTAAATCTCACACAACGTCTACAAAGTACGCAGCGTTCGGCGTCATGGATGACATTTGATCCAAAATCCTCTTTTTTAGGTTTTCGCACCTTTTGGGCAAGACTAACTCTTGAATCGCCTTTATCATAGCACATATAATACTCTTGAAGCGAACATTCGCCGGCTTGATCACACACTGGGCAGTCTATTGGATGATTTATAAACTCAAGCTCTAAAATGCCTTTTTGAACTTTTCTAGTAAGCTCGCTGTTTATTTTTATCTCCATTCCTTCGCTAATAGGAGTATTGCAAGCTATTTGAGGGCGTTTTTGACCTACTACTTCTATGAGGCACATCCTACAATTTCCACTCACGCCAAGCGCTTCATGATAACAAAAATGCGGAATTTCAATATTATGCTTCTTTAGCTCGGTGATTAAGTTACCGTTTTTATCTACACTAAATGTCTCTCCATCGACAACTATATTAACCATCACTTAGTTTCCTTACATAGCGCTACAAATTCGTTTTCGAATTTAGTGATAAATCCCATAATTACATCCTTTACAGCCGGAGCAAAGACGCAAATAGTCTTTCCATCAAGCATATATGATATATCTTTTAGCGTATCTAAGTCTCTTAAAGAGCCTTCGCCTTCTACTATCTTTTTTACAACTCTCAAAGCCCAACCACAGCCTTCACGACAAGGCGTGCATTGTCCACAGCTCTCTTCTGTATAAAACTCAAGCAAATTTAAAAGCACTTCTGGCATACTAATAGTATCATCAAACACCATCATTCCACCGGTGCCCAATGCGCTTTTAAATTCCTTTAAACTTTCATAATCAAGAGTAGCTTTTAGCACTTCGTCTTTTGTCAAAACTGCGGCACTTGAGCCTCCGGGGATAACTGCTTTTAACTCTCTATTTTTCCATACTCCACCGCCAAAATCATTTATAAAATCTATCATTTTAGTGCCAAAAGGCATCTCTTTTACGCAAGGAGTATTAACACATCCAGATACTGCAAATAAAAGAGTTCCGGGGCTTTTTTCAGTACCGACAGATCTATATGCTTCCCAGCCGTTTTTCACTATAAAAGGAATGCTAGCTATAGTTTCTACATTATTTACCACACATGCGCAACCAAACAAAAAGTCCGGCTCGGCTTTATTATGCGGTTTTAATCTTGGGTGACCTCTTTTACCTTCTATAGACTCTAATAAAGCTGTTTTTTCACCACAAATATAAGCTCCGGCTCCTTTATAAACTATTATTTCTAAATCTCCAAGCTCGTTAGCGGCCTCTTTTATCGCATTTGTAAGAGTTATAAACTCTCTTTCGTATTCACCTCGTATATAAACATAAGCTCTCTTAGCTCCTAGTGCGTAAGATGATATGATAATTCCTTCTATAAGCAAATGCGGATCTAAATTTAAAATATACTTGTCTTTGCAAGTTCCAGGCTCGCTCTCATCGCCATTTACTACCAAATAACGCTTATCGCTTTCCCAAGCAAGCATATTTTTCCACTTAGTTCCACATGAGCCGCCGCCGCCGCCTTTGCCTCTTAATCCACTTTTATCTACTGCTTCTACTATTGAATTTCTATCCATTTTCAAGATATTTTCTAAATTTAAATAAGCTCCATTAGCTTTTGCAACATCTATTTTATAGCCGTTTTTGATAGAAAATCTAGAACTAACTACTTGCATTTTCTTTCCTTATTTTTTCTATCAAATTTGTTATGGAATTTTCGTCTAAAGAGTCGATTTGTTCAAGGTTGCAAAGCATACAAGGCGCTTTTTCACAGTATCCAAGGCATTCGGTTTCGCCAAGGCTAAAAAGTCCGTCGCTAGAAGTTTCACCCATTTTTATACCAAGAATATCTTGTGTAAATTTGATAAGTTCGTCACTGCCTCTTAGCTTACATGTTATAGTTTTGCAAAACTTGAGTTCAAATTTTCCTTTCGATTTTTGATTAAACATAGAATAAAAACCGATCGCTTCAGCGTAGAACATACTTCTTATACCAAGTGTTTTTTCTAGATATAAAACATCCTTAGCGTCTATAAATCCTTGCGCTCTTTGCACCATCCAAAGAGACGGAAGAACAAGCGCTCTATCATCATCTACTTTTTTCTTAAGCTCGTTTAGAGCCGATAATTGCTCATGAGTAAATTCGAATTTCATCTATCTAGCTCCCCTGCTATGATGTTTAGACTTCCCAAGTTTAATATGCTATCTGCTATAAGAGATCCTTGTACCATACTAGAAAATGCATTTAACGCATAAAAACACGGCGGTCTAAGTTTTACTCGGTAAGGATTAGGCTCTGAATTACTAAATATAAAAAATCCAAGCTCACCGTTAGCTCCTTCACTAGCACTATAAAAATGTCCGTTTGGAAGTTTAATTCCATCAAAAATTAGTTTAAAATGGTTGATGAGTGATTCGATATTTGAATATACTTGATCTTTTGATGGTAAAAATACATCTTTATCATCTACGCTTATTTTGCCTTCTGGTATTAATTTTATAGCTTGCCTTATGATAGATATAGACTCTCTCATCTCAAAAAATCTCACAAACATTCTATCGTATATATCGCCTTCGCTTCCTACTGGAACGCTAAAATCAAAACTATCATAGTAATAATACGGCTTATCTTTTCTAAGATCAAAGCTCACACCACTAGCCCTTAAATTTGGACCGCTAAAACCATAACTCAATGCGTCATTAGCGTTTATTTTGCATATATTTTGTACTCTATCTAAAAATATACGATTTTTTTCTATTAAAATCATAGTATCATCAACGCCTTTTTCTACATCTTTTAAATGCGCCAAAAGCTCTTCTTTCCAGCCATCGTAAAAATCATTTGCCATGCCTCCGATCCTCGCAAATGAATTTGTAAATCTAGCGCCTGTCAGTTTAGATAAAAAGTTATAAATCCTCTCTCTAGGATTATAAAGATACCAGTAGTTTGTAAGCCCTCCCATATCGACAAACATAGCGCCAAGACAGACTTCATGATCTATTATCCTAGCAAGTTCGCCCAAAATAACTCTCATAAAAATTCCTCTATCTGGTAAATTTAAACCAAGAGCTTCTTCAACTGCTTTTGCATATCCTACGTTATTTAACATAGCAGAACAGTAATTTAACCTATCTGTATATGGAATGATCTGAGCATAGCTATGGTTTTCACAGGCTTTTTCAAAGCCTCTATGCAGATATCCTATCTCAGTTACGCAAGATATGATTTTCTCTCCGTCTAATGCAACGAAATTTCTTATTGTACCGTGAGTGGCTGGATGAGACGGTCCAATATTCAAAAATGTATATTTTGTCTTAAACTCATCATTTTCTTCACTAGCCAAACCGGCTCTTTGCATCTCATTTTTCATCTCGCCGACTAAATCATCGCTTTCATAAAGAACTTGATACTTTGTTATAGGGTAGTCTTTTCTAAGAGGATAGCCTTGAAAATCTTTATGGTTGAGTATTCTTTTCAAATTTGGATGGTTTTCAAATTTAACTCCAAACTGATCAAAGCACTCTCGCTCGCCCCAGTTGGCACTCTTATAAATACTTTCAACGCTTTTCACGCTCTGATTTATATCTATATCTATATAAATACATAAATTTTCCGAGCTTATTTTTCTGAAAATATAATAAAGACTAAAACGCTTTTCCTTATCAATATATAAATTATCCACGCAAACTATATCAGCTAATATTTCAAATCCGATATTATCTCTAACAAACAAAACAGCCTCATAGATATCATTTGGATTTATTTGCACACTTAAAAGACCGTTTGTAGTAGAGTGCTTCAAAACATTGAATTTAGAAGAAAATTTCTCAAGCATCTAATAATCCTTTATAGTATTTATGCCTGTCTTTTATAGACTCGTTAGAAATTTTATCTTGTATCGCCAAAATCGCATCGATAATAGCTTCTGGACGCGGGGGACAACCGCTTATATAAACATCGACAGGAATTATCTGGTCTATACCTTGCAATGTCGTATAATTATCGTAAAAACCACCACTACAAGCGCAAGCACCCATACTAACGACCCATTTTGGTTCGCACATCTGATCATAAATCTCTTTTAGAATAGGAGCTTGTTTAAAAGATATGGTTCCAGCTACTATCATAAGATCTGCTTGTCTAGGCGAAAATCTCATAACCTCTGCTCCAAACCTTGAAAGATCGTGCTTTGAAGATACAGCGCTCATAAATTCTATCGCACAACAGGCCGTTCCAAATATCATAGGCCAAAGAGAGTTTTTTCTACCCCAATTAAACAGAGCATCAAGCCTTGTTAAAACAACATCGTTTTGAACCAAATTTTCTATTCCCATTTTAAAATCTTCTTTTTATATATATAAAATAACCCGACTAGCAAAATTGCCATAAAAACAAACATCACTAAAAGCCCATATCTCCCAAGATCACGCAAACTAACCGCCCATGGATACATAAATACAGCTTCTATATCAAAAATTACAAACACTATAGCAACTAAGTAATATTTAACATTTATACTAGAATTAATACCACCGTAGAAATTTACTATACCGCTCTCATAACTTTTATTTTTGGACGAATTTTGCACACTAGGACCTATCTTTTTTGTCAGAAAAAACATTCCTATAAGCAAACAGACTATAAAAATATATAGGTAAAAACTCAAAACAAGGTTGCTGCTCATGACTATCCTCAAATCAAAACTGCAACAAAACAGAACTCAAGCAGTTTTAGATATAATTAAATATTTACTGTGAAATATTACCAATTTTTCACATAACATTAGATTTCGTAAATAAATTAGTTTGTATATTTAAAATTATAAGTGATAATTAATTAAATTTCAATATATTGAAGTATAAAATAATAGATAATAGGTATAATATAGTATTAATTTATCTATGTTTGATAGATTTTATTGAAATTATCTTAAAATAAAATATTACAATAATAATATAAACTATATAATTTAATATGCAAATATTTGGAGTAAAAATAGTATTTAAATTTAAATAATTTAATATACAACCATCAAATTATTCAAATTTAAAAAGCGAATCAATAAAATCCTAATTTTTAAGGATTTAAAATAGCATAACCATCAAGTTGTCTATCTACAACTTCCCTAGGAGCTGCTTTTACTGTATTTACGCCTTTGATCAAGCTATCTTGGCTTACATTAGCTCTTTTCATTGCACCTCTACAAGCTACAACTCTAACATTTGGGAGATCTACGAGCTTTGCAATATCATTTTTTATTTTGTTTGATTTCTCATCATTTTGTGCAAAAATTTCCACCGAACTTCCACCCATAACTAGCTCAATATCCCCTTTTTCGCTACTACTTAAACTTTTCTGAATTCCATTGGCTTGGAGTATTGCGCTTTGAAAATTATCTTTTTTTGTTAAAAAGATCACAACATTTATATCTTTTTTCAAATTTCCATCATATGCAAATATGCTAGATGAAGCAACAAAAATCGCCATAAATATACCAGCAAGCTTCATTCCAAGCTCCTTTTTTGTAATAAAATGCATAATTATAAGCTAGTAATCCAAAAATTAAACTTAAAAATCATACCAATAATATAAAATTACATAAATTTGTATTAAATAATTTTAAAATATCAACCCGACAACAATTAGCCAAATTCATAAATATTTATATTGATTAAACTAATATCTGTCATTTGTCAATCATAAAACATTAGAAATAAGCTTTTAATTGATAAAACT
>NZ_JAWIZX010000008.1:0-45409 GCF_032840035.1 Campylobacter sp. TJR-1 | reverse complement strand
ACTAAATCCGAAAAAAATAGTGAAGAACTGTAATAAGTAACTAATAATTACAGCTATATTAACTATTAAATTTACTGCTTTATTTTTTAAATGCAGAGTTGAGTAGAGTTTAAAAAAGGGATGATAATGTTTCAAAATATAGCTATTTTACAATTTTATATGCTATAAATCACTAAAATATATGATTTTTACTTGACAAACAAAGTTAATTTTTGTATAATTTCACTTCCTTTTTGAAGTGTTGTTATTTTCTTTGATTAAAGATTTCACATCAAAAATATTTATATTGTCTCGCTAGCTCAGTAGGTAGAGCATCTCCCTTTTAAGGAGGTGGCCGTTGGTTCGAATCCAACGCGGGACACCATTTATTATTTTTTTGGTCGCTTAGCTCAGTTGGTAGAGCGCCACCCTTACAAGGTGGATGTCATAAGTTCGAGTCTTATAGCGACCACCATTATTTAGGTTGCGGCGGTAGTTCAGCTGGTTAGAATATCGGCCTGTCACGCCGGAGGTCGCGGGTTCGAGTCCCGTCCGCCGCGCCATTTTACTGTTTGTCTCGCTAGCTCAGTAGGTAGAGCATCTCCCTTTTAAGGAGGTGGCCGTTGGTTCGAATCCAACGCGGGACACCACTTTTTTAAGTAGGGTTTAGACCCTTTCGTCTAGTTGGCCCAGGACGTTGCACTCTCTGTGCAAAAACGTGAGTTCAAATCTTACAAGGGTCGCCATTTATTTTTTTTGGTCGCTTAGCTCAGTTGGTAGAGCGCCACCCTTACAAGGTGGATGTCATAAGTTCGAGTCTTATAGCGACCACCATTATTTAGGTTGCGGCGGTAGTTCAGCTGGTTAGAATATCGGCCTGTCACGCCGGAGGTCGCGGGTTCGAGTCCCGTCCGCCGCGCCATTTTTATATTTCGACGCATACGCGCCATTATGATGTTGCCTCGTTAGCTCAGTTGGTAGAGCATGTCACTCTTAATGATGGGGTCGTAGGTTCGAGCCCTACACGGGGCACCACTGTGTTATTTTTTATTATTCGGCCCCTTCGTCTAGCGGTTAGGACACCAGCCTCTCACGTTGGGAACACGAGTTCGAGTCTCGTAGGGGTCACCATATTTCTATATACTCCTTGCATACTTTATATTTCATTTATATGCTTTTTAAGGTATTTTTATATTTATTTTATATACAATATAAAAATGGTTGGTTATGCTATATTTAGGAGTGTTGATAATGGATTATAATAAGTCTATATTTGCCTGGAGTAAAAAATTCGAAACAAACTTAGATAAAATATACGATCAACATCATCATTTAGTCAATCTTATAAATAATTTAAGTAAAAAACTTTCAAATAGCAATCTTAGCAAAAATGAATTAATAGGGCTATTTACTGAGCTTTTTGGCTATGCTAAATACCATTTTCACGATGAAGAGCAGCTTATGGCGGAAAATAAGCTTAATTCCGAGTTTGTAAAAGATCATGTATTTAATCATAAATTGTTTATAGAAGAAGTTGGAATTTTATTTGCAGGATTGCAAAGCGATGATGAAGATGATCAAGAAAATTTAGATAAAACGGCTAAATATATTTTAAATTTTTTAATTAATTGGCTTGCTTTTCACATTCTTGGACAAGATAAAAAAATGGCTAGACAGATTGAAATGGTGAAAAGCGGTATTGCTTCTAAAAAAGCTTATAATATGGTACGAAATAAAGCTTCAGCAGAAGAAATCCAGCCTCTTGTAAGAACTTTAAATAAACTTTTAGAAATGATGTCTAAACGAAACAAAGACTTAGTAATAGTAAATAATGAACTACTTGAGTTAAAAAAAGATCTTGAAAATAAAGTACAAGATAGAACAAAAGAGCTTATCGAAGCAAATGAAAATTTAGAAAAGCTTTCTATGACAGATCAGCTTACAGAGATGCCAAATAGACGCCACGCTATGAAAACCCTTGATTTGTTATGGAAAGAGAATTTAGATAGCGATAGAGGTTTGTCTGTTTTGATGATAGATTTGGATTATTTTAAAGAAGTAAATGATAATTACGGTCATGATGCGGTGGATTATATATTAAGATTAGTAGCTAGAACTCTTAAAGAGTCGGTTCGTACTGATGATATAGTTTGCAGACTCGGCGGAGATGAGTTTTTAGTGATTTGTCCAAATACTATGCTAGAAGGCTCTATTCAAGTTGCAAATAATCTGCTAAAAGATATACACAGTTTAAAAGTCAAAACTAAAAACTGTGAGTGGAACGGAAGCGCTAGTATCGGATTGGCCTGTATGTCTCCTGATATAAAAAATTATAGCAAACTTATAAAACTTGCCGATGATAAAGTATATGAAGCAAAACAGTCGGGTAAAAACTGTTTTATGTATTAACACGGCATTAGTGGATTTATGCAGAAAGGCGGTTTTGTGAAAAATATATTTTTAGTGTTTATTTTTATACTTTTTGGGAATTCGGAGCTGTTTGGTATTAACAGTGTATATTGTAATGAAACCTCAAAAGACGCATATCTAAAAGAGGGTTCTACTGTTTTATTAGAAAATTTTAAAAGTAATACAAATGCCGACGGAACTAACAAACAAGAGATTTTAGAGATTACGGACGGAAATACTCACACTTATGAACTTTTTGTAGATGATATATCGGCTAATTATCTTCTTAATATCTGGGATCAAGCTTCACTTAGGATAAAACCAAATTCTAACAGTAAAGTTTCAGTAAAGATCACCGAGGTAAAAACAGCAAGCTCCGTTACTATTGATAATAGCTATGTTCATTTTAGATTTTTAAAGCCTGATTACGCCGATGAAATAGCCGTAGATACCGATAAAAACTATGGTGGAGTATGCTATAAAAAGAGATTAGAACAGTTTGATAAGTCTGCAGGAAATTTATATAGCGGAACAAAAGAAAAAGATGAGTTTTACACTTTTGTAAAATCCAATGATACGGTAAATATACTTTTTGAGATAGATCAAGCGCTTGCAAAAAGTAAATTGCTCACACCTTCTCTTAATAAATATAAATTCAAAGCAACCATAACCATAACCCCGATAGTACCCCCACCAGATTATAGTAGTAATAAACTAATGGTAGTTAATGATCAATACAACGTAAAAGCGTCCGGAGTCGTTAATACAGCCGGAGATTTTACCGGAGATACAAATTTATATACTCAGTTAGTGGGTAGATCTTTTAATGTGCAAGTTATAAGTACTATTGATCAAGCAGATATAGGACAATTTCATTATGCAGGTTTATTTTCTGAGCTGGATAATATGAAAATCGTTCCTATAGATTGTACATATTTGTCTTTATTAATGCCAACATCGCCTTATGATGGGTGTAAAAAGGAAATGGATGATCTAACTTTATATTTTAAATTTGCTAATGCTTTAACTGGTATGCTAGGAGCTAGTCCGACAAATCCTATAAGTTATAATTTAAATAATTTTACTATTTCTGCGAATAGAACCGATATAAACTACAATAAGCTATTTTTTGAAATTCAAGGTTATTATAATATTACAAACTCAAATATCAAAATAAGATCAAACTATTTCAGTGTTAGACCTGCTGCGTTAGTTTTACAAACTGCAAATTTATCAAATGAATTATTCGGCGGTGAAAAGTATGAAGCGTCCGTAGATGGAAATGATATGTATACTAAGGTTACTGCAGTAGATGGATCAAATAATGCAGCTAAGTCTTATAACACTAAATTTATATCAAAAGGTATGATTTTCCTAGATAGGAGCGCCGGAGGTACGAAAAATGATAAAACATGGTGTTCGTATGACGGAAGTGAGGATGACGACAAAAAACTTTCAAACGTACCTATGGTAACTACTGCTAAATTTGATGAAGGAGTAGGAAAAGTATATACGGACTATGAAGCTGCGAATAATAAGTATTATATCAAGTATCCTGATATCGGACATACTAAGATATATATTTTAGACGACACTACGACTCAGATAGATCAGATGGAAGGCGACTGCATAAAGGGCAGCGCTTCAAATGACAAAGTAAATGGAAAAATAGGCTGCAACGTTGCTTTAGAAGCGGATTATTTTAAATTTAAACCGACAAAATTTCAAATAACTAAAAAAGAGCTTAAAAATGGCTATATAAGCGATGATGGAAATATAACGTTTTTTGCATTTGGCAAGGATTATAGTATGAGTGAGACTGACTATACTGATTTTATGGGAGGCAAGTTCGAGCTTGATATACAAGCTAGACTAGCTGATGATAACGTGCCTAACTTGTATAGTAAAAACTGCTATGCAAACGATATAGATATAAATTTTGAACTTGATAAAACCGAAGATGAAAAGAAAGCTCTTGAAAATGCTAAAAACAATGTGAGTTTTTACGGTATAGCAGATAGGACTTTGGGACCGGATCAAAATGAAACATATCTAATAAAAATTTTAAACTCAGATGCTAGCGGGGCGCAGAAAAACGACGGCAAATTTAAACTTGCTAAAAACTCTTTTTACGCCGGAGAATCAAATGTTAGCTTAAAGATAAATTTTGATAGAGAGTATAATTCGACTAAAAATCCTTTGCGAATCAAATCAAACGATTTTAAAATCAGCGGTAAAGATAGTATTTACAAAAATAGTGCAATTAATGATATCACTGTTTTAGCCGATGATAAAAATAGAGTTGTGGATTATTTCTACGGAAGAGTTTATGCAGATGACACGGATATCAAAGAAACCGAAAATGTTATTTATGATTTGAATGATATGTACTACGGAGTATATTGCAGTGATGAGTGTAAAGCCAAGCAAGGCGTAGACGAGGAATACGAGTTCGTAAAAGATACGATAAATACCACAGACGATACGACAAATACGAATTACGCGGGAATAAGCGGTTTGGACAATTACTATAGAGTAAAGTATTTTAACAAACTAAACTCAGATATCGATCTGTTTGCTAAATTAGAATCGACACCTCAAAACACGGGTCCTAACTTAGAAATATATAATGATCTTGGCGTCTTAGATGAGCGTGGCACCATAAACGCAAGCCAATGGAAGATGAAACTGAAATATAGTGAAACTGATCCGGAAAATATATTGATTATATCTATGAAAACACCATACTATATGATATTTGATAAAGACTACATAGGAGGAGAGCCTAAATATAGTAGTTTTAAAGTAAAATTTATAAGAAATTCTAAAACTAAATGGGTAGGTTTTGGCGATGAAGGCGATGTTATGGGTATAGAAAAGCAGAATGAACTAATAAAATCAAAAAGCAGAATAGATTGGTAAAAGTGTATTCTGCTCGGTTGCTTTAAATTTAAATAAATAAAGACGGATTTGCTCTAAGCAGTAAAGCGTAAGCGTGCAAAGCGCTTTGCTCTCTTATATAGTCTCTATCGCCTTCTAAAAGCAGTCTTGAGGTTTGTACGTCGCCGTTTTTATTTGCTACTGCGACAAATACAGTGCCTACTGGTTTTTCTTTGCTTCCTCCATCAGGACCTGCGATACCGCTTATAGCTATAGCATAATCGCATTCGCAAAGTTTTAATGCTCCAAAACACATCTGTTCCACACACTCTTTGCTTACTGCTCCAAATGTTTCTAATATGCTATTTTCTACATCTATCCAATTATGTTTTATGTGATTTGCATAAGTTATCACCGAACCGTCAAATGCTCTGCTTACTCCTGGTACTGAGCCTATCTTTGAGGCACAAAGCCCAGCCGTGCAGGATTCTGCAAAGGTAATTTTTTGATTTTTTTGTATTAGTTTTTTTGCTATAAAAGATACTATGCTTTTGTCGTTTATGATTTTATTTGCAAATAAATTTGAAGCGCTATCGATAAAACCTTTTATCTGACCGTATTTATTTGCTCCAGCTCTCACGTAAGTAAGACCAGATAGTAACTCAGTAAGACTGATATTTACATTATAAGTTGTCGCAAGCGGTTCTAAAAGTATCCTAGCGCTCTCTTTGTCTATATCTAAAATATTGAAAAATTGAGATTCTAAGTCTATATTTATAAGAATTTGAGGAAGTTTTTTTGTCGGTTCTGCTTTTATGAGATTTATAGAAGCCGAGTTTAAATCCAGCAAAAAGCTATCTTTTGTATAAATTTGTGCTCTTGATGGAATCAGAGTTTCATCTTTTAATTCTATAGTGTCGGTAGTAAGAGTGGCTAGAATTTTGCTTAAAGTATAAAAGTTGCTATCGTTTGCTATTATGGTTATAAAATCGAAGTTTTTAGAGTGATTTTCTATATAAAACGGCAGTTCTTTATCGCTATTTTGTATGTAATATACCATTCCAAGCTCACCAAAATGTGATTCGTAGCTACTAAAAACATAGTCTAAAAAAGGCTTGTTTATCTGTAATTCTTCGCCTACTATTATGATGATATGTCTCATTTAAACCTCCTAATGTTTAGTATATAATTTTAAATTTAGTATAGATATTTTGTGAATTTTCAAAATCATCATACGAAACGTTGAAACTCATATTTTTGTTTAACGATAGATCGATATATGGAACATTGCTATACTCTCCATTTTTTTGATTTATGACGGCTCCAACTTTTGTTTTGTCAAAAATTTCTTTGCTGATTTCTATATTTGGCGTTATTGTGCTATTTTTGATATCTTTTTCATATGTTGCGTTGAGTTTGGTTTTTATATCAAAGTTTGCAAAAGAAGTTGCGTATTCTATGCCCATGGAGTGATTTGAAAAGTAATTTTTATCTTTTTTATCTATCTTGTTGTCTATGTTGAGTTTAAATTTATCCAGATACGGATTATTAAAATTTAAAGAGTCGATACTAAGCAAATCTATGCTTTTAAGATCGAAATTATCGTTATTTAGTTCAAAATTCGGCGATATTATTTTACTCTGTTTTGCTTCTAATACTTCACTGCTGATTTGATTTTTGATTTCAAAAGGTTTTAGGATTAAGCTATCTCCATTTTGCTTTAAAAAGTCACTTTGAAATTCGCTTGCATATACAAGAGATGCGCTTAAAATTATGGCGATTTTTTTTATCATTTTGACTTTTTCTCCTTTGCTAAATGGTTTTATTATTTTATCATATTCTACCAAGATAAATCTTAGTTTTATGAAATTTTTGATAAAATCCATAAATTTAAAAATTTAAGGTTGTTAGATGGACTATAAAGATACACTGTTGCTGCCGACGACGGATTTTGCTATGAGAGGCAATCTTCCTGAGTGTGAGCCGGCACGGTACGCAAAATGGGATGAGCAAAAAGTCTATGAAAAAATGAAAACTAAAAGGGAGAAATCCGCTATTAGTTTTAATATCCACGATGGTCCGCCATATGCAAACGGACACCTTCATATAGGGCATGCGCTAAATAAAATTTTAAAAGATATAATTCTAAAAACACACTACTTTTTTGGTCAAGGTATAAGATATACTCCGGGTTGGGATTGTCATGGTCTTCCTATCGAACAGCAAGTAGAAGTAAAGCTCGGCGATAAAAAAAAGAGTATGAGTAAGTCAGATATCAGACAAGAGTGCAGAAACTGGGCTAAGGAGTTTATAACTGTTCAAAAAGATGAGTTTAAGTCTCTTGGCGTGATAGGCGACTGGAATGATCCGTATCTTACTATGAAATTTAAATTTGAAGCAAATATTTACAGAACTCTTTGCGAAGTAGCTAAAAAAGGGCTTCTTGTTGAGCGAAGCAAACCTGTTTTTTGGAGTTGGGCTGCTAGAAGCGCTCTAGCCGAAGCCGAAGTAGAGTACGAAGATAAAGAGGATTATAGCTTGTATGTTGCTTTTTGCTTAAGCGACGCTGCTTGTAAAAAGCTAGGAGTTAGTGACGCAAAAGCTGTTATTTGGACTACTACTCCGTGGACTTTAGTAGCAAATCAAGCCATTAGTTTAAATCCGAATGAAAAATACGCCCTAACAAGCGAAGGTTATATAATAGCTCTTCCTTTAAAAGAAACTCTTATAAATCAAGGTATCATAAATGGAAAAATTTTAAAAGAGTTTGCTTCAAGTGAGCTTGAGGGTTTAAGCGCTATTAATCCTTTAAACGGCAGAGATTCTCGGTTTATACTTGGGGAACATGTTTTGATGGATGGCGGAACTGGACTAGTGCATACTGCTCCTGGGCACGGCGAAGATGATTATTTTGCAAGTTTGAAATACGGTATAGAGGTTATAATGCCTGTTGATGAAGCAGGGCTTTATGATGAGACTTTAAGGGTTAAAAAGCTACTTCCCGAGCATCTTTTAAATGAGTTTATAGGGCTTCATATATTTAAAGCAAATGAAAAATTAATAGAGCTTTTGGGCGACGCGGCCGTAAAGGTTAGCAAATTCGTGCATAGCTATCCGTTTTGCTGGAGAACGCATAAACCGGTGATCTACCGCGCTACGAAACAGTGGTTTATAGCTATGGACGAGCCTAAGCTAAGCGGCAAAACTCTAAGGCAGACGGCGCTTGAGGCGTTAAAGAGCGTAAAGTTTTATCCGGAGGTCGGAGTTAAGCGTATAAGCTCGATGATAGAAAATCGCCCCGACTGGTGTATTTCTCGCCAAAGAGACTGGGGCGTTCCGATAGCTTTTTTTAGAGATTCCGCTACGAAAGAGCCTATTTTTGATAGCCGCGTTTTAGAGCACGTGGCTAAGGTATTTGACGAAAAAGGCAGCGATGCGTGGTGGAATTTAGAAATTTCGGAGTTATTGCCTAAAGGGACGAATTTAGATCCCTCGAAGCTAGAAAAAGTAACGGATATTTTGGACGTTTGGTTTGATAGCGGATCTACTTGGAACGCGGTTTTAAATAGCGGAGATTACGACGCCGGAGGGTATCAAGCCGATATGTATCTCGAGGGAAGCGACCAGCATAGAGGCTGGTTTCAAAGCTCTCTTCTTTTAAGTTGCGCTATAAATCAAAAAGCCCCTTATAAAAGTGTTTTGACACATGGGTTTACTGTTGATGGAAACGGCAATAAAATGAGCAAAAGCAAAGGAAACGTTATAGCTCCTTCAGATGTTGCTAAGAGATACGGAGTTGAAATTTTGCGTCTTTGGGTAGGATTAAGCGATTATTCAAGCGATCTTAAAATCAGCGATGATATACTAAAACAAGTTGCCGAGCAGTATAGAAAAATAAGAAATACGATAAGATTTTTACTAGCGAATATAAATGATTTGGATGATATAAGCAGCCATTTCGGAACTCTTGATAAGTGGATACTTGCTCGTGCTACTAAGAGTTTTAAAGAAGTATCTGAGTGCTTTAAAAACTATGAGTATTCAAAAGGTTTTAATATATTATTAAATTTCTTAAGTACGGATCTTAGTGGAATTTATCTTGATATCTGTAAAGATAGACTTTACTGTGACGAAAAAGACGGTTTAAGACGCTGCTCATCTCAATCGGCTATGGCTATAATAGCAAAATCTCTGCTAAGCCTTATAGCTCCTACTCTTACATATACGGTAGATGAGGCTATAGAGTTTGCTCCAGATATCATTAAAAATGGAGCAAAAGACGCGTTTGATCTAGTTTATGAGCCGCTTGTGTTTGAATTTAAAATAGATGATGAGCTTCTTACTTCCAGCCGTGAGAAATTTAACGAAATAATAGACGTTCTAAAAAAAGATAAAATAATCAAATCCACGTTAGAAGTTATACTAGAAACTAGCTCAAATGAGATTTTAGCAAATGATCTTGATGAGATAATCGACTGGTATATGGTTAGCTTTGTAAGAAATATCGAAAGTGATGAGTGTTTGGCTGAGTTTGCAGTGGGTAATGATAAATTTAAAATAGTAAAAGCAGATAGATATAAATGCCCGAGATGCTGGAAATATGCTGCTAAAATAGACAATGATTTATGCCCAAGATGCGCTAAGGTGTTAAAACGTGTTTAGTGAACCAGTAAGTATGGAGCTAATAGTACTTACCGTCGCTATATTAGTCGGTATGGTAAGTGTCGGCATATTTTTAGTTAATAGATTTAAGGAGAACAGGTGATAAGCTTAAAAGATGCGATAAAGCTAAGTAGTATCGATATAGTAGAGCTTCGTAAAAATTTAAAAGATAAAATAAAAGATAATAGACAATTAGGCGCTTATATAGAACAGCTAACTAATAGCGATATAAGTGATGAGTATGCAGGTGTTCCAATCGCTATAAAAGACAATATTCAAGTCAAAAATTGGAGCATAACAAGTTGTTCTAAGATCTTGCAAGGTTACGTAGCTCCATATCACGCTACGGTCGTAGAAAAGCTTTTGAAAGCCGGACTTGCACCGTTTGGTCGTACGAATATGGATGAGTTTGCCATGGGAAGCACAACTGAAAGTTCGTTTTACGGCAAAACTTTAAATCCGCTTGATCATACTAGAGTTCCAGGAGGCAGTAGTGGCGGTAGCGCTGCAGCAGTTTCGGCTGGACTAGCGATAGCTGCTTTGGGAAGCGATACTGGAGGAAGCATACGCCAACCTGCTGCGTTTTGCGGATGCGTCGGCTTTAAGCCTACTTACGGAAGAGTTAGCAGATATGGACTTGGAGCTTATTCTAGTAGCTTAGACCAGATAGGACCGATAACAAGAAGCGTTGAAGATGCCGCACTTCTTTATGATATTATAGCCGGACATGATCTAAAAGATAGCACAAGCTCAAATTTAGAAAATATAAGCACCTCGGATAAATTAAACAGCGATAGAAAACTTACGATAGCAGTTATAAAAAACTATGTTGATGGGGCTAGCCAAGATGTTAAGGACTCGCTTTATAAGGTAGTTGATAAGCTAAAAGAAGCCGGTCATAACATAATTTATAAAGATCTTTCTAACTCAAAATACGATATAGCTGCTTATTATATTATAGCTACAGCAGAAGCTAGTGCGAATCTTAGTCGTTATGACGGTGTTAGATATGGTAGGAGAGCGGACTCAAACTCTCTTGGGCAGATGTATTCAAAAACAAGAGGCGAGGGATTTGGTGTAGAAGTGCAAAGAAGAATGCTTCTTGGAACATTTGTTTTAAGTAGCGGATACTATGATGCTTATTATATAAAAGCACAAAAAGCAAGAGCATTTATAAAACTAGAATATGAGGAGATATTAAATGAAGCCGATATAATGCTAATGCCAGTAGCTCCTAGTGTAGCTTATAAATTTGGAGAGTTAAGCGATCCGCTTAGTGCGTATCTTAGCGATATATATACTATAGGTGTAAATTTGGCCGGACTTCCTGCTATAACAGTACCGGTGCAAAGTGATAAAAATGGGCTAAATATCTCAGCTCAGCTCATCGGCGGTGCGTGGAAAGAACAAGATGTCTTAGACGCTGCATTTGGTTTGGAAAAATTAGTTAAAGGAAACTAAAGAGATGAAGATAATTAAAAGAGCTTTGACTTTTGAAGATGTTTTACTTGTACCGCAGTATTCAGAAATTTTACCAAAACAAGTTGATATAACCTCTAAATTTAGTAAAAATATAAATTTAAATATACCTCTTGTATCTGCTGCTATGGATACGGTAACTGAGCATAGAACCGCTATTATGATGGCAAGGCTAGGAGGCATCGGCGTTATACATAAAAATATGGATATAGAAAGCCAAGTAAAAGAGGTAAAAAGGGTTAAAAAAAGCGAAAGCGGAGTTATAATTGATCCTATATTTATAAAACCAAACGCTACTATAAGAGAGGCTCTTGAACTTATGAGTGAATATAGGATATCAGGAGTTCCTGTAGTTGATGATGATAATGTTTTGATAGGAATTCTTACAAATCGAGATTTGAGATTTGAAAATGATTTTACTAAACAAGTAAGCGATGCAATGACAAAGCCGCCTCTTATCACTGCGCCAAAAGGTTGTACTTTGGATGATGCGGAAAAGATATTTTCTACAAATAAAGTTGAGAAGCTTCCTATAGTAGATGAAAGTGGCAGACTCGAAGGACTGATCACCATAAAAGATCTTAAAAAGAGAAAAGAATATCCAAATGCAAATAAAGATAAATTCGGTCGTCTAAGAGTAGCGGCCGCTATGGGCGTAGGTCAGCTTGATAGAGCCGTGGCTTTAGCCAAGGCAGGTGTTGATGCTTTGGTTATGGACTCAGCTCACGGTCATTCAAAAGGTATAATAGATACTTTAAAGCTCATTAAAGAAAATGTTAAAGATGTTGATGTGATAGTAGGAAACGTAGCAAATCCAAAAGCCGTTATCGATCTTATAAACGCCGGAGCCGATGGAATAAAAGTAGGTATAGGTCCTGGATCTATATGTACAACTCGTATAGTATCTGGTGTAGGCGTTCCTCAAATTACTGCTATAGCGGACTGCGCTGATGAAGCTAAAAAATTTGAAATACCAGTAATAGCTGATGGCGGTATCAAATATAGCGGAGATTTCGCAAAAGCATTAGCGGCCGGAGCCAGTTGTATAATGGTAGGAAGCTTACTTGCAGGTTGCGATGAAAGCCCAGGAGAGCTAGTTACTTTTCAAGGCAGACAGTATAAAAGCTACCGTGGTATGGGTAGCATAGGAGCTATGACAAGAGGTAGTAGCGATAGGTATTTTCAAGAAGGAACTGCTCAAGATAAACTGGTACCAGAAGGTATAGAGGGTAGGGTTCCATACGCCGGAAGCATAAAACAAGTAGTTCATCAGTTAGTTGGAGGACTTAGAAGCTCTATGGGATATTGCGGAAGCGACAGTATCGAAATTTTCCAAGAAAGAGCCGAGTTTGTAGAGATAACAAGCGCCGGACTCAAAGAGAGTCACGCGCACGATGTTATAATAACTCAAGAAGCACCAAATTATAGAGTTAATTAGTGGAAATTAGTACTCGTAAAGCTCATTTTGACGAACCGCTGTATTTAGAAAGCGGTCGTATATTAAGCGAGTTTGATTTAGTTTATGAAACTTACGGTGAGCTAAACGCCGACAAATCAAACGTGATAGTAGTATGTCACGCTTTAACCGGAAGTCATCACGCAGCCGGAAGATATGAGGGCGATAGTAAGGCCGGCTGGTGGGACGCTCTTATAGGCGATAATAAAGGTATAGATACTACTAAATTTTTTGTTATATGCGTAAATATTTTAGGAAGCTCATTCGGTTCTACAAATCCGCTTAGTATAGAGCCTAGCACAGGAGAGGAGTATCGTTTAAGGTTTCCTGTTTTAGTGATAAGTGATGTAGTAAAAGCACAGATGAGGCTATTTGATAGGCTTGGTATAAAGCAAGCTCACGCAGTCATAGGCGGAAGCCTTGGCGGTATGCAAGCACTTTGTTTTGCTATAGAGTTTCCAAATTTCGCTAAAAACGTTATAATGTTGGCTACTACTTATGCTACAAAAGCGTGGGCTATTGCTTTTAATAAGATAGCCATCGAAGGCATAGTAAGAGATCCGGATTTTAAAAACGGATACTATGATAAAGATGAAGTGTTAAAAAACGGACTTACCGGAATGGCGCTCGGTAGAATGGCAGGTCATATAAGTTTTTTAAGTCCTAGTTCTATGGATGATAAATTTGGGCGAAATTACGTACAAACAGACGGTCTTTATGAACTTTTAGGTAGATTTGAAGTAGATAGGTATATGGAGTATAACGGACATAATTTTCCAAAAAGATTTGATCCTTTGAGCTATCTTTATATAACTAAAATGATGAATAATTTCGATTGTACTCGTCATTATAATAGCTTAAAAGAGGCCTTGAGTCTTACAAAAGCTAACGTTTTGTTAATATCTTTTGATGGAGATATTTTGTTTCCGCCATATCTTATGAAAGAAATGTATGATGCGTATTGCGATATAGGTAGAAAAAATCAAGTTAAATATATATGTATAAATAGCAGTTACGGGCACGATGCATTTTTAGTCGAGGTGGATAAAATAGATATGTACATAAAAAAGGCGCTTGAATGCAGATAGAAAATGAGAGTTTTGAGAGTAAGATAGATAAGTTAAATGAGCTTTTAAACAAGCTAAATGATGAGAATTTGACTCTTTTAGATAGTGTTGAATTATACAAAAGCGGTACAAAATTAGTAAAAGAAGCTAGAGAAATGTTGGAAAATGCTAAGCTTAGTATACAAGAAATAGGTGGAAATAATGGCTAAAATATGCGTGCTTCAGCTAAATACTCTTGCCATGAGCGACTCTAGGATAGATTACTATTTAAAGTTGGCTAAAGAGCGCGGTGCAGGACTAGTGCTGATCGGTGAGTATGTTTTGAACTCATTTTTTACCGAAATAATCAAAATGCCTAAATCCATGATAAAAGAGCAGAGCGAACACAAAAGAGCTTCTCTTTTAAATTTAGCAAAAAAATACGATCTCATCATAGTTGCTCCGATTATTCTTTTAAAAGGTAAAGATATATATAAAGTTGTAGCTAAATTTAGCCCTCAAAGCGTGAAGTACGAAGAGCAAAATATTTTTATAGATTATTCTCATTGGAATGAAAGTAAATTTTTTAAAAGCAGTAAAAAAGATAGTTTGGGTATTATGAGTTTTGCTTACGATAAGTTCAAATTTGGAGTTATGTTTGGTTATGAAACACACTTTGATAGGCTTTGGCAAGAGATGATGTCTAAGAAGATCGATTGCGTGCTTGTGCCTACTGCTTGCACTTTAAACTCAAAAGACAGATGGAACGAGCTGTTAAAAATGAGAGCTTTTACGAATAACGTATATATTTTAAGGGCAAATAGACTTGGTAAGGCTAAATTTGATGAGGTTAGTTCAGAGTTTTATGGAAACTCTATGTTAATTAGTCCGCACGGAGAGATCATGGATAGTCTTGATACGAATGAAGGAATGTTGGTTTGCGAATTAGATAAAAAACTCTTAAATGAAGCTAGGAGTATTTGGAAATTTAGTCAAAAATCCAGCTATTTACAAGAATTTAAGGGATAAAATGCAAAAAGTTCACTTTATAGGTATCGGCGGTATAGGAATTTCTGCTATCGCTAGATTTTTGAAAGAGAAAGATTTTATTATAAGCGGTTCTGATATAAAAGAGAGTAAAACAACTAAAAATTTAAGAAATAGCGGTATGAAAATCACTGTTCCTCATTGTGAAAGTGCGATAGAAGATCCTGATTTTGTAGTATATTCGGCTGCTATAAAAAGTGATAACGTTGAGCTTGTCGAGGCCAGAAAAAAAGGTATAGAATGCTTATCTAGAAAAGAAGCACTTCCTTTTATATTAGAAGGAAAAAGAGTGTTTGCAGTAGCTGGAGCTCACGGTAAAAGTACGACTTCGGCTATGCTTGCGGCTCTTTTAGAAGGTAGCGTTATCATAGGAGCTATAAGCAAACAGTTTGGCTCAAATATGAAATACGAGTCAAGTCAAAATGTTATATTTGAAGCCGATGAGAGCGATAGTAGTTTTTTAAACTCAAATCCGTATTTAGCAGTAGTTACGAACGCCGAACCGGAACATATGGAACATTACGATTTTGATTTGGATAAATTTCACGCTGCATACAAAGGATTTTTAGAGCGTGCTAAAATTCGAGTTATAAATGCGGGTGATGAGTTTTTGGCATCTTTAAAAATGGATTGTATAAAACTTTATCCAGAAGATATAACTGATCTTAAAATGGTTTTAAGAAACTATGAGCCATATACTAGTTTTAATTTAAAAGGCCTTGGCAAATTTGAAGCATGGGGAATGGGCGAACATATAGCTATAGACGCTAGCCTTGCTATACTTGGGGCAAATTGCGAGATAGGACTTGAGAGTATTAGGGGAAATTTGAAGAATTTTAAAGGGATTAAAAAGCGTTTTGATATATTGGTTGCAAATGAAAATTTTGCTCTTATAGATGATTACGGTCACCATCCAACAGAGATCTGTGCAACTCTAAAAAGCGCAAAAGAGTATGCAAAATTACTCGGATTAGAAAAAATCACCGCTATATTTCAGCCTCATCGTTATACTAGACTAAAAGCAAATTTAGAAGGATTTAAAAAATGTTTTGAAGATGTAGATGAGCTTGTGATTTTACCTGTTTTTAGTGCGGGCGAGGCTTCAAATAATATAGTTTTGAAAGATGAATTTAAAAAGGCGATTTTTGCCGAAAAAGTTGAACGAAAAGATAATTCTATAGAGTTTTTTGATAGTTTTGGAGTAAAGCATAGGTTAGACAGCGGATTAGTAATAGGGTTTGGCGCTGGAGATATAACGTATCAGTTAAGGGGTGAATCATGAAAATAATTCTTTTTTTAGTACTTATTTTATTTATTGTATTAGTTTTTGCATCTCCAAAAGATAAATTAAGCTTAAAATCGAAACTTATTATACTATTTTGCGGCGCAGCGCTGTTTTTAGCTGCATTTATATATAATGAAAAAATGCAAGAAAGACAAGATCGAGTTCAGCGTTTACTTGAGGATTTTATGCAAGAAAAAAGCATAAAATGCGGTGAATACGAAGTCGATAGTAAACATTTTAATTATGAGTACGGCACTCAGAGTTTTGTAGCAAAAAGAGGATTTTCAAATTTGAACGGAGTTATAATTCCTGTTCAAAAATGCATAAAGGAGTAAGTTATGTCAAGTCTGTTTAAATCATTAAAGTTAGCTAATTTTACGATTCCAAATCGTATCACAATGCCTCCGATGTGTGTATATAAAAGTAGAGACCTTCAAGGACTTCCGAGATGCTTTCATAGGCTTCATTATCCAGCAAGATCCCTTGGCGGTGTTGGATTTATCATAGTTGAAGCCACTGCGGTTTCTCCTGAGGGCTGTATAAGCAAAAACGATATAGGACTTTGGAGCGATATACAAGTGGAAGCTCATAAAAAATTAAACTATGAGATTAAAAAATACAGTTGTAAAGTAACTAGCGTGCAGTTGGCTCACGCAGGTGCTAAAGGAACTTGCGATGGTATAATAAGCCCTAGCGGCGTTAGATTTAGCGGTGAGTACGGCACTCCTGATATTTTGAATACTCAAGAAATTTACTCTATAGTGACTAAATTTAAAGAAGCAGCTATTAGAGCTAAAGATTCAGATTATGATTTAATCGAGATTCACGGGGCTCACGGTTATCTAATAAATCAGTTTTTAAGTCCGCTTACAAATAAAAGAGAAGATGAGTTTGGCGGAAATTTAGAAAATAGAATGAGATTTTTAAATTTAATTATAGAAGAGTTAAAAGATATCATTCCGTTTGGCGTAAGACTTAGCGCCGACGAGTGGGAAGATGGCGGCAATACTACTGAGGATATAAAAATAGTAGCAAAAAAATGCGAAGAGTTAGGAGCTAGTTATATCAGCGTTTCAGCCGGCGGAGTAGTAGAAAATCCTACTCATATGCCAAAAATAAAACCGCTTTATCAAGCGCAATACGCTAAAGATATCAAAGAAGTTATAAATATACCAGTCATCGCAGCCGGGCTTATAACTACAAAAGAGCAAGGAGAATATCTTTTGGATAATGGATTTTGTGATTTAGTAGCTTATGGCAGAGAGCTTTTAAGAAATCCGAATTTTGCCCTATATGCAGCTGCAAGCACAGGGCTAAATGATCTTATAGATTTCTCTTATAAAAAAGCGTTTTAGATAATATATTCTATTTCTTGGTTTTCACCATTTATAAGTCTAAAAATTTCAGCTTTGATCTCAAAATACTTCGCGGAGTTTGGCTGAAATTTTGGATTTTTAAGCTGTTTTATAATCTTTCCACTATGTAAAACTACTATTTTATCTCCTAAAAACAGCGCTTCATCTATATCGTGAGTTACAAATATCACAGTGGAGTGCACGACTATATTTTTAAGTTCGGTTTGTAAATTTGCTCTGGTTATAGGATCAAGAGCAGAAAACGGTTCGTCTAAAAATAGCACTTTGGGATTTAGGCTAAGAGCTCTTGCTATGGCGACTCGTTGTTGCTGACCGCCGCTTAATGAGTGCGGGTAAAGGCTCTCTTTGCTACCCAAATGCACTAAATTTAAGAACTTTTTAGCTGTCTTTTTAAGCTCGTTTTTGTCTTTTACGCCTGAACATTTTAGAGCAAATTCGATATTGTCAATTGCCTTCATCCACGGCATTAAAGAGTAGTTTTGGGTTATGATCTGACGGGATTTATGAGCGGCGATCTGTTTTTTAAATTTGACGCTGCTCATTTCTACTTCACCGCTATCAAAAGAGCTATGACCGCTTAAAATCTTAAGCAAAGTAGTCTTTCCAGAACCGCTAGCTCCAAGCAACACGCAAAATTCGTTTTTTTCTATATTTAAATTTATATCATCCAAAATATGCGTAGTTCCGAACGATTTTTTTAGATTAGAGATTTTTATCATATCCAAACTTTCTTGAAATTTGTTTTTCTATCAAACAAAACAGCTGATTTATCACCCAGCCCACTACGCCTATGACGCAGATCACGGCTAAAACTATGTCTATTCGAAGCTGATTTCTAGCATCTATGATGAGATATCCAAGTCCTGTTTGTGCTCCTAGCATTTCGCCTACGACTAAGTTTATCCAAGCCATTGAAGCGGCTAATTTAAGCCCGGATATAAGCATAAGAAAACTAGAGGGAAATATCACTCCGCTAAGCACTTGCCACTTTGAAGCGCCAAAGTTTTTTGATACGATTATTAGCTCTTTTGGGACGTCTTGCACTGCTTTTGAAGCTAGTAAAAGTACCGGAAAAAACACTGCGTAAGATATGATAAATATAGTAGGTTTATCTCCTATACCAAAAATGATGAGAACCAGCGGTACCCAAGCTATGGGCGATACTGGGCGCAGTAAGTTTATGATAGGATCAAAAGCCATGCTTATTTTTGGAAATAATCCAAAAATAAATCCTACGAAAATTCCGCCGCTAAGTCCAGCGACTAGTCCCCAAAAATAGCGGTAAAGTGAGTCTATAATGCCTATTTGAAGTACGCCTTTTTGCACTATCTCGCATAGAGCCATAAAGCTCTGTTTTGGTGATGGTATAAGCTCGTCGCTTCCAAGCTGCCATAATACAAGCAGGGCAAAAACGGTTAAAATTTGATAAAAATATTTCATTTTATACCGCCAGATAGCTATCGATGTTTAAGCTTAAAAGAGCTTCGTTTGCTAGATCATTTTTTATTAAAAACTCTTTAAGACGCTCTAAATCCTCTTTTTTAATACTCAAATCATCATAAGAAGCTATATCCTGATCTAGCACATTTTTTATAATTTTTTGGTTTTGTCCTAGTAGAGATCCGCCTAAAACGGCTGCTTCATCATGGTTTTTAGATATAAAATGAGCAGCTTTTTTAAAGCTTTCTAATACTTCATCAAAGCCGTTTAAATTTAGTATCTCTTCGTGAAAGTTTAGAATACAGCATATATGAGATTTTTCTATATCTTTACTGAAAATCAAATTTTTAGCTCTTTTTTTAGATACGGCTAGCTGACCAAAAGGCTCGGCGACTATGTACGCGTCAAGCCTTCCGCTAAGCAGAGCAAAAGGCATCTCGGTAGGCGCCATATCTATGATATTTACCTTGTTTTTTAAATTTGAACTTTCCAAAAGTTTATCTAGTAAATAATAATGCGTACTAAAACGAGAGGGAATTCCTATATTCTTACCTTTTAAGTCTTCCAAATTTGATATATCTTTTCTTGCTACTAGCGCCGAACCGTTTTTATGAGCTGCAAGGACGGCTTTTATCTTCACTCCGCTTGCTCTTAGCATAAGTCCTAGCGGAGCTAACAAAAACGCTGCGTCTATCGCTTTGCTCCTTAACGCTTCGCTAAGATCAGCCCAGTTTGAAAATTTAATCGGAATAATCTCATATTTTTCGTTTTTGTAAAGCTCTTTTGCTATGATAATAAGATGATCTGTTATAGGCAAAAATCCTACTTTTATAGGAATTTTAAGTTTACTCGCTAGAGTTTTTGATGTGTGAAATGCCAAAAAACTCGCCAAAAATCCAAGTGCGTATCTCCTTGTCATGATGCGACCTTACAAAACTGCTTCCATTTTTTTATGCAGCCGCTACCGTTTTTTATGTCGTCTATCTCTTTTAAAAGATGTTTTATGCTAGGAGTTACTATAAGCACGAAATTTCCCTCTCGTTGCACTCTGGCGGCTTTTGCGTTTTTAAAATATCCTTTGGTTCCGCTAAATAAAACCGCTGCGTTTGTCGCTTTTTGTGTTAAAAGCGACGCGTCAAGTCTTAGTTGTAAAATTTCAAGCGAGCTTACTAAATTTATATTAAAAGCCGCATTTTCAACTTTTTTTAGTAGTTCGTCAAGCTCAAGTTTTAAACTCTCATAGCTAAAAGGTAAATACGCGTTTATATGAGAGTGAGTCTTGTTTGAGCGCTCTATTACTTCTAAACTCGCATTTATGATACCAGCTGCAATTCCTGCTTGAAGCAAGATAAATCCAGGAGTGATCTTGATCAAATAGCTATAGATATCGTTTGTTAAGATATCGCTATCAGGCAAAAAGTACTCTTTTAGGGTTACTGATTTTGTTGCTGAGCCCTCAAGCGTGCTGTATTTTATATGTTCGCCGAGTTTTACTCTCTTATCACACCTTATAACTCCCATTATAGGCTTGTTTTCATCTAAAGCTATAGCTCCAAATACGCTTCCTTGCTCGATATTTGACACCCAAGCAAGAGTTCCGCTCACGATATATCCGCCGTTAGTTCTTACCGCTTTTAGCCGGTTTTTTTCTATACCGGCAAATGCTTTCATAGAATTTGATAGTGCGGTTCCGCCTAAAATTTCAGCTTTTTTTAATTTTGGTAAAAGTTCGTTTTTAAGGTTTTCGTTGTCGCTATTTAGCAGATACCAGATAAGCGCAAATTGGCACCACATGCAAAATCCGGTCGTCCCGCAAATTTCAGCTACTTTAGATATGTTTAGTATAGCTTTAAATAGATCATTTCTTTGATCTAAAACGCTAAAATATCCGTTAGTTCCGAGTTCATTTATGATATCTTTCGCATAAATTCCCTCCGCGTCGATGCGAGGTGCAAGGTTTGCTAATTTTTGTAGTGCCATTTTTAATCCTTTTAAATTTATTTAACTTCTAAATTTACGTTTCTAAGCAGAGTATTTGCAACAGGCGAATACTTAAGCGCGTGAGCGATAAGAGCTTCGTTTGCGGCTTTGTCTGCATTACTTTGTAGATCAACTTTTACTCTAACATCGGTAAATCCAAGAGGTTTTTCGCTTAAATCTCCCGTTCCCCAAACTGCAGTTATATTTAGATCGCCTTCAAGCTCTACTTCAAGTTTTGTTATAACTATGTTTTGCGCTATCGCGTTTGCGTGAATTCCTACGGCTATACAACTTCCAAGAGCAGCTAAAACAGCTTCGCTAGGATTTGGCGCAGTGTCTTCTCCAAGTAAAGTAGGCGGCTCGTCTACTATGTATGCTGGTAGATTTCTTATGTAGTTTGCGTGGCGAAACTTACCTTCTGCAACCGTGCGACATTTAAGCGTTTTTATAACATCCGGATTTTCTTTTCCGGCTTTGATAAGAGCTTCAAGACCGGCCTTATCTATAGGGTCTAGTCTTGTACAAGAATTGATAGCGCAATTTGCCATTTTGTGTCCTTTATTAATATATTTAAAAGATATACTATCTTTTTTATACTGAAATTATAACAGTAAAATCATATCTTGTCAATATAAAGTTAAATACTATATTTTATAATATAAATATAAAGTATATGCTACACAAAGCTTCATAAGTATTTTTATGATAAAATAATCAGTAAAAAAATGATTAATAATTTGGAAATTTTAATGAAAGAACTATTTAGAAAGTTAGATTTAAATGATTATTTAGAGAAATTTAACTCGCTTTTAGCTAGAGAAAAACCGCTTTTTATGAGCGGAGACAGCAAGTTGAATTACGAAAAATTAACTGAAATATCTATTTTAAATTTAAAGTCGCCAAATAGAGTGGCAAATCTTGATGATGCGCTTGCTAGGCTCGCAAAGCAAGGTATCTTGCATATCAGTGAGATTTATGAATTTGTTAAGATAATAGACTATTTTGAATACTTAAAGAAGCTTAAATTTGAAAATAAGATGCAAGCTTATCTAGATAAGATAGAAATTCCTAATCAAATATCTAAAATTTGTTCGTATTTTGATAACGAAGGCGAGTTTAAAGAGAGCATTGATGAGCGTTTAGTCGGTATAAATGCGGCTTTTAAAAACAAAAAAGACGAGATAAATAGCGAATTAAAAAGGCTTATTTATACAAAAAGTATTGTTCCATATCTCGTCGATACTCAAATTCACTTTATAAACGATAATGAAGCTCTTTTGGTTCGCGGCGGATTTAACCATGTTTTAAAAGGCAGCGTTATAGCTAGAAGTAGCGGTGGATATTTTTACGTGCTTCCGGCAAATATATCAAAACTAAAAATCGAGCAGCGTGATTTGCTTGATAAAAAAGATGAGATTATATTTGAACATTCGAAAACAATAAGCTCTATTTTTAGCAAAAATCTTATGTTTTTAAAATTTATAAACTCTGCTTTTGACCATGTTGATGCTCTTATAGCTAGAGTTATGATGGCAAAACTAGGCGATTTAAATTTTGTTTTAAGCGACGGAAGTAGTGATATCATTTTAAATGAATTCGCTCATCCCGCACTTAAAAATCCTAAACGAGTTAGCGTGAGTTTTAAAGGCAAAATTTTGCTCATAACAGGAGTGAACGCCGGTGGAAAAAGTATGCTATTAAAAAGTATACTTAGTGCAGCTATTTTAGCAAAATATCTACTTCCTATGAGTATAAATTCGCAGCACAGCAAAATCGGTTCTTTTAAAGGGTTTGATACAATTATAGAAGATCCGCAAAGCGCTAAAAACGATATATCTACGTTTGCAGGAAGAATGTTGCATTTTAGCGGACTTTTTGGTAAAAAATCTCTTCTTATAGGCATCGATGAGATAGAGCTGGGAACTGATTTTGAAGAGGCTGCTAGTCTTTATAGCGTTATGATAGATAAACTGCTCGAAAATGATATCAAAATGGTCATAACAACTCACCATAAGCGTCTTGCGATGCTGCTTGCAAAACATAGCGATGTAGAGCTTCTAGCTGCACTTTATGATGAAGTAAACTCTCGTCCGAAGTATGAGTTTTTAGCTGGAACTATAGGCAAATCCTATGCTTTTGAAACAGCGGTTCGCTATGGAATATCTTCAAATTTAGTAGCATTAGCTAAAAAGTCTTATGGGGAAGATAAAGAAAATTTAAATGAAGTTATTTCTAAGACCATAAATTTAGAAATGGAATTAAAAATCAAATTGCATGATGCAAATTTAAAAGAGGAGAGATTGAACTCGCTTTTACAAAGTTTAAAAGATCAAAAAGAGAAAGCAGATGAAATTTTAAGAAGCAGTTTAAATCATCTTGAAATAGAGTATTACAAAGCGATAAACGAAGCAAAAAGAGGAATAAATTTAAAAGATATAAAAGATAAGCAAAGAAGCGTAAATAAAGCAAACGAGCTAGTTTCCAATATACAAAAACCTCAAATCTCGCTTGAACCTTTAAATTTAAAAATCGGAGATAGAGTAAAATATGAAAAAATCAAAGGCGAAATACTTAGTTTAAATAAAAATGAGGCGACTATATTAAGTGATGGATTGAAGCTCCGAGTTCCTATAAATTTGTTAAAAAGAAGCGGAAATCAGCCTAATATTCCGCAAAAAAATATAAATGTAAAAGTACAAAAACCTACAAATGCTAGTGTTGTTATAGATCTGCACGGACTAAGAAGCGAAGAGGCGATAGCTAGGCTTGATAAGTTTATCTCCGATAGTCTTGTAATGGGATTTGACGAGGTTTTGATAAAGCATGGCATCGGTACTGGAAAACTTGCTTACGCAGTAAAAGAGTTCTTAAAAGCCCATCCTAGCGTAAAAGCCTATAAAGACGGTACGCCAAGTGAGGGCGGTTTTGGCTCGAAGGTCGTGAAATTATAATGTTTTGTATATTTTCACAAATAAAACCTATTTTTTTAGATATAATGCAGGAATTTAATAAATAAAATGTTGGATAAAATGTCAAATAAGGTTTTAATAGCGCCTTTAATTCTTATTATTTTTCTTTTTTTAATAGCGAATTTCGCCCTTTTTTATATGAAATTCGTAGAAATTTATGATACGAACGGTACGTCTAACTACTATAAATATAGCAAAAGTACAATTGAGTTCGTAAAAAATTATATAGATGGCGCAAATGATGAAGATAGTATAAATAAAAGACTTAAAAGTCTTGATTTTTTGTATTTAAAAGGTGTGGTTTTAGATATAAACGGTTCTAAATTTGAGACTAAGTATAAATTCGGAAATGATTTGAGCGAATTTGATGTTTTAAGCGAGTACCCGGATGCAAAAGATAAGTTAAAAAACACGAATAATCCGTTTTTTGCTAAAAAAATACTCTTAAATAATAAAGTAGAAATTTCATATATTGAAAAAATAGATGAAAATAGAGCTATCGGGTATGAAAAGATCATGCCTTTTAAAATAAATACTATATATTCAAAAGAGTTTTTAGAATGGTTTTATACAAATATGCTTTTTAGCCTTATCGCAGGAGTTATATTTATGATAACTGCGGTTTGTATAATGCTTAAGTTCTATTTTATGCTGAAAAAGACGATGAGACTAGATAACATAGAAATGAAGCGTATAAATAGACTTTTAGAGATTAAAAATAGAGCCTTAAAAAAAGAGCTTTACATAGATAATCTTACAAATATGCCAAGCAGATATAAGCTTGAAAGAGATATAGCGGACTTAAAGCATCCAAGAATAATCGTCATAGACATAGATGATTTTAGCAATATAAGCGACTATTACGGAGATATGATTGCAAATAGAGTTTTGATAGAAGTATCGTCCGCTATAAAAGAATTTGCAAAGATAAACGGACTTAGCGCTTATAATTTTAGACTTGATAAGTTTGTGCTTTTAGAAGATAGCGAATTTGATATAGATAGATATGAGGCTATAGCAAACGACTTGATAGATAAATTTAAAGGCTATATTATACGTATAAATGATGAATATGGTGAAAATATACTTATAGAAATTTGCTGCAGTATAGGTTTTTGTCTTGATTATAAAGATCCTATTAAAAAGGCTTTGATGGCTTTGAAAAGAGCTAAACAAGAGCATAAAGATTATCTTTGTTATTTTACTTATATGGATACTACCAAAGAGTATATAAGGCGCAAAAGACATTCTCATATAATTAGCAAGGCGATTATGAATAACCAAGTAGTTCCGTATTTTCAACCTATTTTCGATAAAGATAAAAACGTCATAAAATATGAAGCTCTAGTTAGAATAGTAAATAACGAAGATGGAGTTTTGTTGCCTGGTATATTTATAAAAGATTCAAAACTGATAAAAAGATATGCTTGCATTACAAAAACTATCATTGAAAAATGCTTTTTACAAGCCAAGCTTAATCCTAATGTTGTTATATCCGTAAATATAAGCATCGGAGATATGATAGATGGGGACGTTAGTGCTTTTATAATAGAAAAATTAAGCGAAATGCAAGTTGCTAAACAGATAGTTTTTGAGGTTTTAGAAGATGAAAATATGGAAGATCCAGATAGAGTAAAAAGCTTTATAGATAAAGTTAGAAGAATGGGCTCAAAGATAGCTATAGACGACTTTGGAAGCGGTTATAGTAATTTTTCTTATATACTAAAAATCAAACCGGACTACTTGAAGATAGACGGCTCTATCATAAAGCGCGTAAGCACACAAGAAGATTCATATATTGTAGTTTCTGCTATAGTTGCTTTTGCTAAAAAATTAGGTATCAAAACTATAGCCGAATTTGTATATAATGAAAGTATATTTAAAAGATGTATAGAAATAGGAGTCGATGAGTTTCAAGGATTTTATCTTGGAGAACCAAACGATAAATTTATAGATTAGCGGAGAAAAATGATGGAGAGTTTTATTCAAGGACTGTTTTTTGGATGGGGCGCAGCCGTGCCAGTAGGTCCTATAAATATACTTATAATGTCTTATGCTCTAAAATCATACAAGTTAGGAGTAGCTACCGGACTTGGGGCTATGAGTGTCGATGTTTTGTATCTCGTGCTACTTAGCTTTGGTGTGTTGCAAATTTTAAACCAGCCCGTTTTATTTAATATATTAGCGATTTTCGGCTCTTTATTTTTGATTTATATAGCGTATTTAACTTATAAAAGTGCCGATAAACTGATTAATCAGGATTTAAATTTAAAAGAGAACTCTTTTACCCGCTGCTTTGTAAAAGGCGCTTTTTTAAATTTAATAAATCCTTATATAATAGGCTTTTGGCTATCGGTATCTAGTTTTGCTGCTAAAAGCTCTAGCACGACTTTAAGTTTAGCGGGTCTTATAGCGGCTATAGGAATTTGGATTTTGGGGCTTCCTTTTGCGGTAAGTCGTTCAAAACGTTTTATTTCTCAAGGCGTAGCAAAAATATTTGCATATTTTTCTGCCTGTTTAATGGCGGTTTTTGCTATTATGTTACTTTTTAACACATTTTTTAAAGGCTAAATATGGAAGTTGTAGAAATTTTAAAAGAGCTTTTGAAATTTAAAAGCATTACTCCAGATGATGATGGTGCTATGAATTTTATAAATATGTTTATGGATGGATTTGATGCTGATTTCGTTGATGTAAATGGCATAAAAAATCTTATTTTGACAAAGAAATTCGGAGATGGCGTTCATCTATGTTTCGCAGGTCATATAGACGTAGTGCCTGCCGGAGACGGCTGGGATAGTGATCCTTTTGAACCTGAATTAAAAGATGGTTTTGTTTATGCAAGAGGCGCCCAAGATATGAAAAGCGGAGTAGCGGCTTTTTTATGCGCATGTAAAGACGCTACTAAATTTAACGGAACTCTTAGTATAATCCTTACTAGTGATGAAGAGGGAGACGGTATTTATGGCACTCTAGAAGCCCTTAAATTTTTAAAAAGCAGAGGAAATTTACCGGACTTTGCTTTAGTTGCCGAGCCGACATCTTCAAGTACATTTGGCGATACTATAAAAATCGGTCGAAGAGGCTCGGTAAACGGGGTCGTAACAATAAACGGAGTTCAAGGTCACGCGGCTTATCCTGAAAAATGCGTAAATCCTGTACATCAATTAGCTAGCGTTTTTTCTGATTTTGCAGGATATGAACTTGATAGCGGCAGTAAGTATTTTGGTGCTAGCAAGATTGTTATTACTGATATTAGAGGAGGTATGGAGGTTGTAAATGTTACGCCAAAAAGCGTAAAAATTATGTTTAATGTAAGAAACTCTGAATTAACTAGTTGTGAAGATATAAAAAGATATACTGAGCATATTTTTAATGGATTTGATTTTACTTTAAGTTTAAAAGAGAGTTCAAAACCGTTTTTAACAGATGAAAGTTCAAAGATAGTCATTCAGGCTCAAAAAAGCATTGAAAATATCTGCAAAATTTCACCTGATCTTAGTACTAGCGGCGGTACTAGCGATGCTAGATATTTTGCGGCTTTTGGAGTTCCTGTTGTAGAGTTTGGAGTAGTGAATGATAGAATTCACGCCATAAACGAGAGAGTTTTACAAAGCGAGGTGGAGTCTTTATATCTTGTATTTAAAGATTTAATTGAGAATTTTGAGTAAATTTTTTTAATGATATTTTTTTAAATTTTTTTAAATTAAAATGATATATACTAATCGAACAATAAATCTAGGAGTTGGACTATGAAAGAAAAGCATTATCAAGTTGCCATTGTCGGTGGAGGTATAAGCGGTGGAGCGCTTCTATATGAACTGGCAAGATATACGGATATAAATAGTATGGTTTTAATAGAAAAATATGGCGGGCTAGCAACTTTAAACTCAAAAGGTACGGCAAATTCTCAAACAGTACATTGCGGTGATATAGAAACAAACTATACATTTGAAAAAGCCAGCAAAGTAAGAAAAACAGCCAGAATGGTCGTAAAATACGGTCTTCAACACGGCTACCAAAACAAATATATGTTTGATGGTCAAAAGATGGCTATAGGCGTAGGCGATAGTGAAGTTGAATTTATAAAAAAACGTTATGAAGAGTTTAAAGTTCTTTATCCTTATATAGAATTTTACGATAAAGACGAATTGTCAAAAATAGAGCCGAAAATTATATATGATGCAAATGGTTTTGCAAGAAATGAAAACGTAGTCGGAATGGGCGTTAAAAGCGGTGAATATACTACTGTGGATTACGGAGCTTTTACAACTACTTTTGTTGATAATGCTAGAAATGAAGGAAAAGAGTGTGATTTATACCTAAATAGCGAGGTGCAAAACATAACTCAAGCCGGCGATAAATTCTTCATAGAAACCAAAAACGGTCTGTCTATTAGCGCAAATTTCGTTGTTGTAAATGCCGGAGCGCATTCGCTATTTTTGGCCCATAAAATGGGCTATGGGTTGGATTTTGGTTGTTTACCAGTAGCGGGAAGTTTCTATCTTACTAAACAAAAACTTTTAAACGGTAAAGTTTATATGGTGCAAAATCCAAAACTTCCTTTTGCGGCTTTGCACGGCGATCCTGATATTTTAGCTAATGGCTGTACGAGATTTGGTCCAACTGCACTTGCTCTTCCAAAGCTTGAGAGATATCATGGAACATATAGAAGTTTTATGGATTTTTGTAAAACTTTAAATTTAGACGGTGATATAGTTAAGATATTTTACGATTTATTTAAAGACTCTGAGATAAGAAATTATATACTTAGAAACTTTTTATTTGAAGTTCCGCTTTTAAATAAACAATTATTCGTAAAAGATGCTAGAAAAATAGTTCCTAGCTTACAAACCGGCGACATATATTATGCAAAAGGTTTTGGCGGAGTAAGACCTCAAGTTCTAAATAAAACTGAGAAAAAATTAATGCTCGGCGAAGCTAGTATAAATACTAAAAAAGGAATTATTTTTAATATGACCCCAAGTCCTGGAGCAACTAGTTGCCTTGGAAATGCTTTGAGAGACGTTAAAGAGATTTGCGCGTTTTTAGGCAGTACATTTTATGAAGATAAATTTAATGAAGAGCTTGTCGATAAAGAGTAAAGATAATATAGATAGTCTGGATTTTTATGCAAAAATAGAACCTCTTTTAGGATTTTACGAAGCTTACGATGAGCTCTATAAAAAATATCTAAATTTAATTGAATCGCTTAAATTTGAAAATGGTGATTTGGCTCTTGATTTTGGCTGCGGAAATGGGAAATTTAGTTTATTATTGTCATCTAAATTTAAAGTTTTAGGGCTAGATATTAGCCCTAAAATGGCCGAAATTTGTAGCTTGAAAGGCATAAAAACTCTTGTTTGTCCTATAGACAAACTTGATATGGAATTTGATCTTATAACAGCAGTTAGCGACGTGCTAAACTATATGACTCAAAATGAGTTGTTTAAGTTTTTTAGTTCTGCTAGCAATAAGTTGAAACCCGGCGGATATCTTATTTTTGATCTAAATACGCAATTCGGTTTTGATAGCGTGGCTAGCGGAAGCTTATATATCAAAGATAAAAATAATGATTTAATAATAGACTCAAACTATGAAAACAAAAGTCTTAATACTGAATTTATATATTTTGAAGAGCAAGATAATTTGTATAAAAAATCTAAATTTGAAATTACTCAGTACTATCACTCTTATAAATTTATAAAAGATAATTGCCCATTAGAGCTTGTAAAAACTATGAAAATAGAGCTTTTTAGCGACTCTTTAGCCGATAAAGAAATTTATATATTTCAAAAACAGACTTAGTAGCCAAATTGTAGTTTAATTTTTGCTATAATTAAGATAAAAAATAAGGAGTAAGTCTATGATAGATAAAAGAACAAAAATCGTAGCCACAGTAGGACCGGCTAGTGATAGCATAGAGACGATAGAAGCCTTAGCAAAAGAGGGCGTGAACGTATTTAGACTAAATTTTTCTCACGGAACGCATGAATATCATAAATCAACATTAGATAAAGTTAGGGAGATTGAAAAGAGATTAGGATTTAGATTGGGTGTTTTGCAAGATATTTGCGGACCAAAGATAAGGGTAGGAAAGCTACAAAATCCGTTTGAGCTAAAAGCAGGAGATAAACTCATAGTCGTCAAAGACGATATAATCGGCTTTCAAATTACTCCAAATGAGTATAAACTTAGTATAAATCATCCTGAAATTTCAAATCTTATAAAAGAGGGCGAATATATATATTTATATGATGGAATGATTAGAGCTAAAGTCATAAAAGTTGCAGATCGGATAGAAACTATTATCGAAAATGATGGAGTTTTAAACTCAAATAAAGGTGTAAATTTTCCAAATACTAAGCTAAATATCGAAGTCATCACAGAAAAAGATAAAAAAGATCTAGAATGGGGCGCGAAAAACGGCGTGGATTTTGTTGCGGTTAGTTTTGTACAAAATGCGAAAGACGTGCAAAAAGCAAAAGATCTCATAAAAGAATTCGGCGGACACGCTAAAGTTTTTGCAAAGATAGAAAAATTTGACGCCGTTGAAAATATAGATGAGATAGTACGCGTGAGTGACGGTATAATGGTAGCTCGTGGAGATCTTGGCATAGAAGTTCCATATTACAAAGTGCCATCCATTCAAAAAAGTATCATAAGAAAAGCAAATGAAGCAAACAGACCAGTCATCACCGCAACTCAGATGATGCTTTCAATGGCAAAAAACGAAAGTGCAACAAGAGCCGAGATCAGCGACGTGGCAAACGCCGTTTTAGATGGAACTGACGCGGTTATGTTAAGTGAAGAAAGTGCTGTGGGTATAAATCCTGTTGCGGTTGTAAGGGCGATGAGCGCAACCATAGCAGAGAGTGAAAAGATCTATCCTTACGGTAAATTCGATGAGTTTTCTTTTGTAGATGAAACCGATATGGTAGCAAGCTCAACTTCAAGACTAGCTACTAGGATAGGGGTTTGTTCTATTATCTCTATAACAAGTTCTGGTCAAAGTGCGGTGAAAATGGCTAGAAATCGTCCAAATATGGATATCATAGCAGTGGCTCACGACGAGGAAACGGCCAGAAGTTTGACTATAGTTTGGGGAGTAAAACCGTCTCTTGTTATAAAAAAAAGCAGGTTAAATATCTTACTTGCAAACGCTATTCAAGGACTGCATAGAGCAGGACTTATAAGCGATGAATGTACTTATATAATGACCGCCGGTTATCCTACTGGCGCCATTGGAAGTACAAATTTTATAAGAATACTAAAAAAAGATCAGATAGACTATTATTTAGACGCTGCTTTGTAGCGTGATGGGGGAAATTTGGAAAAGTTAGACATAGATATAAAAGGTATTAAAACTTCGCTTATTTACGAGTATAGTTCGTCTTTGCCTATTGTAAATTTAAAACTTGTGTTTAAGGTAGCAGGAAGCATTTATGCTATAAAACCAGGTCTTGCAAAGATAAGTTCCGCTTTGCTTAATGAAGGTACAAAGCAACTTGGAGTAAATGAGTTTAGCAAACGCCTTGAAATGCTTGCTATAGATATAAATGCAAGCGCGGGATTTGAAAGTTTTTCTATAGAGATAAACTGTTTAAAAGAGCATTTTAAATTTGCTTTTGATATGTTGATTAAACTTTTGAGTGATCCAAACTATAGTGAAGATACGTTAAATAAGTTAAAGATCAATGCTTTAGGAACTATAGCGGCGAACGCTAGCGATTTTGACTATCAAGCAAAAGTGAAGTTAAATGAAATTTTATTTAACGGAACAAATTTAAGTATGCCTTCTATCGGTACAAAATCTAGTATAGAGAGCATAGAGATAGAGGATATTAGAAATTTTTTGATACATAATCTTGATATATCAAATTTATTTTTAGTTTTGGGCGGAGATATAGAGGTTTGCAATGTTGATTTTCAAGCTTTGAAAAATGTTTTAAAAAAGGGAAAACAACGAGAGATTGAGGAAATTCATACAAGCGACGAATGTAAAAAAGAGTTTATTGTAAAACAAAGCGAACAAGCATATATATATTTTGGCTCTCCATTTAGTGTAAAAGATGATGAAAAATATCTAGCTAGTGTGGCTACTTTTATACTTGGAAGCAGCGGTTTTGGAAGCAGACTTATGGAAGAAATTAGAGTAAAAAAAGGTCTTGCATACTCTGTATATGCTAGAAATGATCTAAATTTATCGTATAAAGCGATTAGTGGATATTTGCAGACAAAAAATGAAAGCAAGGATGAGGCCATAAGCGTAGTTCAGTCTGAGTTTGAAAAATTTATAGGAGACGGAGTTAGTCAAAAAGAGCTTGATCAGGCTAAAAATTTCTTGCTTGGTAGTGAGCCTTTGTCTAAAGAAACTCTATTTAAGCGTCTTTCTATAGCGCAAAATGAGTATTATTTTGGATATGAGCTTGGTGAATTTGATAGAAATTTAAATAAGATAAAGGCCTTAAAGCTTGATAGATTAAATGAGTTTATAAAATCTCACGATGAGATACTAAAACAGTCTTTTGCAGTAATTTATAATGAAATTTGACAGCGACGCCAAAGATCTAAAAAGCATCGGTATAAACTCACTTCTTGATTTAGCTTTGATGTTGCCTAAATCCTATGATGATTTAAGTATTTCACACACCCCAAATGAAGGTGAAAATAGCGTTGAGATAGAGACTAAATTTAGTAAAAGAATAGGCTCTATGCTCACTGTTACGGCATGTTGTATTACATGGCAATGCGATATAAGATTAGTTATATTTAATGCAAAACCGTGGCACTATATGGCTTTTAAGAGCAGAAAGACGATGTTTATTCATGCAAAATCAAGCTTTAGTTATGGATCATGGCAATTTATAAATCCCAAAGTAGTCACAAAAGTAGGCTCTATAATACCGCATTATAAAACAGATATTACAGATGCAAAACTAGAAAAACTTATAAAAAAATATTTAAATTTAAAAAATCTTACAGATGAAGGGCTTGATTTAAAAGAAGCTAAAACCTTGCTTAGCATACATGAAAATAGTAAAAATAGCACAAAAATAATTGCAAATTTGCAAAACGATCCGAGTACTTTGAGAGTTCTTAAATTTGTAGAAATTTATAATTATATAAAAAAATTAAGCAGCAAAAAATCCCAATTTCCTGGAGTACGAATAAAGCCTTTTAATATCGACAGTTGGCTTGAAAGTTTACCATTTAAACCGACAAATGATCAATTAGCCGCAATAAAAGATATAAAAAACGATATAAGTCAAAATATAGCCGCAAAAAGAGTTATAATGGGAGATGTCGGCAGCGGTAAGACTCTTGTTATGCTTGCAGCTGCTCTTATGATATATCCTAAACCGGCGGTTTTGATGGCGCCAACTAGTATATTGGCCGATCAGTTATATAGTGAAGCAAAGCGACTTTTACCTAGCTTTTATAATACCGTATTAGTTAAAAAAGGTGCTAAAAATGTAGATTTTAGTGACGCAAATTTGATCATCGGAACTCATGTTTTATTGTATCAATCCTTGCCGCAAAGTCCACTTGTTATGGTTGATGAACAACATAGATTTGGCTCAAATCAGCGCAAAAAAATAGATGAGCTTACAAGGGATTTTGATAAAAGAGCTCATTTTTTGCAATTTAGCGCTACTCCTATCCCAAGAACGCTTAGTCTTATAGAGTCTCAGATTGTTAGTTTTAGTTTTTTAAAAGAGATTCCCTATAAGAAAAATATTCATACCATCATACTGCAAAACTCTGGATTCAGTGGACTTTTAGAGCATTTAAAAAACGAAATTCAAAAAAACAGACAAGCTATAATAGTATATCCACTTGTAGAAGAAAGCGAAATGAGCAGTTATCAAAGTTTAAGTGAAGCTAGCGGTTTTTGGGAATCTAGATTCGAAAAAGTGTATTTAACTCACGGAAAAGATAGAGATAAAGAAGATACTTTAAAAAAATTTGCCGACGATGGAAATATTTTACTTACGACGACTGTCGTAGAAGTAGGTATATCGTTACCAAAACTCTCTACAATAGTTATAGTAGGTGCTGAGCGTTTAGGTCTTGCTACTCTTCATCAGCTCAGAGGGAGAGTCGGTAGGAACGGCGGCGAGGGTTGGTGCTATATATACACTAAACTAAAAGATCCGCCAAATAGACTTTTAGAGTTTTCTAGGACTTTGGACGGATTTTTAGTGGCAAAATTAGATCTCAAAAATCGTCAAGCAGGAGACGTTTTAGACGGAACTTTACAGCATGGAGCTACATTCAATTATTATGATATGGAAGAAGACATTACTCAAGAAGCAACCCATAGGCTTTGCAAATTTAAAGCCCCATAAAAAGGCTTTAAATATTATTTGACAGAAGTGGTTTTCTTTGGATCTCGCTTATAAGATAGTTTGCGCTATTTATAGCTTCTATCTTGCTTAGTGAGAGTTCAGTTTTTTAGGTTGCTTAATATCCTTTTATGTATGAATATGATATATCCAAGATCTATTTTTGATTGTTACAAATAAAATTTATTGATTGTAAAAGAAAAATTAAGAACAATTTAGATATAATTAAGCATTATTTTATATAAAATTAAAGGTATAATATGAGTAAGTGGAATAGAGACAGCTGGAGAGATTATAATATTTTGCAACAACCGCATTATCCGGATAAAAATGAACTAAAAAATGCTGAAGATAAGCTAAAAAGTCTACCGCCGCTCGTTTTTGCCGGAGAGGTCAGAAATTTAAAAGATGAATTAAAAAACGTTACGCTAGGAAAAAGCTTTTTGTTGCAAGGCGGAGATTGTGCTGAAAGTTTCTCTAATTTTAGTGCAAACGGTATAAGAGATATGTTTAAAATAATGCTTCAAATGGCAATAGTATTGACATTTGCCGGAGGCTGTCCTGTAGTCAAAGTAGGTCGCGTCGCAGGTCAATTTGCTAAGCCTAGAAGTAGCGATTTTGAAGATATCGACGGAGTGAAACTTCCAAGCTATAGAGGCGATATTATAAATGGTTTTGATTTTACGGAAGAGGCTAGAATACCAGATCCAAAAAGAATGATAGATGCTTATTATCAAAGTGCTTCTACGCTAAATTTATTAAGAGCATTTTCGCGCGGAGGGCTTGCAAATTTAAATGAAGTTCATAGATGGAATCTTGGATTTATAAAAAAAGCAGAACTTGATAATAAGTTTGAAAAATTAGCAGATGAACTTACCGGGGCGCTTAAATTTATGGAAGCGTGCGGTGTGACGACTCAAAATACTCCGACGCTTAGCGAAACAAAACTATATACGTCTCACGAGGCATTGCTTTTGCCTTATGAAGAGGCTTTAACTAGAGTAGATAGCCTTACGAATGAATGGTATGATTGTTCGGCTCATATGCTTTGGATAGGTGAAAGAACACGCGGAATCAATGATGCGCACGTGCATTTTTTAAGCGGTATAAAAAATCCGATAGGGTGCAAAATAGGACCTGATGGCAAACCGGGCGATATCATATCTTTAGCAGGGAAACTAAATCCAGATAATGAACCAGGACGCCTAAATATCATTATTAGAATGGGAGCAGATAAGATAGAAGACAGGCTTCCTGCTATATTGAACGATGTAAAAAAAGAAGGACTTAATATCCTTTGGAGCATAGATCCTATGCATGGAAATACTATAAAAGCTAGCAGTGGATTTAAAACACGTGAGTTTAATAATGTTATGAGAGAGGTCAAGAGTTTCTTTGAAATTCATAGAGCGTGCGGTACAATAGCTGGCGGAGTACATCTTGAGATGACCGGTCAAGATGTAACAGAGTGTGTTGGAGGTGCGTTTAACGTTACTGAAGATTCATTAGGAAATAGGTATGAAACTCAATGCGATCCAAGGTTGAATGCGGATCAAGCCTTAGAGCTTGCATTTTTGATAGCCGATTTAGTTAAAAAGCGCTAAATTTAACCGTTTTTAATACATTTTTAAATTTAAATTAATAAATTTAAAGAATAAATTTAGTTGGATTATGAAATTTTATAATCCAACTAAATTTTGAAATTTATATTTTTTATATTTTACTTGTCTGACTTAAATTAATAAAAAAATATTATAAAAGTATATTATCTTATCTGCCCATTTGCGCGGATTATGTATTTATAAGTAGTGAGCTCATTTAATCCAACCGGACCTCTTGCGTGAAGTTTATTTGTGCTTATACCGATCTCTGCACCAAATCCAAACTCGCCGCCGTCGCTAAAACGAGTAGATGCGTTTGCATAAACACAAGCGCTATCTACTAAGCTTAAAAATCTCTCACAAATACTGTAGCTTTCACTAATTACTGCTTCAGAGTGTCCTGAGCTAAATTCGCTTATATGTTCTAGAGATTCTTCCAAATTTTTTACTATTTTTAAATTTAGTTTAAAATCAAGGTATTCAGTAGAGTAGTTTTGTTCGTTTGCCAACTCACAATCTATGATTTTTGCTGTTTTTTTGCAGCCAAAAATTATAACATTAAACTCATCTAGCGACTTTTTTAAATTCGGTATAAACTCATTGGCCACTTCTTCGTGAACCAAAATAGTTTCAGCAGCGTTGCACACTCCTGGTCGTGAGCATTTCGCATTTACACAAATACTTAATGCTTTATCAAGATCCGCAAACTCATCAACATAGATATGACATAGTCCTTTATCGTGTTTTAAAACCGGGATTGTTGCATTTTGGCTTACGAATTTAACTAAGTTTTCACCACCTCTAGGAACTATAAGATCTAGATATTTATCCATATTTATAAGCTTCTTGACTTCGCTTCTATCGATATCTAGATAAACAACGCAGTTTTTGTCTAAACCGCATTTTTGTAAAGCTTTGTGGATGGCTTTTATTATGGCCAAGTTCGTATTTTTAGCTTCTTTGCCGCCTTTTAGAGCGCATCCGTTTGCACTTTTTATACAAAGTGCGGCTACTTCGGCCGTGACATTTGGGCGAGACTCATAAATCGTAGCTATATTACCAAGCGGAATGGTGATTTTTTCTATTTTTAGTCCGGATTTTGTCTGCCAACCATCTTTTATTACGCCTATAACATCTTTTAAATTTGCTATATTTTTTATGGAGTTGCATAGATTTTCTATGCTTTTACTAGTTAATTTTAATCTATCTTTTAATGCGCTGCTGAGATCTTGAGCAAGATCTAAATCAATCTTATTAGCAGATAAAATTTCATCTTTGGCACTCATAATTTCGTTTGCAATGTTAATAATCAAATTTTCTCTTTGAGTTTGAGTTAGAATAGACAGTGACTTTGATGAGTTTTTTAAATTATTTAGTAATTTTTCCATTTTTACCTGTTCTTTAAGGAGAATTTTGGTAAATTTTACGATTTATAAGCTTTAAAACAAATAATATACGGAGAAAAAATGGAAAATATATACGATGTGGTCGTTATAGGCGGCGGACCTTTTGGTATAGCCACTGTTGTTGAAGCCAAATACAACGGCTTTAAGAATGTTCTTCTGCTTGAAAAAGGTGATAATCACTCTCAAACCATACGAAAGTTTTACAAAGACGGAAAGAGAGTCGATAAAGTTTATAAAGGTCTAGATAGCCAGACTCATGGAAATGTCGAGTTTTTTGACGGTACAAAAGAGAGTACTTTAAATTACTTTGATAATCTTCTTGACAATGGCAAAATAGACGCGGTGTTTAATATTGAAGTTGAAAGCGTAAAAAAAGACGGCGATATATTCAATATAGTAACATCAAAAAACACCTATAAATCTAAAAATGTGATGATAGGAATAGGAAGAATGGGCAAACCTAACAAACCTGAGTATAAAATTCCGCCATCACTAACTCAAATAGTAAATTTTAATCTAAATAGCTGTAATTGCGGTGAAAATATACTAGTCATAGGCGGCGGAAATTCCGCAGCAGAGTACGCTATAGAGCTTAGCAAATGTAACACCGTAACGCTTTGCTATAGAAAAGAGAAATTTACTAGATTAAACGAGATAAACGAAGCACAAGTTTTTGAATATTTTAACGATAAAAAACTAAACTTAAAGCTTGGAATAGACGTTATTGGTCTAGATAATGAAAACGGTAAGGTAAAAGTTAATTTTAGTAATAACTCTAGTGAAATTTACGATAGAATTATATATGCTATAGGCGGCTCTACTCCGGTTGATTTTTTACAAAAATGCGGTATAGAGTTAAATAAAGATGGAGAGCCGATCGTAGATGAGCATCTTCAAACAAATACTCCAAGGCTGTTTGTAGGAGGAGATATAGCTAGTAAAAATGGCGGAAGTATCGTAGTAGCTTTAAATGATGCTCATACCGTGATTGATTATATTATAAAATCAAAATAAGGTTTCGTGTTGAAATTTAGAAAATTTGCTCAAATTTTATTTTTAGTCGGTACTATTTTTTTCATTTTAGGTTGTGAGACCAAAGATGAAAAAGCTCTAAATCAAGATAAACTTAAATTTAGCGACCTTTCTATGGCGGAGCAAGACAGATATATCAGTAAAGACGAGTTAGATAAATTAGGTAGTTATCTAACTCTTTTAAATAACAGAAATATTGATATAAATAGTGATGAGATCCCCTCAGGAAGCGTCGATGAGTTAAGAGATAAAATTGCTGAACTTATTCAAAAAAATAGACTTCTTTTTGCAGATAATGAAGAATTAGCTAAGAAAAATTTAGAAATTATCACAAAGTTAAGAGAGCAAAATTCTCTTAGGGAGTCTGAAAATAAACTAATTTCAGCAAAATATCTTGATTCTATGAATGAGGTCGAAAAGCAACACTATAAAAATATCAATGATCTTACTAAAAAGATAAACGAAGTTCAAAAAGAAAATATCCAAAGCATAAAATCATATGAACAAAAGATAATCGGTCTTGAAAATAAGATCGATGAGTTAGAAAAAGAGCTTAGCAAAAAAGATATAAATTTCAACGAAAAAGTTTCAAGTGCTACAAAAGATCAGTTAGAAAAAAACAAAGAGCTTTCACAAAAAAATAGCTATCTTTTAGAGCAGACTCAGGTACTTAAAAAACAAGTAGATACTTTATCTAAAGAGTTAGATAGTAAATTAGCCGATAAAAAAACTCAGATTGATACTTTAAATCAGACTATTTTGACCAAAGATAATAAGATAAACGATCTCTTAGCGTCTCATACAAATGAGATAATTGAGCTTCAAAACAAGCATTCAAAAGCTTTATATGATATAAAAAATGAGTTAGATAGACAAAAAAACGACTATTTTGGAGAGTTGAATTTAAAAAATAGCGAGCTTGAAAAGTTGAATAACGATTTTAAAGAGTATAAGCTAAAAAAAGACGAAGAGTTAAAAAATGCTGAAAATAGGGTTTTAACAAATTATAAAAAGATAGAAACTCAAAGATTAAATGCCATAAAAAGTGATTACGAGAGGATAATTTTTGAACAAAACAGAACGATAGCCGCATTTGAAGGAAAAATGATAAATTTGGAGCTTAAATTTAAAAAAGATTTAGAAGCTAAGGACGCAAACTATGTAAATACGCTTGAGAATTTAAAACAAAAAGCGCTTTTTTTAAAGAATGATGAAGATAGGTTAAGAGCGGAATTTGATAAAAATATAACATCTTTAAAATCGCAAATCACGCTAAAAAACATACAAATATCAGAGTTGGATTCTAAAATAAAAGAGCTGGAAAATGAGAAAAACGATATCAAAAAAATTCAAAATTATGAAATTTTAAATAACATGATAACTAAGCTAAATGCGCAAAATGAAGAGCTCAAAAATTATGCTAAAAAGGCTTTAGATGAAGCTAAAAAAATGGTTTTAGAAGCTGAAAATAAGGCAAAAGAACAAAACGATAAGCTAAAAAACTATTATGAAGAACTGATAAAAAATATAAAAAATCAAGATAATCAGCCGGTTTTAAGTGATATAAATGTAGATTCAAAGAGATTTTTATCAGAAATTAGCTGTTTGAGTTTAGATAAAAGTGCAAAGCTTGATAAAGATTGCGAAAATAAATTAAACGATATGATAAAAAAGTATGGCAAAAGCCGTATTTATGAGATAAAAGCCGTTATAAGCGATTTTAAATTTTTAGGAGACGATAAAGTCGGTGAGCTAAAAAACGTAAATCTTTTAAATTTAAAATCGACAAAAGATATGTTAAACGCAGCTTCAAAAGCCATAAATTCTAAGATTAAAGATCCGATGTTAGCATACTCTAAAGATGTTTTACTAGAGCAAAGCGGATATGGATTTGTCATTAAAGTTTATGAATGAAACTATTTCAACTAAAAGAAGGGTATCGTTATAACAGCGATACTCTGTTTTTATATGACTTCATATCTAAAAATCAGATTTTTGGTAATGTGCTCGATGTGGGCTGCGGCTGCGGAATTTTAGGATTGCTTTTAAAAAGGGATTTTATAAATTTAAATCTTAGTTCCATAGATATCCAAGAGATAAATTCCACCATAACGCAGCTAAACGCGGATGTTAATAATCTTGTTGCAGCTGTTATTTGTGACGATTTTTCTAAATTTAAAAGCGAGATTAAATTTGATTTTATAGTTTCAAATCCGCCGTTTTATAATAGTCAAATCACAAAAAGCGAAAATGAACATATAAGTATTAGCAGATATAGTTCTAGCCTTGATCCGTTAAGTTTTTTTAAGTCCGTAAATGCAAATTTAAAACCTCAAGGAGTCCTGTATTTTTGCTACGATGCTAGAAGAGTAGGAGAAATTTTGCCTATTTTAAGCAGTTTAAAACTCAAGCTAACAAAGCTTAGATTTGTGCATTCAAGGATAGGTGAAAGTTCAAAATTAGCTCTGTTTGAAGCAAAGAAAAGTTCAAAATCTATGTGCGAAATTTATCCTCCTCTTATAATTTTTGATGAAAATGAGTTTAGCGGTGAAGTTAAAGAGATATTTAAAAAATCGGATACAAAAAGTGAGATTTACGAGTGTTAAAAGAATTTGGTTTTGACTACTGCTTTGATAGCTCAAAGTGTGAAGTATGCGGTGCTAAATGCTGCACCGGAGATAGCGGATATATATGGATAAGCGAAGCCGAGATGGAGTCTCTTAGCTCACATTTAAAGCTTAGCTTACCGGAGTTCAAAAAACTTTTTACGTACCGCGTAGGAGTTAGATTTAGTTTAAAGGAAAAAGAGTATAATGGCGCGTATGCTTGCTTATTTTTCGATGAAAATAATAAAAATTGTAGTGTTTATGAATTTAGACCAAAACAGTGTAGGACGTTTCCGTTTTGGGATTATTTTAAAAAGCATTTTAATGAATTGGAGAAAGAATGTATTGGTGTAGAGCGGCTCTGATTTTCACTTTATTTTTAGCCGGTTGTGCAGATAAACAGAGTGTTGGCGCGAAGAAAAATGAAACTTTTTTTAAGTATTCTGATATAAATACAACTATAGATTTAGAAGCTATGAAAGGGTTTTATCTGCTTGGAGATGCAAAATCGAAAGATGCATTAGAAGTATTTTATATGCTTTACAAGACGACTAAAAAGCCTATTTTTTTAAAAGAGGCTCTTAAGATAGCTTTCGTGATAAAAGATGATAGATTAGATGAGCTTATAACAGATGCTAGAGAGATTTTAAACGCTGATTATGATGTTATAAGAATCGAAATAGGGTATTATATTTTAAAATCACAGATTAAAGATGCTAAAGATCTTGCTTTAAATTTAATACAAAAAGAGAGCAATAATAGCATTAATCACTCTATTTTAGCAACTATTTATCTTTTTAATGATGAACCTATAAGAGCTTTAAAAGAGTTTAAAAAAGCTTATGAGATTGAGGGCAGTGAAGAAAATTTATTAAAACTTGTAGATATGCTTGATAATAAGCTAGATAGAACAAATGAGGCTATAAGATATCTTAATAATTGGATAGGGGAAAACGGCTGTTCTAAGCCGGTCTGCTTTACTCTGCTAAATATTTACTCTGCTAAAGGTGAGCTTGATTTGATGATTGAAGTGTATATAAAACTATATGAAGCTTACGAAGAGAGCGATTTTTTAAACAGAGCTTTGGAAATTTTGCTTTATAAAAAAGATGTTATCTCTGCTAAAGAACTTTTAGAAAAGTATAGTTTTAACGAGCCTATTTTGATGGAGATATATGCCGAGTTAAAAGAGTTTCAAAAAGCTTATAATGTTGCTCAAGATCTATATAATAGATCGCAAAATCCAGAATATATGGCTAGAATGGCTATATATAAATACGAACAGAGTTCTAAAAATATCAGTAAATTTGAATTAGATATGGTGGTTAAGTTATTTGAAGGTTCTGTTTATGTTTTAAATAGCCCTATTTACTTTAATTATTACGGTTATTTATTGATTGATTATGAGATAGATTTGAAAAAAGGGCTTGATATTGCGAAAAAAGCTTATATTTTAGATCCGAATTCTCCTTATATTATAGATTCAATTGCATGGGGATATTTTAAGCTTGGCGAGTGCAAGGAGGCTAAAATGTGGATGGACAAGATACAAAGCGATACTAAATTTATGAAAGAAGACGAAGCAAAAGCCCATAAAACTGCTATTGATAAATGTTTTAATAAAGGAACAAAGTGATACTTGATGAGATAATATCAAAAACAAAGATAAACTTAGAAAACATAAAAGAGAATCTACCCTTATGCAGGCTAGAAAATGCACTTACAAACTCATATATACCAAGAGATGTAAAACAGGTTTTAAAGCAAAAAAATAGCATAAATATAATAGCTGAAATAAAAAAGGCAAGCCCGAGCAAAGGCGTGATAAAAGAAGATTTTGATCCATTAAAAATAGCTTTTGAGTATGAAAAAGCAGGTGTTAGCGCATTTTCTATATTGACCGAGCCTTTTTATTTTCAAGGAAGTTTGGAGTATATGGCACTAGTTAGAAGATATACTAATACTCCTATTTTAAGAAAAGATTTTATAGTTGATATTTATCAAATAGCCGAAGCTAGGTTGTATGGGGCGGATTTTATACTTCTTATAGCAAAAGCGCTTGATAAGTTTTACTTAAAAACTCTTTTTGAATATGCAAAAAGTTTAAATTTAGAAGTTTTGATGGAAATTCACGATGAGACCGATCTTGAAAAAGCGTTATTTGTAGATGCCGATATAATAGGCATTAATCACAGAAATCTACAAACTTTTGATATGGATATGGAGCTTTGCATAAAGCTTATACCTCTTATCCCTAGTGGCAAAATTATAGTTGCGGAGAGTGGATTATATAACAATTCAGAACTAATAAATTTAAAAAAACAAGGTGCTGATGCGTTTTTAATAGGTGAACATTTTATGCGTCAAGAAAGTATTTATAATGCGGTAAAAGATATGAAAGGTGAGTAATGGAACATGAGTTTTCTCCTTGGAGGGCTGAGTATTTTAAGACTAGAAAAGATGATGGAGTAACGGATCATAGTTGTGTTTTTTGCGATATTGCTGAAAATATCCAAAACGACGAAGAAAACTTTGTGCTTTTTAGGGCTAAAAATTGTTTCGCCGTAATGAACAGATATCCATATACTTTGGGCGAATTTATGATAATACCTTATATTCATACCGACAATATTGAGAATTTAGACAAAAATATATGGTCTGAAATGAGCGATCTTGTTCAGTTAGGAGTCGGAGTTTTAAAAGAAAGTCTTAATGCAAATGGTGTAAATATAGGTATGAATTTAGGCTCTGCAGCAGGTGCTGGGATCGCTGAGCATATACATTATCATTTAGTTCCTCGCTGGAGTAGAGATACGAATTTTATCACGACCATAGCATATACAAGAGTGCATGGAGTTCCGTTTTTAGATCAATATCACACATTAAAGAAAGCTTTTCAAAAGGTTTTTAAGTGAAAATTCTATTTTCTCCAAGTGAAAGTAAGATGTCTGGCGGATCTAGAGATGCATCGGTAAATTTTTCATGGGTTTTTCCAAATTTAAATGATAAACGTCTGGAAATTTTAGAGATGTATAACAGTTTTTTAAAAAAAGCTAATAAAAATGAGCTGCAAGCTCTGTTTGGTTTGAAAAAAGATAATGAGCTTGAATATTACTCTAGCGATCTGTTTTCTCGTCCACTTATGAAGGCTATTTTACGTTATAATGGCGTTGCTTATGAGCATCTAAATTATAGAAATTTGGATGAAAGATCAAGAAAAATGATTGATGAAAATACGATTATTTTTTCAAATTTATATGGTGTGATTTTAGCAAAAGATATGATTTTTGATTATAAGTTAAAACAAGGTGAAAGCATAGGTGGTTTTCGTACCGAAGTCTTTTATAAGAAGTATTTTAGTGGTGTTTTAGATGATTTTTTAGATTCTGATATTTTAGATCTTAGGGCTGGATTTTATGAAAAATTTTATAGTCTAACCAAGCCATATACTACTATTAAATTTTTAAAAAATGGTAAGGTCGTAAGTCATTTTGCAAAAGCTTATCGAGGGATCGTGCTTCGCTGTATCGCATTAAATCAGATATCTAGTTTAGATGAATTTTATAATATGCAAATTCCTAACCTAAAGATAAATAAAATTATTAAAAATAGATTAAAAACAGAGATCGTCGTTGATATAATCGGCTAAGTTTCAGCTATTTTTAAATTTAAAACAGATATGTTTTATACTTAAACTAAATTTAATATAATTTTTTGTATAATCCAACTTCTATTTTATAGTTATTTATTACTCTAAGCCTAAATGGTGAAATTGGTAGACACGCTAGACTCAAAATCTGGTACGGGAAACCGTGTGTCGGTTCGAGTCCGACTTTGGGCACCAGGGGTTTTGTATATAACCCAACTCAATTTTAATGTTAGTTTTAATTTATAGCAATAATAATATTTATATACCACTAACTACAAATTTATATTTTATACTGCATTAAGCTTTTTCCAACCTAATTTTAGTTAAACTTTTAAAAACATAGATAAATAGTTTAAATTTAATGTTCCTATGATATTTAACTTATTATTGTTATTTTTTTAATTTAGATTGGAAAATAAATTTATTCTCATTATTTATAGCTATATTATATATATAACAAATAATCTATTTTTAATAGTTTTAGATAATATCTTTTAATTTATTTTTTATCTTAATTGCTTTTTTAAATTTACTTAGATGATGAGTTTATTATAGTTTGCTAATGACAATGTTTGTGTTGAAACCTCATATCGCTCGTATCGGCTTTACCGGCGTTTATCGTTTGCTAATGACAATGTTTGTGTTGAAACAAGAGCAAACATGGCAGAGACCTTAAAAGAGAAGTTTAAAGGCGTGCTAAGTGCAAATACTAGCTATTTTGAAGGAGTGAGCGACCACATTATAAGTCAGGCTCAAAA
>NZ_JAWIZX010000007.1:0-88669 GCF_032840035.1 Campylobacter sp. TJR-1 | reverse complement strand
AGTTTTATCAATTAAAAGCTTATTTCTAATGTTTTATGATTGACAAATGACAGATATTAGTTTAATCAATATAAATATTTATGAATTTGGCTAATTGTTGTCGGGTTGATAAGATCTTTATAATTAAATTTAATATAGTTAGTTTATTATTTTATATTATATCATATATTTATATAGATAAATTTTATTAAATTATTAGGTAGTGTTACCATTATACTCTTTATATATTTTTATCATATTTGCATTACATTTAAGTTTGCTTTTTAGGTTGCTAGCTTATAATGAAATATATTATATTTAAGGAGTTTATTATGAGGTTATTTAGTTTAATAGTTTTACTTGCTAGTTTGGCTTATTGTGCAGTAAATTTAAATACTGCTACTAAAGAGGAGCTTATGGCGCTTCCTGGTATAGGAGAAATTAATGCTAATGCTATAATAGAGTATAGAAAACATACTGAATTTAAAAGCATAGATGAGATAAAAAACATTAAAGGTATAAGCAATAAGAGATTTAATGTTATAAAAGCCGATCTTGCAACTACAGGTAATACAGATATTAATAGTATTAAATCAAAAGCTAATATAAAAGATAAAAAAAGTAAAATATCAAATAAAGATAAAGTAAAAAATACTAATAAAACTAAAAGCAAAACTAAATCCGAAAAAAATAGTGAAGAACTGTAATAAGTAACTAATAATTACAGCTATATTAACTATTAAATTTACTGCTTTATTTTTTAAATGCAGAGTTGAGTAGAGTTTTTTGGGGAGGGTAAAATAAGAAACTATTAATACCCTCTTATTAAAAATATAATAAAGTTTTTTATTTACTTATAATTTAGTAGCTGCAATGTATGATTATAGAATAATTTTATTAAAGGATACTTATGTTTTTTTCTAAAAACAGTTCTATAACAGAAACTGAGTACAAAAATGTAGTAAATGAAAATCTGAAATTGCAAAATGAGAACGAAAGTTTAAAATCAGAACTTAAAAAACTGCAAGATGTTAGTAACGAAACCATTAAAAATATTGATGCTAAAGAGACGGCACCGAATCTTCTTATAGCTAGTTATGAAGATGGAATGGGATTTTTGCAAGGAACCATGGAAGAAAACCTTAAAATGCTTGAAAATATGAATAATTTGAATAATCAAACATTTTTAAAAACTGAAAAACTCAGAGAACAGACGACTTTGGTTGTTTCATCTATGGAAAATATCCAGCAAATAGGTAGCGGACTTCAAAATGATGCTTCTTCTTTAAATCAAAGTGTGATATCTATAGTTGAAATTATAAATTTAATTAAAGATATATCCGATCAGACAAATTTGCTCACTCTTAATGCGGCTATTGAAGCAGCTAGAGCAGGAGAGCACGGAAGAGGATTTGCAGTAGTCGCAGATGAAGTTAGAAAACTTGCTGAACGCACACAAAAAGCCACTCAAGAAGTTGAATTAAATATCGGTTCTTTAAAACAAAACTCAAATACGATGATTGATATGAGTCATAAATTTTCTACTTTATCTAATGATGTTATGCAAAGAATTGAGATTTTCAGTGAAAATATAGACAGCGTGAATGAAAATACTCAAAATATACTCAATCAATCTTTAAATATAACAAATGAGATAAATATCAGTAATGGCAAGATTGATCATATAAATTTAAAATTAAGCGGATACAAGGCGATTTTATATAACAAATTTGAAGATATTCCAGATCACACTAGTTGTAGGTTTGGTAAATGGTTTTCTAGTAGCGTAAAAGATCTGTTGTCAAATAATAAAAATGTGATAGAAGAAGTTTCCGAGCATCATCAAAATGTTCATAACGGTCTTTTGAAAGTTATGGATGTAGTTAAAAATGAAAACAATATTAAAGTCGGAATTGAAACGTTAAAAGATGTAGAAAACTCGAGTAAATATGGGTTTGAGATACTTTTGAAAGCAATAAAAGCCGTAAGAAAATAGCATTTTATTTTTAAGCCTTTTTAAATTTAAAATAATTGATAATACAAATATAAGATAGTTTTTAAATTTGAGTTGTATAATTTCATTAAAAAGGTTACGCATGACAAATAGTGAATTATCAAAACTCGATTTAGAACATATATGGCATCCTTGCACTCAGATGAGTGATCATAAGGATTTTCCTATTATACCTATTAAACGTGCAAAAGGCGCGATTTTAACTGATTTTGATGGTAATGAGTATATAGACTGTGTTTCTAGCTGGTGGGTAAATATATTTGGTCATTCAAACGAATATATAAATCAAAAATTAAGTGAACAAACTCAAAATCTTGAACATGTTATAATGGCTGGATTTAGTCACGATGGTATTATAAAACTATCAAAAAGGTTGATAGATCTGCTTCCTTATCCTTTAAATAGATGTTTTTATGGAGATAATGGAAGTAGCGCTATAGAAATTGCTCTTAAAATGAGCTATCATAAAAATATTATAAATGGCAAAAATAAACCTCTTTTTTTAAATTTAAAAAACTCATATCATGGTGAAACTATAGCGGCGCTTAGCGTCGGAGATGTAGAGTTGTATAAAAAAATATATAAAAATATTTTAATAAAAACCATAGTCACCCCCGTACCTTTGAGTTTTAAAGGTCGTGAAGTAAGCGACGATGAGGCGCTTAGCGGTCTAAAAGATATTTTAGAAAGATATGGCAATGAAATTTCCGCATTTGTGCTCGAACCGCTTATTCAGTGCGCAGGAGATATGAATATGTATAGCGCAAATTTTATAAATAAGGCTTGTGTGATGGCAAAAAAATATGATGTTGATATTATATTTGATGAAATTGCTGTTGGTTTTGGCAGAAGCGGAACTATGTTTGCCCTAGAACAGTGTGATGTGGTGCCTGATTTTTTGTGTCTTAGTAAAGGTATAACGGGTGGTTATCTACCTCTTAGCGTTGTTGTTACGAGCGAGAATATTTACGAGCAGTTTTATGATACTTATGAGAGCCAAAAGGCTTTTTTGCACTCTCATAGCTATACTGGAAATGCGTTGGCGTGCGCATGTGCTAATGCTACTTTAGATATTTTTGAAACGCAAAACGTGATAGAAAAAAATATATATCTTTCTAAATTTATAAAAAGCGAATTTGAAACATTGTTAAAATATGACTTTGTCGATAATTTTAGACAAACAGGAATGGTTCTAGCATTTGACCTGATCGGTTTTGAGGGAAAACGAATGGGTTATGAAATTTATAAAAAAGCTTTACAAAAAGGTCTACTGCTTCGCCCGTTGGCAAACACTATATATTTTATGCCGCCATATGTGATAACTCATGATCAAATAAGCTACACGCTTAGCGTTATAGATAATTTATTAAGCGAGCTTAGATAACTTTGTCTTCAGAGCTGCAAAGCTCCTTTAAAAAGCAGTTTTCGCATTGTGGTTTTAAGGCTTTACAGGTATATCTGCCAAATAAAACCATAGCTTGATGAAGAGTGTTTAATTCTGTTTTGAATGCTTTAGTAAGATCGATTTCAGTGGCTTGAGGGGTTTTTGCATCACTTAAATTCAGTCTATGAGATACTCTAAAAACGTGTGTGTCTACTGCCATAAGATTTGCATTTTGGTGTTCTATTAAAACAACGTGAGCCGTTTTTTGACCGACTCCTGCTAACTTTATGAGTTCTTTTTCTTCAAGTGGAATATCGCCTCCAAACTCATCCATAACCGATTTTGCCATTTTTATTAAATTTGCTGCTTTGTTATTAAAAAAACTACAAGAATTTATCAGTAATTTTAGTGAGGCAAGATTTGCTTCAGACAAGCTTTTGATATCTGGATAGGCGTTAAAAAGTTCAGGAGTTATCAAATTTACTCTTTTGTCGGTACATTGAGCCGATAGCATCACGCAGACTAGAAGTTCATAGAGATTTTTAAATTTAAGTTCGCTTTTAGCTCCACTAAAGTTTTGCAAAAATAGTTCTTTAATTTGTTTTATATCTTTTTTTGTTCGCATTTTGGGATTTTAGCTAAAAAAACTAAATTTTAAACAAAATTAACGGGGCTTTTTGATATAATATAACGTTTTTTAATTTTATTTTATAAAGGATAAGTATGAAAAAGGGTGTAATTTTAGCTTTAAGCTTAGCTGCTGCAGTTAGTTTAAATGCCGCAGTTTTGGCAACAGTAAATGGTCAAAATATAACAGATGAGGATTTAGCTCCAGTATTAGGACCGCACGGATCAGAAACAAGCAACGTACCAGCTGATATGAAGAAAAATCTATTGGATAGAGTTATAGAAAGAAAGCTTATGTTGGACCAAGCTAAAAAAGACGGTATAGAAAAAGATGATGAATTTAAAAAAGTTGTTAAAGAACTTGAAGATAATGTAGCTATAAATATATGGATGAAAAAACAGTTTGACGCTATAAAAGTGGATGAGAAGAAAGCAAAAGATTTTTACGAGCAAAATAAAGATAAATTTGTAGTTCCAGCTCAAGCAAAAGCAAAACATATTTTAGTTGAGACAGAAAAAGAAGCCGCAGATATCATAAAAAGTTTAAATGGTTTAAAAGGTGCCGCTCTTGATAAAAAATTCTCAGAAATTGCAAAAGAGAAATCTATAGATAAAAGTTCAGCAGTAAATGGCGGTGAGTTAGGATGGTTTGGCGAATCTCAAATGGTAGCATCATTTAGCAAAGCCGCATTTGGACTTAAAAAAGGTGAAATTACTAATAAACCTGTTAAAAGCGAGTTTGGATATCATGTTATACTGAAAGAAGATATGAAAGATAAAAGCGCAGTTGGATTTGATAAAGCAAAAGCAAATATAGAAAATCAAATGAAAAGTGAAGAGTTCAGAACTGTTATGCAAAAAAAAGTAAGCGATCTAAAAAAAGATGCAAAAATAGAGTATAAATAAGGGTAGAAAATGGGAGTTTTGGATATTGTAAAAGCAGGCGTACTAAGTGGTGATGATATCACAAAACTCTACGCTTATGCCAAACAAGAAGGGTTCGCTATCCCAGCAGTAAATGTAGTAGGCAGCAATTCCGTAAATGCAGTGTTAGAAGCCGCAAAAAGAGCAAACTCACCTGTTATAATCCAATTTAGCAATGGCGGCGCCGGTTTTTTTGCCGGTAAGTCATGTCCTAAGCCAGATATTTTAGGCGCTATAGTAGGTGCTAAGCATGTTCATCTGCTTGCTAGAGAGTACGGCATTCCAGTAGTTTTGCATACAGATCATGCCGCTAGAAAGTTACTGCCATGGATAGATGGTCTTATAGAGGCTAGTCGTGAACATAAAAAAGTATTCGGAAGACCGCTTTTTAGTTCTCATATGCTTGATCTCAGCGAAGAGAGCTTAGAGGAAAATATCTCTACTTGTAAAGAGTATTTAAAAAATTTAAGCGAACTTGATATAAGTCTTGAAATCGAGCTTGGAGTTACCGGAGGAGAAGAGGACGGTGTTGATAATTCTGGTGTAGATAACTCTCTTCTTTATACTCAACCATCAGAAGTTGCTTATGCTTATTCCGAGTTAGGCAAAATTAGCGATAAATTTAGTATAGCAGCTAGTTTTGGAAACGTACATGGAGTATATAAGCCGGGAAATGTTGTTCTTCGTCCGGAAATTCTTAAAAATTCACAAGAGTTTATTAAGCACAAATTCTCTCTAAATGACGACAAGCCGGTAAATTTCGTTTTTCATGGCGGTAGTGGTAGTGAGTTAAAAGATATTAAAAACGCCGTAAGTTATGGTGTTGTTAAAATGAATATCGATACTGACACACAATGGGCTTTTTGGGATGGAGTGAGAGAGTACGAAGCGGCTCATCACGGATATCTGCAATCTCAGATCGGAAATCCTGAGGGAGAAGACAAGCCAAATAAAAAATACTACGATCCTAGAAAATGGTTAAGATCTGGTGAAGAGAGTATGATAAAAAGACTTCTTGAAGCTTTTGATAATTTAAACTGTATGAATAAAAATTAGATTTTGGCGGCTTGTATGCTGCCAAATTTATTTTAAATTTAATAATTTTATAAATTTTTAAATTTAGCATAAATTTAAGGAACTTTTTATGGATAAAAATGATGCGTTTAGTGATTTGCTTCTACCTGATAGCGGTAAGAGACAAAGTAAAGTAGTTTATTTTAAAATAGTTTTTCTGCCTGTTTTGATATACGCTATATTTCTGCTTGGGTATTTTCGTATTATAAATTTTAGCGTTGAGCTTCATACTATAGTTATGATGGGAGTTATACTTTTTATAGCGATGCTTTTTGCTAGACATAGTGCTGAGCTTGGATGTTGTTTATTTGAGCAGAGAAAAGATGAGTTTAAAAGAGATCTTAAAAGCTATATTATGAAAAGTCTTTTGATAATAGGAAAAGATCAAAAGTCAAACGGTAGTTTTGATGAGTTTGTAAAAAGATATTCAAATGACGTTAGAAATGATAATTACGCCTCAGTTGGTGCTGGAATTTTTCCTATGCTTGGTATACTTGGTACGTTTTTAAGTATAGCTATATCTATGCCGAATTTTAGCTCATCAAGCACAGAAGCGCTTGAAACTGAGATTTCCACCCTTTTAAGCGGAGTTGGAACTGCATTTTATGTGTCGATATATGGTATTTTTTTGGCTCTTTGGTGGATATTTTTTGAGAGATTTGGTATGAGTAGATTTGAGAAGCTTATAGCTAGGCAAAAAAATGCTACAAATACTTTTTTTTGGACAAAAGAGGAGATCGAGCAGAGATATATGCAAGAAAGTCTCGGAAATTTCGAGAAGATTAGCGTAATTTTTGAGCATGTTAGCAAGCAGGATTTTTTTGAAGAGTTAAATAAAGCGGTTGAAAGAAAATTCCAAAATTTTTCTGATATGCTTAAAGTAGAAGAAGACGCCGTAAAACTAAGCAGTGAACATATAAAGCATACTATGGGAATGCTTATCAAATCTCAGCGAGATCAAAAAGATATGGTAAAAGTACATGCTGAAATAATTAATGTGCTTAATTCGTTTAATCTAAATTTGAAAGAGATGCAACTAAGATTTAGTGAGCATTACACAAGATTGCAAAGTGCTAGTGATGATAAAATAACTAAACTTGAGAGATCCGTAAATGATCTTGGTGGAAATATCTCTAAATTTGAAAATTCGCTTGAGGGTTTTAGCGTTGAAATTTTAGAGAAACAAAAACAAGCCTTAGAAGGATTTAGAGCTGCTATGATAGATGGTATGCAAGCTTTTAGAGAGGTTTTTGATGATGAGGGAACAAAAGGGGATGAGAGCAGCAAAATCATAGAAGAGCTAAAAAAGAGCATTCAAGAGATAGATGATGAGACTAACAGCGCACTAGAAAAACTAGAAGTAAATACAGAAGCAAATCAAGATGAAATTAGATAATTCAAGAGACGAAAGAAGTAATTTCTGGATATCTTACGCCGATTTGATGGCTGGACTTTTGTTTGTTTTTGTGCTGCTCATCGGAGCTATCGTAGTAAAATACGTACTCACACAAGCAGATTTAAATGCTTTAAGAATAGATCTAAATAAAAAAGTAGAAGCACTTGCTTTTAGTAGTGATGAGTTGAACAAAAAAGAAAAAGCGATAAAAGATTTCATAGAAAAATTACAAAATGCTAAAGATCGCAATTTAGCTTTATCTGAGATAAATGCACTATTTAATGAGAAACTTGCCGAATTAAGTATTCAGCTTGGAGATATAAATAGTACTCTTAGAGTGGTAAATGAGGAAAATAAAGAGTTAAGCTCCATTATAAATTTAAAAGATGAACAAATCAGTGATTTAAAAATTGCTTTAACTCAAAAAGAATCCGAATATAACAGTGTTTTGGCTGATCTAAATAGTACAAAAGAACGCATAAAAGATTTAGGTGGTATAAAATTAAAAGTGATATCGGATCTAAAGCAAAAACTTGGTAATTCCATACGTATCGATGCAAATTCAGGCTCAGTTTCGCTTCCGTCATCTATTTTGTTTGATACAAACTCATTTATGTTAAAAGATAGCGCTAGATTCGATTTGAGACGTACTTTAAAGGCGTATTTCGATGTGCTTCTAAGCGATGAGATACGACCGAACATTGATAGAATAGTTATAGAAGGTCATACCGATAGCGATGGCAGTTATCTTTATAATCTTGAATTATCGCAAAAAAGAGCTTATGAGGTAATGAAATTTATCTACTCATTTTACAAAAATGAAGAACTAGGTAAATACCTTATAGCAAGCGGTAGAAGTTTTAGCGATCTTGTTTATAAAAACGGAGTTGAGGATAAAGAAGCATCTCGCAGAATTGAGATTAAATTTAGCATCTCGGATAAAGCCACTATAAAAGAGATAGAAAAAATTCTCAATCAAAATGCAAGGTAATTTTGATAATTTTGAATGCGTAAATTTTCGTGGTCGTAGTTTTTGGATTTTAAGAGATGACAAAATCGGAGGCGAATTTAATGGAAATAAAGCAAGAAAGCTTGAGTATTTTTTAAATTCGGATTTAAGCGGTTTTAAACGCATTATATCTTATGGCTCAAATCAGTCAAATGCAATGTACAGCCTTAGCGTGTTTGCAAAGATGAAAGGACTAGAGTTTATCTATGTAACCGATCATTTAAGCGGATTTTTAAAAGAGCGTCCGAGCGGAAATTTGGCTTTGGCTTTGCGAAATGGCATGGTGATTTATGAAAGTAAAAATAGAGCTGATTTCGCTTCAAATTTAAAAAATATCGACGATATTTTAATTCCTGAGGGTGTGGCTATGAGCGAAGCCGAGTATGGGTTTAAAACTCAAGCTAAGCTTATAGAGGATTTTTCTAATCAAATCGGATTTAAATTTGATATATTTTTGCCTAGTGGTACTGGTGCTAGTGCGGCGTATTTAGCTAAAAATTTAAGCCAAATGAAAGTATATACTACGCCTTGCGTGGGCGATAGAGATTATCTTGCTTCTATGGTTTTAAATTTAGATAAAGATTCGAAATTGAATATTTTAAATCCGCCAAAAAAATATCATTTTGGGAATTTAAAGCGTGAGCTTTTTGATATTTATAAAGAGCTTAAAGACTCAACAAATGTTGAGTTTGAGCTGCTTTACGATAGTGTTGGATGGCTTAGTTTACTCTATAATTTAACTGAATTTAAAAATAAAATTTTATATATTCATCAAGGTGGAATGATAGGAAATGAAAGTCTTTTGGAGCGTTACAAACGTAAATTTAAACTAGATATGGTATAATTAAATAAAGGAGAGAATAGATTATGAAAATTTTATATAGCAACGATAGTAATTTCAAACAAGATTTTGATAAATTAGTAAATCGTTCAAATTTAGATATGCAAAATGTAATGGAAACGGTAAATAACATTATCTCTGATATAAAAGAGCATGGGGATGAAGCTTTAAACGAGCAGATTTTTAAATTTGATAAGTGGAAAGTCAATGGCGATCTGCAAATAGAGCGCAGCGATATGGAAAATGCATATAATAATCTAGATCCAGATCTTAAAAAATCTCTAAGTATCGCATATGAACGCATAAAAATATACCATGAAAAACAGCTAGAAAAAACATGGCTGAGTTTCGAAGATAACGGGAGTATTTTAGGTCAAAAAGTAACTCCTGTAGATAGAGCAGGTCTTTATATACCAGGAGGTAAAGCGGCATATCCTAGTTCGCTTTTGATGAATGCTGCCCCTGCTATAGTTGCTGGAGTCAAAGATATAGTGGTTTGCACACCTGCTGTAGGAGGAAATGTAAATGAACTTCTGCTTAGCGCTATGCATCTTCTTGGTATAGAATATGCTTATAAAGTTGGTGGAGCAAGTGCTATTGCGGCTATGGCTTATGGTACGAAAACCATAAAAAAAGTAGATGTTATAACTGGGCCGGGAAATATATATGTTGCAACTGCTAAAAAGCTTGTTTTTGGAGATGTAAATATAGATATGATAGCAGGACCTAGCGAAATAGGTATTATAGCGGGTGACAGTGCTAATCCACATCATATTGCTATAGATTTGCTTAGTCAAGCTGAGCATGATGAAATAGCAAGTAGTTTTTTGATAACTTTTAGTGACAAATTTGCAAATAGCGTCAAAGACGAAATTTATAAGATTTTGCCAACTTTAAGTAGAGAAAAGATAGCAAGAGCTAGTATAGATAATAAATCTGCCATCATAGTAGCAAAAGATATGGATGAGTGCATAGATTTGATGAATGATTTAGCTGTAGAACACTTAGAAATCGCCACGAATAATGCGTTTGAGTATCTTGCACGTATTAAACATGCTGGAGCGATATTTTTAGGTCATTATACTCCAGAAGCGATCGGAGATTATTTAGCAGGTCCAAATCACACGTTGCCTACTGGAGGAAGTGCGAGATTTTTCTCACCTCTCGGAGTGAGTAATTTTGTGAAAAAAAGTTCGATTATTTCTATGAATAAAAGCTCTATAAATGAGCTTGGAAAAGCCTGTATGAGCCTAGCAAAAGCTGAAGGTCTCGGCGCTCATGAGCTTTCTGTAAAGGTGAGATATGAGAGTTAAGACAAAATTCAATATTATTGATGTAAAATATATAAAATCTACCAAAGGAGGTAGTTATGAAAATAGGTGATTATACAAATAGTAACCAAAATTACTATTTAGATAGTGCTCAAAAAAATGCAAGTAAAGCACTTGAAAATATATCTGCTCAAAGAGCATTAAGCGGTACCGATAGTTCAAATTTGCTTATAGCAGACTCTTTGCGTAGCAGTGCAAGTTCGATTTCGCAAGGTGTAAATAATGCAAATGACGCCATTGGAGTACTTCAGATAGCTGATGCTACTTTGCAAAATTTAGGCAAAGGGGCAGATAGACTAAATGAGCTTTCTGTTAGAGCAAATAGTGCAATAAACGGACCAGAGCAAATTAGTGCTTTAAATAAAGAAGCAAATGCTCTAAAAACATCTATGCAAGACTCTTTAAACTCTGCCAGCTTTAATGGTAAAAATATTTTTGGTAATTCGCTTAGTTTCCAAACAGGAAACGGAGAAGTCGGCATAAACTTAACAGCCCCAAATGTTAATTCTTTGGACATATCTAATCAAAATACTATAAGTGACTTTTTAAAGAGCGTAAATTCGCTTAGAACTGATATCGGAAGTTTACAAAATGGTCTTATAAGCGGAATAAATGCTAGTTTAACCGCGGTTACTTCAACGAAAGCTAGCGAATCTCAATTGCAAAATAACGACCTAGCAAATAATGTGACTAACTACAACAATGCGAATTTGTTGGTAAACAGTTCAACTATGGCAGCTGCACACAATATGCAAACACTTCAACGTCAAGTATCTGGACTTTTAGGATAGTACTTTAGACGATATAAAGCGATATAGACTAAAATCTATATCGCTTTTATTTAATTTCCCTCTATGTAATTTTTGAGTTTTCTACCTACTTTTGGATGTTTTAGTTTTTTTATGGCTGAGCTTTCGATCTGTCTGACACGCTCTCTTGTCACGTTTAGTTCTTTTCCTATCTCTTCTAATGTTCTATCGCTTTCATCTTCTAAAAGACCAAAACGCATTCTTATAACCGCTTTTTCACGATCGTTTAGCTGATCTAATACTTCATCTATCTGCTCTTTTAAGTCGCCTTTTAGTATCTGTTCCATTGGGCTAAGAGTTGTTTTATCTTCTACAAAATCGCCGTATTTGCCATCATCTTCACTGCCGATTGGAGCTTCAAGACTTATAGGCTCTTTGGTAATTTTGATAACTTGCTTAACTTTATCTATACTAAGACCTACCTCTCTTGCTATGATGCTTACATCTGGCTCTTTTCCCTCTTCTTGTAGATATTTTCTATTGATTTTATTTATACGGTTTATAGTTTCTATCATATGGATCGGTATGCGTATCGTTCTGGCCTGATCAGCTATAGCGCGACTTATAGCTTGTCTTATCCACCATGTAGCATATGTTGAAAATTTATAACCTTTTTTATATTCAAATTTATCAACCGCTTTCATAAGACCAATATTTCCTTCTTGAATAAGATCCAAAAACGGAAGTCCGCGATTTGTATATCGCTTAGCTATACTAACTACTAGCCTTAGGTTTGATTTTGCCATTCTAGCTTTTGCATCGTCACTTATATTTTTACCGCGTTTTATCTGATCTAATACTATTTTTAGCTCTTTTGGTTCTAGATTAAATCCAGTTTTGCTAGCTTCTTTTGTTTGAAATAACTTTTTTATCTCTACATAAGTTGATACCATAGTTGCTTCAGGAACTCTTGATATGATATCTTCTTTTGAAAGCTTTGTTATATCTTTTAGTATGCCTTGATGGTTTTTTTTGAGTTCGGCACTAAACATAGGAAGACGATATTCAAGGCGTTTTAGCTCTTTATCAAAGTCATCATCGCTTTTTAAAGCCGTTTCCATGGATTTTACTATTTCATTTATAAGTTTGCTTGTAGGTCCAAGATCCATTAATTTATCTTTCAAAACTTTTTTCTTAAAAGTTAAATTTAACTTTGCTACTAGATCGGCTTCTTCTTCGATAGATATATTTTGTTTTGCTACTATTTTCATCCATTCTTTTTTGGCTTTTTCAAGAGCTTTAAAGCTTTCTATTACTTTTTCTGCTCTTTTGTCAAGTTTTTTTGGCTGTTTTTTTGCTGTAGCGCTATCTTCTTCGTTCTCATCATATTTAAATTCATCTTCAGTTGTTTCTTCTTCCTCTTCTTCGCTCTCTTCCTCGTCAAAACTTTTAAAAAGCTCTTTAACTCGGCGTTCTCTATTTATAAGAGGCTCTTTGTAATCTAAAATAAAATCAATAAGATACGGCACTGAGCAAAAAGCATCTATGATGATATCTTCTCCAAGCTCGATTTTTTTACTGATTTCTACCTCTTCTTCTTTTGTTAGAAGTGAAATTTGACCCATTTCTCTAAGATACATTCTCACAGGGCTGTCTGATCGTGACCATTCTAAAAGATCATTCTCACTAGTTAGATCAAATTCCTCTTCTAAGGCGGTATCTATGATTTTTAGCTTGTCTTCTTCTGATTTTTTAGCTTCTTGTATATTTTTTATCTTTGCCGCTTCTACAGCACTTATCAGCTGTGTTTTATAGAGTTCGGCTAGAGTTTCGACTTTTTTTATGGTAGCAACCGTTGGAGCTTTGTCAAACAATCTTACAAGCTTTTCAAAAGTAACATAACCTTTTGAGTTCTCTTTAAATAACTCTTCTATTTGTGCAAAAGTCTCTTTTGCTGCACTCATATAAAGCTCCTTAAAATTTATTTATCTGTTTTTGTTAAAATTAAGGATTATATCTAAAAAATAATTAAATCTATATAAATGCAGATTTTGAAATGCTTTTCAAAAACATGGAACAAAACTTGCTTTATTATTTCTAAATTTAATGCAGGAGAACATATGCAAAACGGCTATTATCAAGCTACGGGCGCGATGGTTACGCAGTTTAATAGACTTGATGTAATCACAAATAACCTTGCAAATGTAAATACAATCGGCTATAAAAGAGATGATGTCGTTATAGCTGATTTTGAACGAATATTTAAAGAAACTAGAGATATCTTACCTTTGGAAAATCATACAAGAGACGCCGCTAAATTTCTAAATAGAACCATTGATCGAGTTCCGCAGATTAATGAAATTTACACTGACTTTAATGTCGGCGGACTTAAAATGACAAATAACCCTCTGGATGTAGCTATAGGAAAAAGCGATCTATTTTTGTTAGTTGATACGCCAAATGGAGTAAGACTTACAAAAAACGGTGCTTTAAATTTGGACAATGAAGGCTACATTGTGACAAAAGAAGGTTATAGAGTGCTTCCAAATAATTATGAAAATCAGCCAGAAGAAGTCAGAGGTATTCAAATTCCTCAAGATGCTCCTGTAACTATAGATAAAGATGGAAATATTTACTCAAATAACGAAAATGTTGGTAGATTTTTTATAGCTCAGCCAAGAGAGATTAGGAATTTGCAAAAAGAGGGTGATAATCTCTTTGTGCTTCCAAATTTAAACGAGTTAAATGATGTAGAAAATAGCGGTTCCGTCGCTCAAGGATACTCTCAAATTTCAAACGTAAATCCTGTTATTGAGATGGTAAATTTAGTAGAAACAAATCGTCTTGTCGATATGTATCAAAGAGTTATGTCGACACATATGAATGATATAAATCAAGAAGCAATTACTAAACTTGCTTCACCAAAAGTTTAATTTGTTAAGGATAGATAGATGATACGCTCACTTTATACGGCAGCTACTGGAATGGTAGCTCAGCAAACCCAGATAGATACCACATCGCATAATATAGCAAACGTAAATACAATTGGATATAAGAAAAATCGTGCAGAATTTGCCGACTTGATGTACCAAACTATGCAGTACGCAGGAACACCGACAAGTACGACAACTATGAGTCCAACTGGTATGGAAGTAGGTCTTGGAGTGCGTCCTACTGCTATAACTAAAGTATTTGGTCAAGGGTATTTTAAAGAAACAGGGAATAATCTAGATATGGTTATAGCCGGTAACGGTTTTTTCCAAATTCAGCTTCCTGATGGTACTACTGCTTATACTAGAAATGGTGCATTTAAGCTTGATGGAGACGGAAATATCGTTAATAGTGATGGTTATAGGCTTCTTCCAGAGATGAATATACCAGCAGACGCAACTCAAATTTCTGTAGGAGTCGATGGCACGGTATCCGTGCTTCAACCAGGAAATCAAGAGATGACTCAAATAGGTCAGATTGAGCTTGCAAATTTCATAAATCCAAGTGGACTTCACGCTATGGGCGATAATAATTTCTTAGAAACTGCCGCAAGCGGTGCTCCAAATATAGGAAACGGCGGTACTGACGGTTTTGGTCAAATAAAACAAGGTTTTGTTGAAATGAGTAACGTGCAATTAGTTGAAGAAATGACCGATCTTATAACCGGTCAGCGCGCCTATGAGGCAAATTCAAAAGCGATTACAACAGCAGACGAGATGCTTCAAACAGTAAATCAGCTAAAACGATAATTAGCTAATAATTTTTAATTTTCTCCTCCTTGCGTCACTCCATTTGTATAATTGCAATGGAGTGAAATTATGAAATATACAGTTTAAATTTAAAAATAAGCATTTATAAAACACTCATTAAAGTTAAAATAATTTATTTAATAAATCAAAAAAATTATTAAATAATAAAAAATATAATGATAACAATATTAATAATATATAAAATTTTATTGTTTTTTAAGTTAGCTCATTGTAGACTTTCAATTCCATTATGAAAATAATTGTCAATAACAAACTTATAATTAAGGTTAAATTTATGAAAATAATTCTTAAAATTCTTTTTATATTACTTATACCCTTTACTGTTCTTTTTGCAAATTATGAAAAAGAGGCAAAAAGCATAGAAGAGATATTTACTCAAGTTATAGAACTTTATAAGAACGGTAAGGATACTGAAGCTAGAGAGCTTACTCAAACTGCGTATTTCGGGCATTTTGAAAATTTAGAAGGCGGTATTAGAATAAATCTTGGTCAAAAAAAAGCTTACTCTATGGAAAAACAGTTTGGAGATATAAGAAAAGCTATCAAAGCGGGTCAAGACGTCGCTAAAATAGAAGCTATGATAGCAAATTTAAATACCGAGATAAAAGAAGTTTTGCCTACTATAAGTAGCGGCGTGAAGCTCCAAGCCCAAAAGAGCGATGACGGCGGTTTGGCTGCTGCTGGAATGAGCTCTTCTGTCTTAGAGTCAAATCCATGGGGTAGCGTTTATGAAAATATAAAATCTAGTTTAGATGATGCTATTTTGGCTTATGACAAAAAAGACGGCGAAGCTCTTAAAAATGCTATGAATAAAGCTAAATTTAATTATTATAGAAATATGGAGCTTGAAATAGCCGTTAGAAGATATGCCACTCAAAGGCTAGATCAAATGATACAGCAGATTATGGGTAACGTGATATCAGAAAATGTAAATATGCAAAAAAATGCATTTGAACAGTCTATAAAAGATATCGACGAGCTTATAAGCAGCGCTATCAATAAACTTCCAGAAGAGTCTTATGTTTTAGCTCCTAAAATAGAAGTAGAAGAAAAAAAAGTAGTAGATTTTACTCCTACTGTGCAAAATATAAAAGATAAAATGCAAAATGTACTGTCTCTATACAAAAGCGGTAGTATAAAAGAAGCTATAAGCGAGGCCGGAGATATATATTTTGATGAGTATGAAGCAAGCGGTATGGAGAGTAAAATAGGGGCTATAGATATCACGCTTAAAACTGCAACTGAGGCTAGTTTTAGCAAGATAGTTTCTCTTATGAAAAGCGGAGTTAGTAGCGATAAAGTATTGGCAGAGCAATACAATCTATTCTCTTTGCTAGAAACCAGCCTTGAAAAAAGTAGTACCGATCTTAGCGGATGGGCTCTTTTTATATATGCGCTTAGTATAATTTTAAGAGAAGGATTTGAAGCTCTCATAATTATCTCCGCAGTAGTAGCTTATCTTATAAAAACCGGAAATAGTAAACATCTAAATATCGTCTATAGCTCGATGATAGTGGCTATATTGCTTAGTTTTGCTACAGCGTGGGCCGTAAATTTAATATTTGGCTCAAATATGGCTGCACAAAGCAGAGAGATAATAGAAGGTGTTGTTATGCTTATAGCAGTCGGACTTCTATTTTATGTCGGATTTTGGCTGCTTAGTAACGCCGGAGCTAAAAAATGGAACCATTATATACAAGGACACATCACTAGTAGCCTTACTAGCGGAGATAGTAAAGCGCTTTGGTGGACTCTGTTTTTAGCAGTATATAGAGAAGGAGCCGAAACCGTGCTATTTTATCAAGCTCTTATATTTGATGCACGTTCAAACGGCGCTCTTGGTATGGTCGGACTTGGATTTGTTGCTGGTATAGTAATACTTTTTATACTATATTTTATCATTAAAGCGTTCTCATTAAAGATAGCTATAAAACCATTTTTCATAGCTACTTCGGCTATTATATTTTATATGTCGATAGTATTTGTGGGTAAAGGCGTAATGGAGCTTGTGGAAGGAAAATTATTTGTTCCAAACGTTATAGAGTCTATTCCTACTATAACTTGGTTGGGAATTTATCCGTACTATGAGAGTTTGATACCTCAATTTTTGATGATACTAGCTCTTATAATAGGAGTATATATAATAAAGCAAAAACAAATCAATCTTAATAAAGGAGAACAAGTATGAAAAAAATACTTTCAGGAATGTTGGCACTAAGCCTTGCAGCAGTTATTACTATGGCAGCTGAGCAGCCTATCGGTGAGCCGATAGAGAAAAACGGTATGGAAATAGCCGCTGTTTATCTTCAACCTATAGATATGGAGCCAAAAGGTATAGACTTAGCTCCTAGTTTAGCAGATATCCATCTTGAAGCAGATATCCATGCTATAAAAGGAAATGCAAACGGATTTGGCGAGGGTGAATGGGTGCCTTATCTTAAGATAGCTTATACTTTAAAAAACATAGACAACGGTAAAACACTGCAAGGAACTCTTATGCCTATGGTAGCAAGCGACGGTCCTCACTACGGCGCAAATTTAAAAATGACCGCCGGAGTCGGTAACTATGAACTTACATTTCATATAGATAATCCAAGTACTCAAGGTTTTGGACGCCACGCAGACAAAGCAACGGGAGTTGCAAAATGGTGGGCACCGTTTGATGCAAAATATACATTTAAATATACAGGTGCTCCAAAAGATTAATCAAGCAGTTTGGCTTAAGTATAAATTTAAAAAGTCCGGCTGATTTTTGGCTGGATTTTTAAATTTAAAAGATCTCTGCTTGAGTTTTAATAAATTTTGCGCCGTTTAAAATGAACTATAAAATTGCGCAATTTATCGGCTAGTGATTTTTTAAATTTAAAAAGGTGCTATGATGGCAATTTTCTTTTATCAAGTTGTTTTGGCTCTATTTGGGTTTAGTTTTATAATCTCATTTTTAGATGTAAAAGAGCATATTAAAAATATATTTTTACCAGCTGTTGTCGGTATTTTCGTCGGTTTTATACTATTTGGGATAACTAAATTTGCTATTATCGCAGATGATGTAAAATTGTTTTTTGATACGCTTTGTTTGGTGGCTCTAGTTTTATTTTTATTTTGTTTTAAATTTAAAAATAGTTATGTTGTATCTTTAACCGTCTTTTTACTCGCAGTCGGATACGGATTTGATTACCGTTATATAAGTATGAATTTCACTATTTTTACCGGTGAAATTTTAGATAGTTTGAGTCTTAGCAATCTATTTTTGATCTGTTTTGCTCTTGTGGTTTTACTGCTTGCATATTTTATTTTAAGATCTGTTTTAAGTCTAGTTTGTAAGTCTGTTAGGCTGTTTTTTGCTATTTTTAGCACTGTGATTTTGATAGTGGATAGAGCTGGATTTTTAACTCTTGGCTTAATGCAAAACGGAACCGTTCCTACTTACTCCAATACTCTTTCTGTTGTCGCAAAAATAGTTTATTTCGATAGTTTTTTACCTATTGTATTTTCACTATTTTTAGCTATTTTAGCTCTTTTTAGTTTAAGTAAGCTTCCTAAAAAAGCACTTTATAAAGATATTGTTGAGTTTAGAATCATAAATGCCACTAGAACGCAGGGATTTAGAAATGCTTTTTTTGCATGGCTGCTTGGAGCGATTATAGTATGTTTTAGTTTATTTTATATATTAGTATCTTCAAGACCGCCTTCTATAAGTACTCCTATTATAGTAGAGCCGATAAACGGCGAGTTTAAATTCGACGCTGCAGCTTTGCTTGATGGAAAACTCCATAGATATGCTTATATCACCGATGACGGACATGAAGTTAGGTTTTTTCTTATAAATAGATTTAAAGATAAATTAGCTCCTGTTGCTGTTTTTGATGCGTGCGCGATATGTGGCGATATGGGATATATAAAAAGCGGCGATAATCTTATATGTATTAGTTGCAATGTAAGAATATTTCTTCCTAGCGTAGGTAAAGCAGGAGGCTGCAATCCTATACCCTTTGATTATAAATACGACGGCAAAAACGTTACTATAGGTTTGCAAGAGATACAAAAAGGTGCAACATTTTTTAGCAAAATTGTCGAAAAAAAGGTTGTTGATCCAGTTAGTAAAAAAGAGATTTCAAATAGCTCTAAGTTCAATTATATTTATTACGGAAGGACGTATTTTTTTGAAAACCATGATAATCAAATGCTGTTTGAAGAAAATCCGGAAAATTACGTTACTACTTCTGGCGAATTAAAGGAGTGAATAAATGTTTTTAAATTTGATAAAATCTTCTATAACAGGGTCTAAAGAGAGTAAAATCCTAGCTTTTATAACTATATTTTTGTCTGTTTCATTGATAGCTTGCATGCTGAATATAACTTTAAAAATAGGAGATGAAGTAGCAAAAGAGTTAAGAAGTTATGGTTCAAACATCGTAGTACTTCCAAAATCAGATAGCTTAAATATAGAAATAGCAGGTAAAAACTACTCTCCTTTGAAAAATGAGGATTATCTAAAAGAGAGTGATTTACACAAGATAAAAGAGATATTTTGGAGAAATAATATAACAGCGTTTGCACCGTTTTTAACCGCTAAAGCCGGTAATTACGATATAGTTGGTACTTACTTTAGCAAAGATGCAAATGTAGAAGGAGAGCCGGACTTTAGAAGCGGCGTAGAAAGTTTATATCCGTTTTGGATAGTTGATGGAAGATATCCGATTGATGATAGCTTAGATGAGGTTTTAGCAGGAGAAAAGTTAGGTCTTAAAGTCGGAGATGTTTTAAATTTAAATAACTATATCGTAAAAGTCGTTGGAGTTTTAAAAGGAGCTCAAGACGAGAGTGCGAAACTAGTTATGAGTCTTAAACTAGCTCAAAATATCGCGAATAAGCCAAATTTGATAAACAAAGCCGAAGTCGCCGCTATGACGATACCAGAAAATGATCTTTCGTTGAAGGCTAGGAGGGATCTTGAGAGTCTTGATAGCGTTGCTTACGATAAATGGTACTGCTCCGCTTATGTTAGTTCTATAGCTTATCAGATCAGCGAAGAGTATCCAAATGCTTCTGCAAAGGCTGTTTTAAGTGTTAGCGAAGCTCAAAGTGGCATTACAAAAAAGATTCAAAATTTAATGGGAGTCGTGAGCGTGATATCGCTTATCGTATCAAGTATAGCTATTACGAGTTTAATGAGTAGCGAAATTCATAGGCGCAAAAAAGAGATCGGTCTGTTAAAAGCACTTGGAGCAAGCGGGTTTATCATCTATGCTCAGTTTGCAGCCGAAGTTTTTATAGTTTGTATAGCCGCTTCTTTACTTGGAAGTTTGGCTGGATATGCTTTAAGCTTCATTATAGCTTATCAAATATTTGGAAGTTTTATCGGAGTTAGTTTTATGGTGCTGCCTATCAGCATTGTTTTTGGAATGCTTATTTGTATTTTAGGCGGAATACTTCCATTAAGAAGTGTTATAAATTTACTTCCAGCTGAGGTGTTATATGGTAGAAAATAGAGCGTTTTTTAGAAAAATTATATTTAAAAGTATAGCAAATAGCGCAGTTAGAAGTTTTGTGATATTTATCTCTATTTTGCTTGGAAGTGCTGTTTGTGCAGCTTTTATAAATATATATGCAGATATAGACAAAAAAGTTACTAGCGAGTTAAATAGCTATGGTCCAAATGTTATCATAAGTCCGTTAAGCTTAGAAAACGGATATATAAAAATGGCTGATTTAGATGCAAAACTAAGCGGCATTAAAGAGTTAAAAGCTAAAAACGAATACCTTTTTGGTAGTGTAAATATAGGCGTTACAAGAGCGGTTATAATGGGCGTTAATTTCTCGAATTTAAAAGAAATTATGCCGTTTTTAGATATAAAAAGCGGCGAGTTTATAAATATTGATTTTGATGATAAAAATGCACTTATAGGTGAGGATCTAGCAAAATTAACAGGCGTTAAAGTCGGTGATATCATAGAAATAAGCTCTCCAAACTCAAATGAAGTTTATAAAGTTAGGATAAAAGGTATCGTTTATGATGGGCAAAAAGAGGACTCTTTGCTTCTTATATCTTTGAGCTTGGCTCAAGAAATTTTAGATAAACCAAATTTAATAAACTACGCCGAAGCCGCTATAAGCGGTAGTTACGATAGTATAAAATCTCTTTGCTCATCTCTTAGTACTAGCGAGTTTAAATTTGAAGTTATCAGCAAAGTTTCAAAGGCTCAAGGTCAGATATTAGATAAAATAAAGCTTTTGATGGCTCTTATAGGAGTTACTATTTTGTTTATAACATCGGTTTGTATAAATACTAGTTTAAGCTCTATTTTGCTATCGAAAATCAAAGAATTTGCGCTTATAAGGGCTATCGGAGCTAGCAAAAGAGATGTTTTAAAAATAATATTTTCTGAAATTTTGGTTATTAGCATTGCTGGATCGTTTTTAGGAGCTTTAGTCGGCTATTTGTTGGCTATTTTTCTTGGTAATTTGATATTTTCTAGCGGAGTTGATTTTAGGTTTGTTAGTCTTGTTGTTTCTGTTATTTTAAGTCTTGTTTTTGCATTTATCGCTAGTTATTATCCTGTCAAAAAAGCGTTAAATCAAAATCTTGCAGACTTGTTAAGGGAGTAGAAGTGGAAGTTTTAAATTTAAAAAATATAAGTAAGTATTTCAACGAAGTTAAAGCACTTGATGATATAAATTTTAGTGTAAATAAAGGTGAATGGATCAGTATAATGGGGCCAAGCGGAAGCGGTAAAAGTACGCTTGTAAATATACTTAGTCTTATGGATAGTCCTACTTGCGGCGAACTGATATTAGGCGGTGAAAATGCAAGCCATCTAAATGATGATCAAATTTTGGAGTTTAGACGTAAGAAAATAGGGCTTGTGTTTCAGCAGTTTCATCTTATACCTTATCTAAGTGCTATCCAAAACGTAATGTTAAGTCAGTATTATCACAGCTGCATAGATAAAGCTAGTGCTAAAAAAGCTTTAGAAAAAGTCGGACTTGCTCATAGAATCGCGCACAAACCAAGTGAGCTTAGCGGCGGAGAGCAACAAAGAGTTTGCATAGCAAGGGCTCTTATAAATGATCCAGATATAATAATAGCCGATGAACCGACGGGAAATTTAGACGAGGCAAATGAAAAAATAGTTTTAGAGCTTTTTAAAGAGCTTAAAAATGACGGTAAAACTCTACTGCTCATCACTCACAATGAAGAGCTTGGCAGATATGCAGATAAAGTAGTATATCTAAAACATGGAAAACTTGATAGAATAGAGAAATTACAATGAAAAATATAGTTTTTGCGGCGGTATTTACACTGATTTTAGCAGGATGCGGAAGCGGACTTAAACATCATATGGCTTTAAATGATAAAGACGGATTTGACACTATTTACGATCCGGCTCTCAAAGAGCTTAAAATAGCAAATTGGAACGAACCTTATATACTATTTTTCTTCACTACTATGTGTGGAGCTTGCACGGCTCAAGTACCGGCTTTAAATGAACTTGTAAAAGAGTATGGTTCAAAGATAAAAGTTATAGGAGTTATGGGAAATTCTCTCGGGTTTGATGGCGATATGATGGCTTTAAAAGATAAAGGCGTTGAGTTTATGAGTGTATCAACTAAAAAATCCGTAGATTATTTTTCAAATATCGTTGGAGGAATTATGGGAACGCCGGTTACTTACGTTTTTGATAAAAATGGAAAAATATCTAAACAATTTTTAGGCTTATATCCTAAATCCGCTCTTGAAAACGAACTAAAACTACTTTTAAACTAGGTTTTATAAAATATTAAATGGTTATATGCTATCCTTGCAAACTTCTAATTTAGAGTTTCAAAGGTGGCATTATGATACAAACTTACGCCGAATGGGATGAGCAAGAGCTATTGATGCTTAGTATCCCGCATTCTAATAGCGACTGGAAGCCTTATTTAAATGATATTTTAACTAGCTATGAAGAGTTGATAAGCGCTGTTAGCAGTTATCAAAAATTACTTCTTATAGCGCCTCAAAAAAGCGACTTTGATAGATTTTCTAAATTTAAAAATGTAGAGTTTTTAGAAGTCTTGACAAATGATACTTGGATAAGAGATTACGGTGCTATTGATGTAAAATGCGGTTTGAAAACCATTAGTTATGATTTCAAATTTAATGCATGGGGCGGTAAATTTGAAAGTTCTTTAGATAATGACGTCAATAAGAAACTCTTTTCGCATTTAAAAGGCGAGCTTGTAAGCATTCCGCTTATTTTAGAGGGCGGCAGCATAGAGTTTAACGGTGATGGTGTACTTCTAACTACAACCAACTGCCTTTTAAATGATAATAGAAACTCGCTTAGTAAAAATGAGCTTGAAATCAGACTAAAAGAGCTTTTTGGGCTAAAAAAAATTATCTGGTTAGAACACGGTTTTATAAAAGGCGATGACACTGATAGCCATATCGATACTCTTGCTAGATTTATATCAAAAGATACTATAGCTTACGCATCTTGCACAGATAAAAACGATGAACATTATTTGCCTCTTAAAGAAATGGAAAATGAGCTTAAAAAAACAGGGTTTAATCTAGTTCCTCTTGAGCTTCCAAAGCCTGTTATGTTCGAGGGACGCAGGCTCGGAGCTACTTATTGTAATTTTATATTTGTCAATGGCGCTCTTATAGTTCCTACTTACGGTGATAAAAAAAGCGATGAGCTTGCTTTAAGTACGCTTAAGCAAGTTCTAAATTTAGATATAATAGGAGTGGATAGCACGGTATTTATCAGGCAAAACGGCAGTCTACACTGCTCTAGTCAAAATAGATTTAAGGGAGATAGATGAGAGTATATCCTCCAGTAGTAGCAGGAAGCGTAGCCGTAGTATTGGCTATCATAAAGTTTGCTATAGGTTTGGCTAGCGGTTCTATGGCTGTTTTGAGCTCCGCTATAGATTCGCTTTTAGACTGCCTTGTATCGGCTTTGAACTATTTTGCGCTTAGAAAATCAAATTCCGATCCAAACTCCAAATTTAATTTTGGTTATGGCAAAATAGAGGCTTTAGTGGCTCTTTTTGAAGGTGCTTTTATCATAGGGATAGGCATTTTTATCTGTTATTCAAGTGTAACGAAAATAATAAATCCAGGAAAATCAATCGAAGTCGGCGCAGGTATGATAGTTATGATTATATCTATTATCCTTACTGGAGCTTTGGTGTTTTACTTGCAGCGCGAGTATAAAAAAACCGGAAATTTAATAATAAAAGCCGACGCGCTTCATTATCAAACAGATCTTGTGACAAATGCGGCTATTTTAGCGGCTTTGTTTGCTATATGGCTTAGCGGATATGATATTATAGACGCTCTTTTTGGTATCGGTATTAGCGTTTATATAGTTTTTAGTGCGTTTAAGTTGCTAAAAGAGGGCGTTTATATCTTACTTGATGGAGCGCTGCCTGAAAGTATGGTAAGTGAGATAATAGATATTATAAATTTAAAACACGAAGTAAAAAGTTATCATTATCTAAAAAGTCGTATAAGCGGAGAAAAGTACTATTTTAGCGTACATTTGGTATTTGATCCTAGCATATCTCTTAGTAAAGCGCACTCAGTAGCAGACGATATAGAAAGTGAAATAAGATCTAAATTTAATAGACATAAATGGGTTTTTGATATGCATTTTGATACTGAAGACGATAGAGATAAGGAGGAGTTGTGAAAGTAGCATTAGTAGCACATAAATTTTATGGAAATAAACCAGATACGATAAAACGTACTACAAAACTTATAGAAGAAGCAGCCAACAAGGGTGCAGAGCTTATCGTGCTTGAAGAGCTTCATCAAGGCAGTTATTTTTGTCAAGATGAAAGCGTTGATAGTTTTGAGTTGGCAAATGACTTTGAAAGCGATATAGCTTATTGGGCTGAGGTGGCCCATGAGTTTAAAATAGTTTTAGTTACTTCTTTGTTTGAAAAGCGCTCAGCAGGACTGTATCATAATACTTCTGTTGTGTTTGATAATGATGGAAGAATAGCCGGAAAATATAGAAAAATGCATATTCCAGATGATCCGAATTTTTATGAAAAGTTCTATTTTGCTCCAGGAGACCTTGGGTTTGAGCCTATAGATACTAGCATAGGCAGACTCGGAGTTTTGGTTTGTTGGGATCAGTGGTATCCAGAGGCTGCTAGACTTATGGCGCTAAAAGGAGCTCAGATACTTATATATCCAACGGCTATAGGTTGGTTTGATGGCGATAGTGAAGACGAAAAATCCAGACAATTAGAAGCATGGGTTGCTGTACAAAGAGGACATTCAGTAGCAAATGGACTACCAGTAGTTACTGTTAATAGAGTAGGTTTTGAAGCTGCTCCAGATGGCAATGGCGGTATTAGATTTTGGGGAAATAGTTTTGTTTTTGGACCTCAAGGAGAGGAATTGTTTCGTTCAAATAGCACAGATGAGCTTGCCGATATAGTTGATATAGATATAAAAAGATGTGAGCAAGTAAGAAGATGGTGGCCGTTTTTACGAGATAGAAGAATAGACGCGTATGAAGGACTTTTAAAACGATTTATAGATTAATTATAAACTGAGTTATCTAAGTAACTCAGTTTACTAATTCAAAAAAATAGTAAAAATCCATTGATAATAAGAGCATTAACTAAATCTATGAAAAATGCTCCACAAAGCGGAACTATGATAAATGCCATATGGCTCATACCGTAGTGATTTGTGACTGTTTGCATATTTACCATTGCTGTTGGAGTCGCTCCTAAGCCAAATCCACAGTGTCCAGCAGCCAAAACCGCAGCATCATAGTCTCGTCCGCAAAATCTAAAAGTTATAAAAATAGCATAAAATACCATAAGTGCAACTTGAGAGATAAGTATAGTAACGATAGGAAGCGCTAAAGATACGAGCTGCCAAAGATTTATACTCATAAGAGCATATGCCAAAAATAGAGATAGGCTAACATTCCCTATAACGGATACTTCTCTGTCAAAGACTTCATGAATTTTAAATGCTTGAAGTAAATTTCTAAGGATAACTCCCACGAATAAACAGTATACAAACGTAGGTAGAGTAAAATTCACGTTTAGCGTTTTTACGTAATCTGATACGAAGTTTCCTATCAGCAGACATAAAGATATAAGTGCTAAAGACTCTATAAAAGATTGCTGAGTGATGAGCTTTTCTTTTCCGGGCTGTTCAAAATTTAAAATAGCGGATTTGTCTTCCACATTTGTATCTGGTGTTTTTAGCTTGTATTTAGTTATAAGAAATTTAGCCACAGGACCTCCTATAACACCTCCTGCTATAAGTCCAAACGTAGCGCTTGCCATTGCTACTTCATATGCTGCACTAAAGTTATAAGGCGCTTTTATGAACTCGTTCGCCCAAGCTCCGCCAGTACCGTGACCGCCGCTCATAGTTATAGATCCTCCAAGCAGTCCTATAAGAGGATTTTCTCCAAGACCTAAGGCCACTCCTATACCGACTGCGTTTTGCAAAATTAGTAATCCGCTTATAATAAATAAAAATATAACGAGTTTTACTCCTCCTTTTTTAAGGGATGCAAAATCAGCCAAAAGCCCTATGCTTGAGAAAAACGCCAGCATCAAAGGATCTTTGAGAGATGAATCAAAAGCTAAATGTATATTTGCAAAAACATATAAGCACAAAAACAATACAGCCGCTATAATACCGCCTACAACAGGTTCTGGTATATTATAGTCTTGCAAAAACTTTACTCTTTTTATCACAAAAGAGCCAAGAAGCAGCACTAAAACCATAACTACTAATGTGGAGTACGAATCTATATTTATAGTTTGCATTGATATTCCTTTTTTATTATAATTTTATTTATATATAATAATTATGCCAGAAATATTTTAATAAAAATACAAAAAATCACTCCAAAAAATATCAAAGTCTCTCTCTAGCCCTAAAATCGGGCATTATATTTTCTATAAAATCGTAAAAACTCTTTTGATGATGCGGATAGAGTAGGTGTGTCATCTCGTGAAGTACGACGTACTCGATAAAAAGTTCATCTTTTGTTATTAAATTTAAATTTAAGTTTATATAGCCTTTTTTGGAGTTGCAACTGCCCCAGCGAGAAGTCATTTTTTTAATGCTTACGTGAGTTACTTTTTTGGATATTTTTGGTTGATAAAATTCTATGTATTTTTGAAATATCTCTTTGGCTTTTAAGCGTAGAAATTTATCGAACTGCGCTTTACAAGGAGCTAAAATTTGAGTGCCTAAAACTAAAACTTCTTTGATATTTTCATCAAATTTAAGTTCATAAGCATTTCCTAAAAATTTGATTTTGTCGTCTTTGGGTTTTATCTTTGCAAGAGTATTTTCTAACCAATTTTCGTTTTTACTAAGCAAATTTAAGATATTTGTTTTCGAGGTAAAAAAAGGAGCGGATATACTTATATCGCCGTTTGGAGCGACTTTTAGACGTAGATATTTTACAGGTTTATAGTTTATAGTCACATCAAATTTACCAAATTTCAAACTAGACGTTTTAGTTGCCATTTTTTACTTCTCCAGCGCAGAGTATTTGCAAAAGCTCTTGCCCATTCATCTACGCAAAATCCTATCCAAACACCGATTATTCCATATTCTAAAATTATACCAAGATAGTATCCTATAGGAAGTGAAACTCCCCACATAAAAAGTGCTCCCATTATAAATGGAAACCTGGCATCTCCGCTAGCTCTTAGCGAATTTACCATTATAATATTAAATGTTCTGCCGCTTTCAAGCACTAAAGAAAGCGTGAAAAGAGGCCGCATTATGGATTTTAGTTCCTCGGTTAAATTTAAACTATTCATTATCTCCTCACGGCTCAAATAAAATATAAAAAGCACTATCCAAGTAATGAGCGCCCCGATTTTCAAGCTTTTAAAAGCTCTTTTATAAGCTTTGTCAAACTCGCAAGCTCCTACTAAATGACCTATTATTATCTCGTTTGCAAGACTTATTGATGTAGCGGCTAAAAATATAAACATAGACATCTGAAAATATATGGTTTGTACACTAAGGCTCGTTTCCCCCATGCTTGCTACAAAACTAAACGCTACCATATATTGACCTATCCAAAGCAAATTTTCTCCGGCGCTAGGCAGTCCTACTTTTAAGATCTTGGAAAGTATATCTAAACTAAATTTAAAAAATAATCCAAAAAATATATGCACTTTGGCTATTTTTACTAAAACATACATTAAAAGTATAATTCCCACGCCTCTAGCAAATATAGTAGATATAGCAACTCCGCTTAATCCAAAATTCGGAAGCCCGAATAGTCCAAAAAGCGCTATAGCATTTCCAAAGATAGTTAAAATGTTCATAAATACGGATATAAGCATTATAGCAAATGCATAATTTTTCACTCTTACAATTGCAGCTATGACTATACTAAGGGCTTCTAAAAACAGTGCTAAAGATAGTATATGAAGGTATTTGAAACTATCTTCTATGACTCCTACTGGAATTTGCAGAAGTTCTAAGGCTTTGTGCGTGTTTAAAAATATAAATGCGGCACATATAAGCCCTAAAATACCGTTAAAACTAAGGCTGATATGAATGGCTCTTGTTGCTAAGTTTATTTTTCTTGCTCCTAAACTTTGTGCTACTACTACGCTACAGCCTACGCTAAGAAAGCTAAAAACTGTTACAAAAAGGTTGAAAATTTGATTTCCGGCTCCCATAGCTCCTACTAAATTTACATCTACTTTTGCTACCATAATCGTATTTATAATAAGAGTTAAAGTACGAAGTAGCATATCGAAAAATATCGGAGTTGCCAACCTCGTTAAATTTAGTTCTTTCACTCTTTATCCTTAAAGCCAAAAGTCGAGCCTACACATTTTTGCGAACTTACTATGAGTTCAAAATTATGAAGTTTCAAAATGAGTTTAACGATGTAAAGTCCAAGCCCAAGCGAACTGTTCCAGTCGTAGTCTTGTGATTTGTAAAATTTTTTTAATATCAGCTTTAGTTCGGCTTCTTCTATTCCCTCTCCTGCGTCTTTTATGAAAATTCCGGATTCATTTAGAAGTATTTCTACATCTTTTTTTGAGTATTTAAGAGCGTTTTCGCATAAATTTAAAACTACTTGATATATCATATCATAATCTGCTTTTAGGGATTTTTCTCCTATTATTTTGATTTTTTGATCTGGGTATTTTTGTTCTAGATTGCTTATTGCTTCTTTGCAAAGTTTTCTTGCGTCAAATACGCTTAAATTCGGGGTAATATCGCCGCCAAATACTATTCTTAGCTTGTTTAATATGTTGTTTAATCTATCGATATTTGATATTATTTTGTTTATAAATTTAATTCTTATCTCTTTGCTTGCATCATCATCAAGTATTGTTTGGGCAGACATTTTAATAACTGAAATCGGATTTTTAAACTCATGACTTATGCCGCTTAGCAGATTTTCTAGCTGTGTATTTTTTAACCTGATTTTAACAGATTGTTTTTTTAATTTCTTATCTTTTTTATTAAGAAGTTCTTTTATCTGTCTTGTTTTATACATAGAAAGTTCGTATGATATATATATTAAAATTATCGATAAAAAAAGGCTTACCGTGATTACTATATAAATTTTATCTATAAATTCCACGCCAAGTACTAGCCAAAAACAAAACAGAAATAGCGCTATAAAAACAGCGTATAAAGCTTGTATTTTTAGCAAAGTTTGTAGCCTTCGCCGCGAACTGATTTTATATATTCTCCTGCATCTTCTAGCTTTGAGCGAAGACGCTTAATGGCGATATTTATAGTTTTATCGTTGGCGTTTTCTTTCCAAATTTCTTCTAAAAAATAGTCTCTAGTAAGCAAGATATTTCTATTTTTCATAAACTCATAAAGCAAGCAAAACTCAAGTTTCGTAAGTTCTTTTGTCTTTCCGTCTACTTTTACTTCGTTTGTTTTTAAATTTAGAATTATGTTTTTAAATTTATAAATGGACGCCGTTTTATTCGAGCGCTTAAGAAGAGCATTTATCCTAGCAATAAGTTCATTTATCTCAAAGGGTTTTGTTATATAATCATCGCCACCGCTATCAAAACCGTCTAATTTGTCTTTGTTTGAGCTTTTTGCGGTTAGAAAAATAACTGGTTCATTATATCCTTTTGCTCTTAGAGACGCTACAAATTTAGATCCTTCTATGCCGTTTAAATTTCTATCCACGATAAGAAGATCTGTATCTTCTTCGTCTAAAAACTGCTCAACTCGTTTTGTGTCTAAAAAGGTCGTTACGTTAAATCCAGCTCTATTTAAATTGTATTCCAAAAGCTCACAAAGATCTATTTCGTCGTCTATGACAATTATATTTGCGCTAATATTTTGATTCATAAAGTATATTTTATCAAAATATTATTAAACTTCTACCATACAAAATATATCTAAATTTAAAAAATAGTATAATTTTTTTAAATTTAAAAAATATTTTAAATTCAAGTAGATTAAAGTTACGATTTATCAGCCATTTAATCAAACACTTATAAAACTTTATGTATAATTGACAACTTAAAATTCTGGTATTAAGGGAAAGTTTATGTCAAGGGGATTTAGTAGGGATGATCTAAAAATTCTAAGCCTTTCGTCGCTTGGCGGTATGCTTGAGTTTTATGATTTTATCATATTCGTATTTTTTGCTTCTTATATCTCTCATCTATTTTTTCCTCCCACTCTTGATCCGTTTTGGGCTTTATTAAATACTTATGGTACATTTGCTGCTGGTTATCTTGCTAGACCTCTTGGTGGGATAATTATGGCTCATTTTGGCGATAAAAACGGACGTAAAAATATGTTTATGCTCTCTATTTTGCTTATGGTTATACCTACTTTTGCTTTAGGTCTTATGCCTACTTTTGAAAGTATCGGTTACGCTGCTCCCGTGTTTTTGATATTGGTTCGTTTATTCCAAGGTATCGCTATAGGCGGTGAGCTTCCTGGGGCTTGGGTTTTTATAAGCGAGCATGCTCCAAAGCAAAATTTATATTTTAGTATAGGAGTTCTTACTTCAGCAGTAGTTGCCGGGATACTTCTTGGAAGTATCGTAACTATGATAGTAAAAAATATCTGGAGCGATGATGCTATACAAGGCGGAATGTGGCGCGTACCATTTATAATAGGAGGAATTTTTGGGATAATTTCTATTTATCTTAGAACTTATCTTAGTGAAACTCCTATATTTAAAAAAATGCAGGAGTTAAACGATATAGATAAAATGCCTATAAAAACAGTTTTTAAAAAGCATAAAATAGATAGCATTATGTCGATGTTCGTAAGCTGGGTTTTGACCGGTTGTATAGTCGTAATGATACTTTTGATGCCAAACTTTATGCCAGAAGCGTTCAAAGCTAGCGGTTTAGAAGTAGGCAGATTAACTACTATATATATGCAGATGGCGTGTATAGTATTTATGTGTGCGGGATGTTTTATCTACGGTAGCGCCTGTGATAAATTTGGAGTTAGCAAGACTACTATTTTATTTTCGGCTATATTTATAGTGTCTGTTTTTGCGTATTTTTATATATTATATAACGGCGGAAGCTTTAATGCGGTTTTATCTGCGTATCTGATAGCCGGTTTTTTTGGCGCTATCGGACCTTGCGGAGCTCCATTTTTTATGACCGCACTTTTTCCAAATAAAATTAGATTTAGCGGAATATCATTTTCTTACAATATAGCTTATGCTATTGCTGGAGGATTTACTCCGCCGTTTGCTGTAGCTATGGTTCATAGGTTTAATCCTATGTATCTTGGGTATTATATGGTTATTTTAGGTGTCGTATCCGTACTATGTGTGTTATGGTTTATCAAATTTAGAGAAGATATAAATAAAGGCTAAATCATGGCACTAATAGATCTAATAGAAGTAAGTAAAAGATTTGGCGATAAAGAGATATTAAAAGACGCTAGTTTTAGCGTAAATGAAAAAGAGCGAATAGCCATTATAGGCAAAAATGGCGGCGGTAAAAGCACTCTTATGAAGATACTTTGCGGCGCTTATGAAATAGATAAAGGTAGGATCATCACTCAAAATAATTTATCTATCCAGATGCTCTCTCAAGCTCCGAAATTTAGCGATGGGCTTAGCGTTAAAGATGCTTTAAATAGTGAATTGAAAGAGATATTTGACGCTAGAAGCGAGTATGAGAATGTTTTAAATTTGATATCTGATGAACCAGATAATAAAGACTTGTTATCTAAACAAGATGAGCTGGTTAAATTTATAGAGAGCAAAGATGGTTGGAACATAGAAAATAAAATTGAGCGAATTTTAGATAGTTTTGTACTTAGAGAGTATGAAAATCGCCCTATAAATAGTCTTAGCGGAGGCGAGATAAGGCGCGTAGCTTTGGGCGCTTTGATACTTAAAAAACCAGATGTTCTTTTACTTGATGAGCCAACTAACCATCTTGATGTTTATATGGTTAGATTTTTAGAAGAGTTGCTTTTAAGTTCAAACCAAACCATCGTATTTATAAGCCATGATCGTTATTTTATAGATCGCCTTGCTACTCGTTCAGTAGAGATAGAAGATGGAGGTTTGAGAAATTTTGAAGGCGGATATGCGAATTATTTAACAAAAAAAGAAGAAATTTTAAAATCTTTAGCCAAAACTCACGAAACACTTATAAAACAGTTAAAAAGCGAAGAAGAGTGGCTAAGACGCGGAGTAAAAGCTAGACTCAAAAGAAATGAAGGAAGAAAGCAAAGAGTTCTTTCCATGAGAGAAGAAGCAAAGAAAAATCCAAGTCTTATAAGGCGTGTAAAATTAGAGTTAGAGCGTGCTACAAAAAGTTTTAATCAAGGCGGAATAAATCAAAATAGAAAAAAAATGCTTTTCGAATGTAAAAATCTATCAAAAAGCATAGATAATAAAATATTATTTAAAGATTTTAATGCTAGAGTATTGCAAGGCGAGAGAATAGGCATAGTCGGTAGAAACGGCAGCGGAAAATCAACCTTGCTTAAAATTTTACTCGGAGAGCTTGAGTCTGATACTGGCATCATAGAGCGCGGTGAGATTAAAATAGGCTATTTTGATCAAACAAGACGCGGTATAGATGACGATAAGTCTTTGATTGAACTATTTTGTCCAAACGGTGGCGATCATATAATGGTTCGAGGTAGAAATTATCATGTTTACGGATATTTAAAAAACTTTTTGTTCCCAAAAGAGTTTTTAGATAAACCAGTTTCTGTTTTAAGCGGAGGTGAAAAAAATCGCCTTGCATTAGCTCTTTTATTTACAAAAGAGTACGACTGTTTAATACTTGATGAGCCTACAAACGATCTTGATATAGCTACTATCAATATTTTAGAAGAGTATCTACTTAGCTTTGAAGGAGCTATTTTGATAGTTAGTCATGATAGGTATTTTATAGATAAGATTACAAATAAATTGTGGGCTTATGAAAACGGCAAAATAGAACAAATTTATATGGAGTATAGCGAATATCTGGATATAGAAGATGAATTAGAACAGTTAAACGATATAGAAAAAGAGCTTTCGCTGAGTAGTGAACAAAGCAAAGAAAAGCAAAAAACAGCTCCTGTAAAACTCTCATATAAACAAAATCAAATTCTACAAACTTATCCAAATTTAATCGAAGCTCTTGAAACTAGGATAAAAGAGTTAAATCATGCTCTTTCTACTCCTGAAATTTATCAAAAAGTAGGACTTCAAACGTTATTTGAAGAGTTAGAAGAGAAAAAAGGCGAGCTAAATTCGCTTGAAAATGAGTATTTTGAAGTGCTTGAGCTTTCTGCTCTAAATTAAGGATAAAAAGTGAATGATAGACAGACGTGGAGTTCTAGGCTTACGTATATTTTAGCGGTTGCGGGTGCTACTGTTGGTTTTGGTGCGACTTGGAGATTTCCTTATTTGGTCGGACAAAATGGCGGCGGTGCTTATGTTATAACTTTTTGTATAGCTATGATAGTTATAGGAATTCCTATGATTTTAGTAGAAAATGCTATTGGTAGAAGACTACATATCAACTCCGTAGATGCCTTTGGAGGCACTGCAAATGGTAAAAAGATACATAAAGCATGGAAAATAGTAGGTTGGATGGGGCTTTGCGGAGCTTTTGGAATTATGGCTTATTATATGGTTATTGGCGGATGGGTACTTAATTATATTTTTAATATCTTAGTAGGTAATTTAAATTTAAGTAGTGTGACAGATGCCATTACTACGGCTGAGTTTTATGATAAAAATATCATCAACGCACCCTTTGCTATCAGTATAGCTACTATTATTTTTGTACTGATAAACTATGTTATTTTAGCAAGAGGCGCTGTTGCCGGTATAGAAAATGCGGCTAAATATCTAATGCCTATTCTATTTTTATTGATGATTTGTATGGTTATTAGAAACTTAACTTTAGACGGCGCTCTAGAAGGAGTTCGGTTTTATTTAACGCCTGATTTTAGTAAAATCAACACTAAACTTTTTATAGATGTTTTGGGGCAAGTATTTTTTGCGCTTTCACTTGGCTTTGGAGTTATGATAACTCTTTCTAGCTTTGTAAGAAAAGATGAAGATTTGATTAAAACTTCAGTTATCACCGGAGTGTTAAATACGGTTATAGCAATTATTGCCGGATTTATGATATTTCCGTCTCTATTTACATTTGGAGTATCTCCTGATAGCGGACCTAGCCTTGTGTTTAAAAGTCTTCCTATAGTATTTTCCCATATGTTTGCAGGAGAGGTTTTTGCTATAGCGTTTTTTAGTTTGCTTATGATAGCCGCTCTTACTACGTCTTTACCTATTTATGAAGTTTTAATAACCGTTTTAGAGGAAAAATTTAAAATTCAACGCATAAAAGCTATCGTATTTGTTCTTAGTTTTATCTTTATACTTGGCAATATACCATCTCTTATGGCTACGAATATTCTTTCTGAATTTAGCATTTTTGGTAAAAATATATTTGATGCGTATGACGCTATAAGCGCTACTATATTTTTTGTGCTTACATCTCTTTTGTGTGCGATTTTTGTTGGTTGGGTATTAAAAGATGAAGCAAAAAAAGAGATTTGTTATGGTACAAGCAGCCATAAAAAAGTAGTCGATATCTGGTTTTTTTATATAAAATACATTATACCGTTTTTGATTTTAATCGTATTTGTAAGCAGTTTTTATGATAATTTTATAAAGTAAATTTACTAAACTATGATAATATTTATTAAAATTTAAAAGAGGTTTTTCATGCTAGAATTTTTGATAGGCGCTTATCTGATTTATACTATTTACAAGATAACTCTTAGTCTAATAGAGATAAATTTTATAAATATTAATAGTAAAAAACAAGCAGTAGTATTAAGCGAGACTGATTATAAACAAGCAGCAAAAGTTGCTATTATAAATCAGAAATTTAGTATATCAAATACCGTATATTCGGCTATTTTGTTAATCATCTGGTCTATTTGGGGTGCTTCTTTTTTGCAAAATATGATAGCTCCGAATGGCAGTATATTTGAAAATACGCTGTTGGTAGTAGTTTTTTTGCTTACTAGCGCTATTTTACAGCTTCCGTTTGATGTGTATAGTTCATTTGTAAAAGATAAGAAACTCGGTTTTTCAAATATCACGTGGAAGATATTTATTGTTGATACTCTAAAGTCGTTTATTATGATAGTTATTTTTGGAGGATTGGTGTCTTGGCTTATACTACTATGTTTTGAGTGGCTTGGAAATAGCTGGTGGATATGGGCTTTTGGACTTAGTTTTGCTATTATTTTGCTTATAAATTTAATATATCCTACTATCATCGCTCCGATATTTAATAAAGTAACACCGCTTGCAAACGAAGAGTTAAAATCGGCTATTGGTTCGCTTCTTACAAAATGCGGTTTTAAAAGTAGTGGAGTTTTTGTGATAGATGCTAGCAAAAGAGATAAGCGTTTAAACGCATATTTCGGCGGATTTGGAGCTACGAAAAGAGTTGTTTTATTTGATACTTTGATAGAAAAATTAACTCAAAATGAGATTATAGCGGTTTTAGGACATGAGTTAGGGCATTTTAAGCATAAAGATCTTCTTAAAAATATAGCGCTTATGTTCGTAGTGTTATTTTTACTTTTTGCTATATTTGGAAATATACCAAACTCTATTTATTCATCACTTGGGCTAAACAGCGGCGGCGGAAGCTTTTTTATATTTTTATTTTTGTATTCTCCTATAGTATCTGCGTTTTTTGAGCCGATTATGTCGGCATTTTCAAGGTCTCATGAATTCGGTGCGGATGAATTCGGTGCGTCAGCTACTACAAAAAACGATATGATACAAGCTCTTAAGAAATTAGGCAATGAAAACAAAGCTTTTCCTATCTCTCATCCAGTTTATAGCTTTGTTCATCATTCGCATCCTAGTCTTTACGAGAGGATAACAAAGCTTGAAAATAGCTGATGCTTTACAAAGAGCAAAAGAGCTCGGAGGTTCGAATTTAGCTTTTAGCCTGATGGGTTTTCACCTTAAAAAAGATAGAGAATGGATATTTTTACACAAAGAAGATAAGTTAGATTTCGTAGATGAGTTTTTAATACTACTAGATAGATATAAAAACGGTGAGCCTTTGCAGTATATAACTAGATCTTGTGATTTTTTAGATTACGAGTTTGAGGTCGGAAGAGGAGTTTTAGTACCGCGTTACGAGACTGAAATACTTGTGCAAAAAGTAGTGAGTATTGCTAAAAATTTAGAAAATATAAGTATATGCGAAATAGGCATAGGTAGCGGAGTGATAAGTATTAGTCTTGCTAAAATACTAAAAAACTGTAAATTTACAGCTACTGATATCAGCGAAGATGCTCTAAAATATGCCAGGAAAAATATATCTAAATTTGGAGTACAGATAGAACTTTTTAATACGTCTTTTTTAGATGGAGTGGAGGGTGATTTTGATATAATAGTTTCAAATCCACCATATATAGCAAAAGATTATAAACTCGATAAATGGGTTATGAGCGAACCGTCTCAAGCTCTTTTTGGTGGTGAAAAAGGTGACGAAATACTTAAAAAAATAGTAAATTTAGCAAAAGATAGAACAAAATTTTTAGTTTGCGAAATGGGATATGACCAAAAAGCAAGTTTATCAAATGAACTTGAAAAAGCAGGTTTTAAATTTGAGTTTTATAAAGATTTGGCTGGATTTGATAGAGGATTTGTAGCTTATAGATAAAGGAGAAACAATGAAAAGAATAAAAGATTTATATCTATTTTTGCTTGGAATTTGCATAGGCGTGGAGATTGCTATCGGGGCTTTTTTGGCTCCAATAGTATTTTTTCCGACAAAATATATAGGCGAGGGAGTTCTTACTCACTTTCAAAGTGGGCAGCTGATGACTCAGGTTTTTTTGAAGTATAATATCTTGTTGCTTATCGTATGCGCATTTTGTGTAATCTATGAGATTATAAATTTAATAAAAAATAAAGACGAGGTATTTAACTTCAAATTTAGTACTTTTATGTTGAGCTTGATAAATGTTATATTAGGTGCTTCATTTGTTTTTTACTTCACGGATTATATAGTAAATGCACAAAATATGGGGGCCGAGGCTACTCAAACAGCGGCATTTGCAAGTGTTCATAAAGTAAGCGAAGTTGTAATGAAAATAATGATGCTAGCTCAAGCTCTGCTGTTTTTTATGAGAGCATACTCTAAGCGTTAGCTAGAAGAGGCTGCTTTTGTAGCTTCTAACATTTGAGCTAGAGTTATTTGTATCCTCGACATCAGACTTGCTTTTTGAGAATTTAATGATTGGAGCATATCTTTTGAATACGGATTATTGCTATTTTGCATTTGCGAAATTTGTTGTTCTATTTTCATTAATTGATTTTTGAGTTTTGTTATCTGTTTTTTGGAGTTTTTGTGTTGTACTCTCCTCTTTTTCATCGCTTGTCGTACTGCTTACGTTTTTAGTTGTCATCTCTTTTTCGTTTTTTAAAGAGAGCTTTATGTTAGATCGATTTTCGTTTGAAATTTGATAGTTGTTTGCTAAATTTGTATTTATACGCATTTTTTATCCTTTTATTGTAAATCGTCATAGGCTTATATAATTTAATATAAAAAGCTTTATTAAAGCTGCTAATTTGTATAATTTTTAAATTTTAAAAGGAATCTTATGCGAATTAGAATTTATTATGAAGATACCGATGCTGGCGGTATAGTTTATCATTCAAACTATATAAAATTCTGTGAAAGAGCTAGAAGCGAGATAGTTTTTAAAGCCGGTATCAAATTTAGCAAAGATAGACATTTCGTAGTTACAAAATTACTTGCAAATTACATAAAACCGGCTGTTTTGGGCGATATTTTAGAAGTCAAAACTTGCCTTGAAAGCATAGGCAAGGCAAGTTTAAGTTTAAATCAAAATATATATAGAACAGAAAGCATAAATCAAGTATTAAAAGATCCCGAACTGCTTTTTACGGCAAAAATCACGGTTGGATTTATGCTCTATGGCAAACTTGGCAGGCTCGAGCCTGAGCTGGTTTCGTTGTTTTCATCTAAACTATAAAATCCAAATTGAGTTGTTTTCATAATTTTCGTATTATAAATAACTTGATTTTCTATGACTTGTTCGTTTAAAAGAGGATTCGCATCTGTATTTATAAAATTAGTATATAAAAAATCAAAACCAAATATCGTAGAGTAGGCTACCCAGTCATAAGTAATATTTTGTCCTAAAATTTCATTTATAGTAGTTATTTCATCGTCTAAAGTAGATATCGAGTTGGCTATATACATATTTTTTCTATCAAGAGGTTGAGTCAAACTAAGAAGTGCGTTGTTGTAATTTATCTGTGTTGATAAAATAGCATACGGATCTAAGTTAAAAACACGAAATTGTGAGCTTAAAAGAGCTGTTTTAATGAGTGGAGTATTTAGAAAAATAGATGCGTTTTTCAGCCTAGAGTTGTTTTGTAAAATCGGATTTAAATTTAATTTATTGCCGCTAATCTCTTTTATATAAGCATTTTGATTGACGCTTAGTATGTAATTGTTTAGAGTATTTCCGAGTCTGCTACCGTCAAAAAATACAGCCACCTTTGCGTTTGAATACTCAAGTAGTTTATCTATCTGATCTTTGTAGTCTATACCGCCGAAAAATATATTTTCAGCTTTAATGCTAGTCGAGTTTGTATTTAAAGTAGGTATATAAAATACTAAATCAGAGTATTGCGGTTTTGAAATGGTTGATATTCCATTATTTGTCAGCGGAGCGATGACATATTTAAATCCTTGTTTTTTTAAATTTAAAATACCGTTTGATAACTTTATAGCAGATTCGTCATCTGTTAAGAAAAATTTTATATTTGCATTTATACCTCTTTTTAATACGTAAGAAAATATAGCGTTTGTAACTATCAAAGAGTAGCTTTTGATCACTTTTTGCGGTGTTAAAACGGCTATATTGACGTCTGCTTCTGTTCCCATACGTCTATTTTGCTGCATAGATATCTCGTTTTCAGCGTTTAGGGTATCAAAAAAACTTCTCAAATCATTAGTCGAATATTGTTCATTGTATCTTGCTAAAAAGCTTATATATAGTTCGTTTTTTATAAGATCTTGCAAACATTTTGTGTTGCAAATTTGAGGTTCTAAGTTTATATAAAATATTTGAGCCGGAGGTATTTCGGATATAATCTGAGTTTTTGAAAATAAGATGCTTACGCAAGCCAATATAGTGATAAATTTTTTCATAAATATCCTTTAATTTTTTTTAAATCATCTATAAATTTCTGTTTATGGCTAGGATTTTTAATGATCCAAAAAGCCGAATAAGTCGGCATGATAAGACTATTTTTAAATTTAAAAATACCGCCTCGCACACTCTCAAAAGCGCAATTTCTATCTTTTGTAATCCTAAAAAAAACATCTTTACCAAAACTAATGATAAGTTTTGGTTTTACTATATCAAATTCTTGCTCAAAGTAAGAATAACACTGATCATACCACGTATCTTTTAGGATCATGTCATCTTTTGGTCTGCATTTTAGCATATGAGTAAAATATAGCTTTTGGATATCGATTTGAGCAAGATTTAAGCACTCTTTTAACTCATCATTAAAAGCAGCAGATCCGTTTTTATCTTCATCAAAACTAGGAAAATTCTCTACCAACATAACATTAGAAGATGCTTCTTTACCCCCTAAAACAGCTTTATTTCTACTTTTGCATAGTTCGCAAAGATTGCAATTTTTTATCTGCTCTTCTAATCTTTTTAAATTTGAAAAATTATTTTTATGAGTTAAAATCTCTGAAATTTCAGCTCTATTTATAAATTTATATCCAATTGCCTTATAAAAATATAGTTGGTATAAAATATTATTATTGCTCATTTAATATACTATCTAAAAGATTTTTAAATTCATATAAATTTATAGTTTTGCTAAATTTTTAAGAGCATCTCCATCTACTCTTAGACTTATCCACTCATCAAGAGTTTTTGCACCTATTTTTTTATAAAATGCAAGGCTTGGTTCATTCCAGTCAAGGCACTCCCATTCAAGCCTTCCAAGAGAGTTATCTATACATTTTTTTGCTAAAAATTTTAAAAATTCTTTGCCTATACCTTTGTTTCTAAAATCTTTTTTAACATATAAATCTTCAAGATATATACCGCCTTTCCCAAGAAATGTTGAAAAAGAGTAGAAATAAATAGCGTAGCCTATTATCTTGTTATCTGCTTCACAGACTAATGCGTTTGCGTACTTTTTTATAAATAACGACTCATAGAATATATCTTTTGTGCAATTGACTTGATCGCCCATATTTTCATACTGTGCAAGCTCTTTTATGAGTGATAAAATATCATCCAAATCATCTTTTACAGCTTCTCTGATACGAAACATTTTGTAGCCTTTTGTTTAAATTTAAGGCTACAATTATATCATTATATTAATTAATGTAAGTAAAATTTACCCGAGTCTCTCACCGTGACTTGCTATATCAAGTCCCTCTCTTTCTTCATCTTTTGATACTCTTAAGCCGATTGTTTTGTCTATAATTTTTAATATTATATAGCTCGCTATACCACTATAAACTACCGTTATCGCTACTCCTATTATTTGAATTTTTATACTAGACTTAGCTGCGCTTATGCTTTCATCGCAAAATACCGCAGTTAAAATCGCTCCTATGATTCCTCCAATACCGTGTATACCAAAAGCATCTAAGCTATCATCATAGTTAAATTTTCTTTTTATTACCGTTATGACGTAATAGCAAACCCCCGAAGATATAATACCTATAGCCAAAGCGCCGCTTGCATTTACGTATCCTGCTGCAGGAGTTATGCCAACTAGTCCGCACACGGCTCCGCTAGCAAATCCAAGAGCTGAGGGTTTATTTTTATGAATCATTTCAAAAAATAGCCAAGTTATCGCTCCGATTGCGGTTGCAACTTGAGTTACAAGCATCGCCATTGCGGCTCTTGCGTCTGCTGCTAGAGCGCTTCCTGCGTTAAATCCAAACCAGCCAAACCAAAGCATCGCGACGCCAATCAGCGTTAAAACTAGATTATGCGGAGGCATAACTTCTTTTTTATATCCAAGGCGCGGTTTTAATATAATAGCTCCGACAAGTCCTGCGACCCCTGCATTTATATGTACAACGGTTCCTCCTGCATAGTCCAGTACGCCGTGATGTGCAAGCCAACCGTTGCTTTCCCACACCCAGTGAGCTGTCGGTGCATAAACAACTAAAACCCAAATAGCTATAAATATCATAAGAGAGCTAAATTTAACTCTCTCTGCGAAAGATCCCGTAATTATAGCACAAGATATAATAGCAAAAGTCATTTGAAATACGATAAAAACAGACTCTGGAATGCTACTGGCGTTTGGATGAACTGTGAGAGTTTGCTCGCTTGAGACTACACTTACTCCATTTAAAAATAAACGGTCAAATCCTCCTATAAAAGGATTTCCATTCGTAAATGCTATAGAATAACCTATAATCATCCAAAGTACGCTTACCATCGCTACTGTCGTGAAGCTTTGCATCATTGTTGCTAGTATATTTTTCTTTCTTACCATACCCGCGTAAAAGAGTGCTATACCAGGTATTGTCATAAAAAGTACCAAAGACGTGCTTATAAGTAGCCACGCGGTATTTCCGCTATCTATTTTATCAAACGAAACTACCCAATCGCTACTAAAAAGCGGAGCTGTAAATGATATTAAAAATAAGTAGTTTTTCATTTTATTTTCCTATATAGCATCTTCGCCGCGCTCATTTGTACGTATTCTTATAACTTCATCTAAATTTGATACAAATATTTTTCCGTCTCCGGTTACGCCTGTTTTTGCCGCCGATATAATTGCATTTACTATATTTTTAACTTCATGATCGTTGACGGCTATTTCTACTTTTAGTTTTGGTATATAATTTATCAGATACTCTGTTCCTCGGTAGTTTTCTACGTGTCCTTTTTGTTTTCCATAACCTTTTATCTCTGTTATAGTTATACCGCAGACTCCTATTTTATCAAGTTCGCTTCTAACGTCCTCAAGTTTATGAGGTCTTATAATAGCTGTAACTAACTTCATCTTTCTGCCTTTCAAATTAAATTTTTAAAATTGTATAAAAAATATTATAAAATAAAACTTAAATAATAAAAAATTAGTATATAATTTAAAATTAACTTTTAAAGTGATTAAAAGAGATCTAAATTTAAAAGCAAACAAAACTTAAAAGGTTTTTTAAGTAATTATTTGATAAAATCCAAGACTTAATTTATGACAAAAGGAAAGTTATGAAAAGAACTTATCAACCACATAAAACTCCTAAAAAGAGAACTCATGGTTTTCGTGGAAGAATGAAGACCAAAAATGGTAGAAAAGTGATAAATGCTAGGCGTGCCAAAGGCAGAAAAAGACTAGCTGCATAGTTATTATAGATAGGCAAACTTGATTATAGATAGGTTCAGCTCTATTAGCGATAGCAAAGAGTTTATACGTGTTTATCAAAGTGCTAAAAAGTGGCACTTTGAATGCGCAGTTATCTATTTTTTAGAGTCTGATACTACTAAATTTGCAGCAGTCGCCAGTAAAAAGGTTGGAAAGGCAGTCGTAAGAAATAGAATAAAAAGAGTTTTAAGGTCTGCTTTTTTTAACTTTAGTAGCGAGCTTAAAGATGGTATTTATATTTTAATAGCAAAGGCGGGACTAGAAAAAATGCCATTTGATAAAGTAGAAAAAAATCTTAAATGGGCTTTGAAAAAGGTGGATTCCATAAAATGAAAGTAATTTTTTGGAATTTTATTGTTTTTTATAAAAAGTACATTTCGCCAATCCTGCCAAAATCCTGCCGCTACTATCCAACTTGTTCAGAATATGCCTTATGGCAACTAAGATATAATGGATTTTTTTACTCTATAGTTGCTATTTTTTTAAGGATTTTAAGGTGTAATCAACTATTTCGTGGTGGCATAGATTATCCATTAGTAAAAAGAAAATTTACGCCTTATACTATCTTTTCAAAAAACAAACCGTGTAAAATGAATTTTTGGTTTGTTCCTCATAGAAAAGGTGGGTTTTATTTGATAAAAGTATTTGATTCATTAAAGGAAACATAGTGTTAGATAAACTTTCAACCCAAAAAAGACTTCTTATAGCTACGGTTATTTCCATACTATTTTTTATAACTTATGATTATTTTTTTATTCCTAAAAGAACTGTCGATATAAATCAAACTGCTTCTTATGCAGAACAAAATAGTTCATCGGCAAATAGCGCTCCAGCTTCACAAGATAGCATAAATGCTTCAGATAGCGCAGCTCCTGTTACTTCTAATGCTAGTAAAAATATAGTTCAAATTTCGGGAAAAACATATAATGCAACTATAGATGAACTAGGACGAATTAGTAGTTTTGTACTAAATGAGTCCAAATTTAAAGATGAAAACGACAAACAGATCTCTCTTGTGAGTTTAAATCACTCTCCGCTTCCACTAGAAATTAGATTTTCAAATAAAGATTTAAATGAAGAAGCTTTTAAAGTAGCTTATACTAGCAGTGCAGAAACTATAGATGTTACCAAGTCTCCGGCCAATGTGGTTTTGACTCAAGCTTTAAACGGCGTTACTTTGACTAAAACGATTACTTTTTATCCAGACGGAGCTTATGGTCTTAAAGTAGAACTTAGTAAAAACGAAGATTATTTTATCACCCCTGGATTTAGACCAAATGTTGTTGTAGATGGATATACCGTTCATGGAACATTAATGAGAAAAAGCGACGGCAGTCTTGAGATAATAGAAGATAAAAAAGCAAAAGGCGACGAGAGATTTACGGGCGTAGATATCTTAGCTAATAGCGATAGATACTATACGACATTATTTTATGAAGTAGATAAAACACTAGATGTTTATATACAAAACGATAGTGCTGAAAATACGCTATCATTCGTAAAGAGTTCGGGTAGTTTTAGCACTAAAGGTTATATAGGTCCAAAAGATCATAAAATTTTAAAATCTATTGATCCAAATTTGGTTGATGTTATAGAATATGGATGGTTTACATTTATAGCAAAACCAATGTTTTTACTACTTAGTTGGCTGCATAATTATATAGGGAATTGGGGTTTTGCCATAGTCGCTCTTACTATCGTGATAAGAATTGTGTTGTTTCCTCTAACCTATAAAGGTATGGTGTCTATGAATAAATTAAAAGATCTAGCACCAAAAATGAAAGAGATTCAAGCAAAATACAAAGGCGATCCTAGTAAGCTAAATGCTCATGTAATGGAGCTTTACAAGAAAAACGGCGCAAATCCTATGGGGGGATGTTTGCCGATACTTATTCAAATTCCGATATTTTTTGCGATTTATAGAGTATTATTAAACGCTATTGAATTAAAAGGCGCTCCTTGGATATTTTGGATAAAAGATCTTGCGATTATGGATCCGTATTTTATACTTCCTGTTTTGATGGGTGCTACTATGTTTATTCAGCAAAAAATTACTCCCGCAAACTTTACAGACCCTATGCAAGAAAAAATCATGAAGTTTTTACCTTTGATATTTACATTTTTCTTTGTAACTTTCCCTGCAGGTCTTACGCTTTACTGGTTTATAAATAATCTTTGTTCGGTTGCTCAGCAACTTGTGGTAAATAAAATATTTAAAAAACAGAAAGAGCAAGCTATTATGGAGAAAAATCATGAGCGTTAAAATAGAGGCAAAAGATCTGCAATCCGCCTATCTAAAAGCTGCAGAAGAGCTCCATTGTTCAGTTACTGATCTAACAGATATAAAAATAATCCAAAATCCAAGTAGAGGGCTTTTTGGGTTATTTAAAAAAGATGCCATTATAGAAGCTAATTGCTCCTCTCTAAGAAAACACCATGATTCTAAAAATAGTTTTAAAGAGTCTAAGAATGACTCTTTTGAGTATAAAAAAGATAGAAAAAAACGTTCTACAAAATACCAAAACGATAAATTTGAAAAAAATGATAAACAAAAAGTAGAAAAACCTACAAAACCTGTAAATATATCAAATTTAGAAGATAAAAAAGAGCCTCTTGAAATTCATAAAGAGGTTAAAGAGATCTTGCATGAACCAAAAACCAAACGACTAGAGATAGATCACTCTATTTTTGATACTTTTCATAAGAGTGATGATGCTAAAAATTCGCCTACTAGGTTAAAACTAAAGCCAAACGACTGCATAGACGAGATAAGATCCGGATTAGAAAAATTATTTAAAGCAAGCTGCTTTGAGATAGAAATTTCAGATGTAAGCGAATTTGATAATGAAACACTTTTTATTAAGCTAGATGGAGCTGACGCTGCACTTTTAATCGGCAAAGAGGGATATCGTTATAAAGCTATATCATACCTTCTTTTCAACTGGATAAACTCAAAATACAATCTTGGAATTCGCTTAGAAATAGCCGAGTTTTTAAAAAATCAAGAGAGTGGGATAGCTGCATATTTATCAGGAGTTATCGATAGAGTAGAGACTACAGGAAGGGCTCAAACAAAACCTCTTGATGGAGTTTTAGTTAAGATAGCACTTGAGCAGCTAAGACAGAGATTTCCTAATAAATATGTCGGTATAAAAAGCGGCGATGAAGGTCGCTATGTAGTCGTAAATGACTTTTACAAAAAATGAATATAGTCGCACTTGCTAGCGCTTATGGCGTTGGAAGTATTTCGATAGTAAGATTAAGCGGAGATGGTGCTTATGATCTGGCGATAAATTTATGTAAAAAACCTCTTATTCCGCGCTATGCTCATCTAAGAAAATTGTATTGTGAAAATATGGTTTTTTTGGATGAAGCCATAGTTATTTATTATAAAGCTCCATTTAGTTTTACGGGTGAGGATGTTGTGGAGTTTCAAACTCACGGCGGCGTTGTTGTAGCAAATTTAATTATAGATGAACTTTTAAGGCTCGGAGCTAGAGTGGCAAATCCCGGAGAGTTTAGTAAAAGAGCTTTTTTAAACGGCAAAATGGATCTAGTTAAAGCCGAAAGCATACAAAGCCTCATAAATGCTAGAAGCGAGGGCGCGGCTAAGATTTTAGCTAGAACAATGAATGGAGAGCTTAGCGTTTTTGTAAATTCATTAAGAGATGAGCTTATAAAAATACTTGCTTATACCGAAACCTGCATAGATTACGCTGATGATGATCTGCCTAGTGACATTCTACATAGTTCAAAAGATCTACTTTTAAATTCCTACAAAAAACTAGAGCATATTATAAATATTTCAAATTCAAAAAAAGGTCTTATCGATGGATATAAAGTAGCTATAATCGGTAGGCCAAATGTCGGTAAGAGTTCTATTTTAAATTCACTTTTACACTATGAAAGAGCTATCACTAGCGAGACTGCCGGTACTACTAGAGATACTATAGAAGAGCAGATAAAATTTGGATCTCATTTGGTTCGTATCATCGATACTGCGGGTATTAGAGATGAGTTTGATAGTAGTATAGAAGCCGCCGGAATAGAGTATTCAAAAAGAGCCGCAAGAGAAGCCGATATTATATTTTGTGTATTTGATAGCTCACAAAAAGCTAGTTTAGAAGATAGGCAAATTTTGGAATTTATATCAAATTTAAATAAAAAAACTATTTATGTATTAAACAAATCCGATTTGGAATTTAAATTTGATATAAGCTTAAATGCTGTTTTAGTATCTGCTAAGCTAGACTCTACTCCGCTTAGTAAAGAGCTTGAGTCTTACTTAAACTCACAAGATACAAACGATATAATGCTAAGCTCAAATCGACAAATAGAAGCTTCAAGGTTAGCTAGCGAGGCGATTAAAAATGCACTTGAATTGTTAAATGAAAGTGAGTTAGAGTTATTTGCTTATGAATTAAATATCGCTTTAAAACATATAGGAAGTATAACAAAACCTATGGAAAATAGTGAATTATTAGACAAGATGTTTAGCAGTTTTTGCTTAGGAAAATAATCTTTTTAGAGGTGAAAAATGGACAAAAAAATAGTTAAAGCTCATAAAATAAGTGATAGCGAGTATGCAAAGATATTAGAAATTCTTGGCCGTGAGCCAAATTTGCTTGAACTTGGGATATTTTCAGCTATGTGGAGCGAGCATTGTAGCTATAAATCAAGTAAAAAATACCTAAACGGTTTTCCGACTAAAGCTCCTTGGGTTATACAAGGACCGGGTGAAAATGCCGGAGTTATTGACTGCGGAGATGGCGTGGCTGCCGTATTTAAGATGGAAAGCCACAATCATCCAAGCTTTATAGAGCCTTTTCAAGGAGCAGCGACTGGAGTCGGCGGTATTTTCAGAGATATATTTACTATGGGAGCTAGAGTCGAGGCTAGTTTAAACTCTCTTAGATTTGGTGAGATAAGAGGAGAGGATCCTTTAAATAGACATCAAAGATATCTTGTAAAAGGCGTTGTAGGCGGTATCGGTCACTATGGAAATTGTATGGGAGTTCCTACTGTAGGAGGCGAAACCACGTTTGATCCTAGTTTCAATGGAAATATTTTGGTTAATGCTTTTGCCCTTGGAATTTGTAAAAAAAATGAGATATTTTACGCTAAAGCAGAAGGCGTTGGAAATCCAGTAATTTATGTAGGTTCAAAAACAGGTCGTGATGGTATAGGCGGCGCAGTTATGGCAAGCGATAGTTTTAATGAAGAAAATAAAAGCTTACGTCCAACTGTTCAAGTAGGCGATCCGTTTGCTGAGAAGCTGCTCATGGAAGCTTGTTTGGAGTTATTTAAACAAGATTATATAGTAGGTATTCAAGATATGGGTGCAGCAGGGCTTACTTCTAGCAGTTTTGAGATGGCAGGACACAGTAGCAGTGGTATGAAAATGTATCTCGATAAAGTTCCTATGAGAGAAGATGGTATGACTCCATATGATCTTATGCTTAGTGAATCTCAAGAAAGAATGCTTATTTGCGCTAAAAAAGGTTGCGAAGATAAGATAAAAGAGATATTTGCAAAATGGGATCTCTCGGCTGAAATCATAGGTGAGGTAACAGATACTGGTATTATGGAGTTATTCTGGCATGATGAGTTAGTAGGAAGTATTCCTATAGATCCGCTTAGCGAGGCTGCGCCTGTGCTTGATAGAGCCGTCAAAAGACCTGCTTATCTAGGCGAGATAAAGGATTTAAATTTAGAAAATTATCCTAAATTTAAAAATCAAGATGCATTTTTGAAGCTATTAAAAGATCCAAATATAAGCAATAAATCATTGATTTATGATCAATATGATGCAAATATCGGCACAAATACGATTAAAAAACCGGGAAATCTAGGTGCTGCTATTATAAGAATAAAAGAAAACGGCAGAGCCATTAGTATGGGTATGGAGTGCAACACTAGACATAATTACGTAAATCCAAAAATCGGTGCAGCAGCAGCAGTCGCGGCAAGCGGCAGAAAAGTTGCTATGAGTGGCGCAACTCCGCTAGCTATAACTGATTGTTTGAACTACGGAAATCCGCAAAATCCAGAAGTTATGTGGCAGTTTGCAAATGGCTGTGAGGGTATAAAAGAAGCGTGCGCCGCTTTGCAAACCCCGGTAGTTAGCGGAAATGTTAGTTTATATAATGAAACAGATGGAGTAAGCGTTCAACCGACGCCCGCTATAGTAACTGTCGGAGTAAATGAGAACGCAGACAAGAGCCTAAATAGTATTTTTAAAAACTCAGGTACAGCCGTATATTTGCTAGGCGATACTAGCGGAGAGTTTGGCGGAAGTTTATATGTAAATGCCTTATATGGAGTTTGCAAAGGCGAGTTGAAGGAGATCGACTATAAAAAAGAGAGAGCTCTTTGGGACCTTGTTATAGAGGCAAATAAAATAGGTATTTTAGAGTTTGCGAATTCCGTAGGAGTAGGTGGAGTTGCTATGACTTTGGCCAAAATGAGCGCCGTTTCAAATTTAGGTTTTGATGGCGAATGTAAATTTGATGATTCAAAATGGATTTTTGATGAAAGTTTTTCACGCGCCGTTGTTGGAGTAAAAGATGAGAGTAAATTTAAAGAATTAGCAGATAAACACTCTGTCAAATTTGAAAAAATCGGCTTAAGCACAGGAGAAATATTTAGACTAAATGATATTAAAATAAATTTAAATGAACTAAAAAATATATATTTTAATGAGTTCTCTAAAATAATTAAAAGCGAAGATTGATGCATATTTTCATTATAATTGCGATTGTTGTTGCTATTTTTTATATTCTTAGTAAGAGTTATATAAAAAAACCCACCGTAAATTTCGGCGGTAATTTTGATAATAGATCTTTTGATATTTTAGATGCTAAGTTTTTCGTAAGACTTATAGCAAAAGTTGCAAAAAGCGATGGAGTTGTATCTAAAGAAGAGGCTTATTATATATCTTTAATATTTGATGATATATGCAATAAACTTAAAAATGCAAGTATCAGATATGAATTAAAAGAAACTTACGAAATAGAAAAAAATAGTTCAAATACTGCATTTAGCATAGCTTTAGAGTATAAGACCAAGCTTAAGCTTAGTGAGCAAGCTTGTGTAAATATAGTTATGTTTTTACTAAATTTAGCTTACATAGACGGCGAGTTCAACAGCGCTGAAAAAGAGATCTTAAATGAAGTTTGTGACGGATTTGGTATCGGTAAGTTTATAAAAGATACTCTGTTTGAGCGTTTTGAAAGCGAGTTTAGAAATAAGCAAAGTAACCAAAATACTACTAACAAAGATCCGTATGAGGTTTTAGAGATCAATAAAGACGCTAGTTTTGATGAGATAAAAAAACAATATAGAAAACTTGCTAAACAAAATCATCCTGATTTCTTAATGGGGGCAGACGAAAAAGTCATTAGTAACGCTACAAAGAGACTTCAAGAGATAAATGAAGCTTACGCGGATTTAAAAGCTAAGTTTGGAAAATAGATATTAAATTTAAAAAAGGAGAGATTTATGAGAGCGCTTATCAGTGTGAGCGATAAAAGCGGGATCGAGCATTTTGCAAAAGGACTTGAAAGCTTAGGTTTTGAGATTTTGAGTACCGGCGGAACTTATAAAACATTAAAAGAAGCAAATTTAAAAGTGGTCGAAGTCAGTGATTATACCAAAAGTCCTGAGATGTTTGATGGTCGCGTAAAGACTTTGCATCCAAAAATTCACGGTGGAATTTTACATAAAAGAGATGACGCTAGTCATGTAAAACAAGCAGGTGATTTTGGTATCGGCGCCATAGATTTAGTTTGCGTAAATTTATATCCGTTTAAAGAGACCACTATCCGAACTGATGATTTTGGTGAGATCATCGAAAATATCGATATCGGCGGTCCTGCTATGGTAAGAAGTGCGGCAAAAAACTTTAAAGATGTTATCATCGTAACGGACGTAAATGACTACGACACGGTTTTAGAAGCTCTAAAAACCAGCAGCGATAGCTATGAGTTTAGACTGGGTATGATGATAAAAGCATTCGAGCACACCGCTAGTTACGACTCTATGATAGCAAATTATATGAACGATAGATTTAAAGGTGGTTTTGGCGAAAAAAGATTTATAAGTGCGGCAAAAGTGTTTGAATGTAGATACGGCGAAAATCCTCATCAAAAAGGTGCTGCTTACGAGTTTGACAGCTTTTTGAGTTTAAATTTTACTCAGCTAAAAGGCGAAGCAAGTTTCAATAACATGACAGATATCAACTCAGCCGTTTCTATCGCTAGTAGTTTTGGAGATACTCCTGCGGTAGCTATCTGTAAACACGCAAACCCTTGCGGTTTTGCTATAGGTAAAGATGTTTTAGATAGCTATGAAAAAGCTTTGAAATGTGATCCTGTTAGTGCATTTGGCGGAGTAGTAGCGATAAATGGAACTCTCACAAAAGAGCTTGCGCTTAAGGCTAAAGAGATATTTATAGAAGTTATCATCGCTGCAAACGTTGAAGACGGCGTTTTAGAAATTTATAGTGATAAAAAACGTACAAAAATCTTTACTCAAAATAACAAATACCTTGTGCAATCAGGCGATAAATGGGATTTTAAACACATAGATGGCGGTTTCGTATTTCAAGAAAAAGATTACGTGAGCGATGATGAAGTTGCAAATGCAAAATTAGTAACTAAAAAACAAGCGGACGTTAGTGAGCTAAACGACTTAAAGATCGCTTGGAAGATAGCTGCACTTACAAAATCAAACTGCGTAGTTTATGTAAAAGACGCCATGCTTTTAGCTATAGGTATGGGTATGACAAGTAGAGTAGATGCCGCTAGAGCAGCGGTGACAAAAGCTCATGATATGGGTATAGATCTAAGAGGCTCTTCGCTTGCAAGCGAAGCGTTTTTCCCGTTTAGAGATAGCATAGAGATAGCTAGTAAAGTAGGCGTTAAAAACGTCATTCAACCAGGCGGTAGTATACGTGATGAAGACGTTATCGCTGCGGCTGACGAGTCAGGTATGAGTATGTACTTTACTGGTATCAGACACTTTTTGCATTAGACTTTTTGCTTGAAATGATTTTTATTAGAGTTTTGTATTTTTATCTTTATTGATATTTGCAAACTCTACTTATAATATTATCTGAAATTACCGTATATCATTGTTATAATAACTTAAATTTAACTTTTTCTATTGATTGCCATCAATGTTTATCGCTAAAAATAATACTATAATACTATCAAATTTAAAAAGGGTCAATATGAATTATTTTGAAAATTGGCAGAAAATAAAAGCAGACGGTGCAAGTTTAGATTTTTATAAAAAAACTGAAAATCAAACCGAGCTTATAGGATTTGATTCTTCAAGATGCATCCCGCCAGAACCTATGGTAAATGCGGTAATCGCTCTAAATTTTATAAAAGATAAAAATATAAAAGTCGTAATGATAAATCATAAATTTCCAGCAGGTCTTATACCGAAAATAGAAGATAAATTCGACTATACAAGTGAGAGTTTAGAAGATGGAAACGTAAGACTGATTTTTAGCTTAAAAGACGGTGCTCAATCGTCCTTGCTAGATACAAAATGTGAATGTCATGGCTAAGCTTTTAAGTACGTTTGCGCCGCCTTTTAAACTAGTCGGCGCTTATTTTGTGATCTCTATTGTATTTGCGATATTTTCGGTTTTTTTATATAAATTTAGTGATTTTGATGTTTTGTTGAATTTGCAAACTGCTACTTTTTTACACATATTTTTAGTTGGATTTGTTATTAGTATTATCAAAGGTTCAATTTATCAGCTTAGTTCAGTTATCCTAAATAGAGCATTTTTTACTTTAAAAGGTGCATATATCAATGTTTTTGCTTATATTTTGGCACTTATATTGTTTTTAAACGGAATGTTTTTTGAAAATACTTTGCTTATATATCTTGGCTCTATTATTTTATTTTTAAGTTTGCTTTATTTTGATATTTGCTATCTTTTGAGTTTTTTAAATTTAAAGATAAGTAGTTTTTCTCAACTCTGCCTTTTTGTATCTGCTATAATGTTTTTGATGGGTATTTGTCTTGGAATGCTTCTAGTGCTAATTATGTTTGGCTGGTTGGACGTTGATTTTATAACGATACTTAGGTTTCACTTATATTTTGTTTTTGGGTTTATATTTTTTACGGTTATTGGGGCTTCTAGTGTACTTTTACCTATGTTTAGTTTGGCTCATAATGTTAATTTCGGGCTATTTTACGCAAGCTTTACGCTTTATATATCTGGATTTTTTCTTATTTGGTTTTTACTGGATGGAGCTTTAAAAGTTATTTTGAGTGCAGCCGTATTGGCGATTTTGCAGTGGATTTTGATATTGAAAAATAGAGTTAGAAGAGCTTATGATTATTGGAATTTGAATCTTATTTTTAGCTTTTTTATGCTTGGTTTTTCGATATTTGCATACTCTTTTTTGAATTTAAATTTAGCTGTTTTTACTCTATTTTTCGGTTTTTTATATCCTTTTATCGTAGCTCATATATATAAAATTATGCCATTTTTAATCTGGTATCACTATATATCAAAATTTGTAGGAAAACTAAAAATTCCGAATTTAGAAGATATGATTATGAAAAAAACTGCTTATTTCGGACTTATTTTTAATATGCTAGCTATATTTTTTATATTTTTTAAATTTGAGTATTTAGCACAGGTTTTTATGCTTGTTAGTGTTATTTTAGTGCTAGTTAATATGATAAATTTTTTAAGATACATTAATTTCGGAGTTAAATTATGAAAGACAAAATATATGGCGAATTGAAAAAAATAATAGATCCCGAAATTGGCTTTGATATAGTCTCTTTGGGGCTTATTTACGATGTTGAGGTGTCTGGAGACAAAGCGGTTATAACAATGAGTTTGTCTACCAAATCTTGCCCTTTACATGAGCTGATTTTGAGCTGGGTAGAAGAGGCTGTTTTAAGAGTAGTAAAGGAGTGTGTGATAGATCTAGTTTGGGAGCCGGCATGGAATATTGATATGGCAAGTGATGAAATAAAGGCAATTTTAGGATGATTGAAAATACCGATAAATTAAGTATTATTTTATGATTTATTAAGTATTTAATCAGTATCATTAACGACACAAATTCAAAAAGGAGTTATGTGAGAACAAATACGATAGGCAAGAAAATTGCACTTAGCATGATTGCAGTATTGTTTATAAGTTTTGTTGTTATGCAGTTTATTATTGTTGGACAATTTAATAATTCCGCAACACAAACTACAAAAAATAACTTAGATATGCTAAGCAAATCAATATTTCAAACTGTGCAAGCAGCTATGAATACGGGCGATCCTGTTATGATAGAAAAGTCGGTAAAGGACGCCGGAACTATAAAAGGTGTTTCCTCTATAGAAATTTTTAGATCAGATGACCTTTCAGATGGGTTTGGTTTGGAAAAAGTAGTTCCAAAAGATGATATTATAAAAAAGCAGTTCTCTAATCCTCAAAATCTAACTTTTGATCTCAAAGAAAAAGGGGATCATAAATTAAGACTAGTCACTCCTTTGGTTGCAAAACAAGAGTGTTTGTCTTGTCACGCTACGGTAAAAGAGGGCGATGTTTTAGGAGTGATGGATCTTTCATACTCTTTTAACGAGATCGACGCAGATCTTAGAAATAAAAGCTTGATATTTTCACTTATATTTGTAGTATCTCTTATCGTTACTACTTTGGTTGTGCTTCTTGTGCTTAAAAAAGTAGTTATATGTCCTGTTTTAGAGCTTTTAAGCAGAGCAAAAGATTTAGCAAGCGGAGATGGCGATTTGAGTGCTAGAATAATAGTAAAAAACGATGATGAAATAGGGCAGAGTTGCAAAAATATAAATATTTTTATAGAAAAAATACAAGGCATAGTAAAAGCGGCTCAAGGAAGTGCAAAAAGCGTTGAAAATGAAACTATAAATTTAAATACAAATGCTTCTATGTTATCAAATAGTACAGAAGCAGGAAAACTGCAAACTAAGAATTTATTTGAAGTAAGCAAGAGCGTATCTGACGAGCTTGATATCTCAAGAGAGATAGCGAATAAAGCCGCATCGGCAAATAAAAAGTCATACGATGAGCTAGATGATATGATAAATTCGCTAAATGACGTTGTAAACAGCCTAAATGATACAAATACCAAAGAGCAAGAGATAGCTGAAAGAACAAATTTAGTCGTTAAGCAGACTGAAGATATGAGAAAAATCCTTGATATGATAGGCGAAGTGGCCGATCAAACAAATCTTTTAGCTTTAAATGCAGCTATAGAGGCAGCGCGCGCAGGAGATATGGGAAGAGGATTTGCAGTTGTTGCAGAAGAGGTAAGAGTTTTGGCCGAAAGAACAAACGACTCTTTAAAAGATATTGATTCGAATGCACAAAATATGATAAAAGCTGTTCGAGATCTAGGCTCATCTTTAAATGAAAATGCAGTTCATATAGCATCTTTAAGTGATGAAGCAAATAGCCTTATGGATATGGCTAGAACTACTCAAAGTACGACATCTGAGTCTATGAGACTAGCAAATGAAGTAGCAGACAAAACTACTGATATAAATAGTAAAATTGAGAGTTTATTAGAACAGTCCAAAGAGTCCGTGACAATACTTGATAACAATACAAAGATAGCTTCTAAATTTATCAGTGCTTCTCAAAGTCTAAAAGAGGTGTCTTTGGATCTTGAGAATAATCTTAACAAATTTAAAACTTGATTTTAAATTTGTGCAAGTTAAAGTATCTCCAAATATTTGTTTGGGGATACTTTTGGATTACATTAGTCCGGCTTCTTTTTTCAAACGCTCTATATATAATTCACGCAGTTTTGGTGAGTATTTTCCTATCTTTGCGTTGTTTATTAGTTTTCCGTCGGCTTTTATAACAGGTAGAAGTATCAAAGTGGCAGCGCTGATAAATACTTCATCGGCATTATAAACTTCATCCATAGTAAATTTTCTTTGTTCTACTCTAAGTCCGGCTTTGTTTGCTAGTGCTAGCAAAACTTTTCGTCTTATTCCAGGCAAGATCTCATTGGAAAGAGGTTTAGTGATAAGGGTATCGTCTTTTATTATAAATGCGCTGCTACTACTTGCTTCTGTTACAAATCCATCTTCTACCATAAAAGACTCATAAGCACCTACTTTATACGCTTCATTCTTTGCATAACATTGAGCTAGGAGAGATATTGATTTTATATCTCGTCTTTTCCATCTGATATCAGGAGTGCTTATTATTTCTATTCCTGTTTTGGCATATTCATTGTTAAATATCTCTTTTTGATAAACGAACGCCATCACAGTAGGTTTTAGTCCTTTTATAAATTTAAACTCACGTTCGCTCACGCCTCTTGTAACTTCCATATAGATACCGCCTTCTTTCACGCTGTTTTTTTCTATCAATGCGTAAAGTATCTTTTCAAATTCATCTTTATCTATAGACAGCTCAAGCTCGATTGCTTTAAGGCTTCTTTGAAATCTATCCCAAAAATCTTCTTTATCGACTAGCTTTGAGTTTATTATAGGAACTACTTCATAAATTCCGTCTCCAAATATAAAACCACGATCAAATATGCTGATCTTAGCATCGTTTTTATTTAAAAATTCCCCATTTAAATATACGATGTTTTCTGCGTCACCTGCTGCCATAATATCTACTCCTATTAAAATTTCGAGTATTTTATCCATATTTCACTTATTTTTGATATAATATATTATTCAAAAAATAAAAAAAGTAAAAAAAGATGTTAGAAAAACTAAGAAAATTTATATTTAAAAAACTGTTTATCGTATCAAAGCAACCTGTATTATTTAAAGATCTTCTTGAGGCTAATTGCCTATTTAATGAAGGAATGCTAGTTGATCCATCTAAGTTAAATTTTAGATTTAGAGACGGTAGACTTTATATTATTTATGGAATTTTATGCTTTATTATATTAGCTGCGGCGATTATCATTTTGCATAAAATTTTTGAAAAAATAGACTTTCATTACTCTATTATAGGCACGATGATTATGACGGCTCTTGTTTTTATAGGATTTGATTTTTTTAAAGTTTGGGCTAGAAAAAGTATAAGTCATGAACTTATAAAAAAAGCTTGGGATATACATTTTCCATATTTTCCTTATGAGAAATACTCTCAAAAAATAGAGATAATTTATAATGAAGCCATCAAAAAAGAGATACCAAGAAAAGATCTTGAAAAATATGTTTTAGATCAGCTTGTTCTTAGAGTGTCATCTGATAAATAACTCCGTATTTGCCATAATTTTTGCTTGCTTTTCAGCTATAATTTTTAAGAGATAGCTTATTTTTTCGTCATTACATATAAGTTTATCCTCTACATCGTCATAGAAATAATAAGGAAGTTTGTTCAATTTTTTGCCTATCATCTCAAATCTTGTTATTATGATATTCATATCTGAGTTAAAATGAGCTTCTATGATATCAAATTTATCTTTATTTTGTATCGATTTTATGTAATCTTTTAAATTTATAAGTAAGCTATTTATCTCATAAAGATTTTTATAAATTTCTAAGTATATTTTAAAATTTTTACTTCTGTCATTTTCTAAAACCGCTGTTTTATAACCGCTTAATGCAATTAGAACCGAGTTTTCTTTTACTACAAATTTGCCTTTTTGATTATAGATAGATTTTGCCAATATATCTAGTTTTTTTATAAGTGTATCGAAATTTGAACTTAATTTTAGCTCGGTAGATCTTCTGAAAAATAGAACAGTTACGCCAAAAGCTACAAAAAATCCTATCAAAATATCCGTTACTCTAAATATTATCAAATCTATAAAATCAGTTTTTATCACAGAAAAAATTAGCGTAAAAGCCAGCATAAACATAGATGTAAAGTATATGGTCGGGAAATTTTTCAGATAAAACGTAAGAAAGATCGAAATGATAATAATAGGTATAAAAATATAGTTTGTTTTGAAAAAGTATATAAGAACAAGCCCCAAACAAACGCCGATTAATGCTCCTTTTATATTATTAAATCCAACAACTTTCGTCATATATGAACTTGCTCTGCTTACGCTAAGTACTCCGATAGCTATCCATACTCCGTGATTTATCTGCGTTAATTGAGCTATTAATATAGCTATAGATACGCCAAGTGCTAGTTTGATCGAGTTTTGTACGGCCGGGTTTTTTAAGTTTATATCAGAAATTATCATTTTTATGCTTTTTTCTTTAGCATTTTCTAATTTTATTTTATCTTCTCCTCCATTTTTTATAAGCCAAAATTTGGAGTATAAAACATTCAAAGAAGCTCTGAATATAAGGTATTGTGTATCGTTTAGCTTATCTATAGCATCTGTTTTGATATATGCGTTTTTGTCGTTAAATATATTTTTCAACTCTTTTAAATTATGTGTGATTTCATCTTGTATCTCTTTTAGTAAATTTTCATCTTTTATGGTTCCAAAGTATCTCTTTATAGCGATCAAAGAGTGAAAAATATCTTCTGACTTATATAGATAAAATATCGCCCTTGCGTGGTGTATGATAATCCTCTCGTCTTTTAAATTTGAACTTTGATTTGCAAATATCTTTTTTATCGCTTCTATATGTTTCTCACACTCGGCGCTAGAGTATTCAAAATTCTTTGTATTGAATAGGTTTTTGCTCATGTCCATAAGATCTTCTAGCAAAAGATTGTAAGTTTTTTTAGTAAATTTTCCGTATGTTCCTATGTGCATTATACGAAAAATTGAAGCTATAATTCCGCCGATAATTATCCCGAAAATACTGTTTTTAACTTCTAAATCACCGCTGCTTTGAGCTATTAATGCTACTAGTCCTGAGATATTGACTATAGATAGTATTTTGTTTAAATTTTGATTAAATAAACTACTTAATCCTACAAAAAGCATCCAAATAAATGTAGGTAAAAACAGCAGCCAGCTCGCTTCATAAGCTAATTTTGCAAACGGTAAAAACATAGAAGCTAAAACCACATATAAGAAAAAATATTTAATCTTAGTAAAATCGCTTCCATCAAGAGAGTTGATAAAAAATAGATTCATAGACGCATTTGCAGCAAAAATAGCTCCGTAAACACCGAAAAAATAGTAAGCCATACATCCGCATACTATCATAGAAATAGACGCTTTAAGGGCAAAACTAAAGGCAAAATTTGCCGGATCGTATGTTTTTATAAATTTAGAAATAGCTATGTTCATCAATAGCTCATATTATCGATGATCTGGTTTTTATATCTTATTTTTTCTAGTTTAGCTTTTAAAACTTTATTTTCTTCTAAAAGAACGTTTAGTTTATTTTTTAATTCCGCTATATCACGGCTAGTGTAGTAGATCTCATTACTGATGTAAATTTTCGGTATCGTAACGCAGAGTATTAGGAGCAGCATAAAATATGCAGCCATGAGAGATTGAAAGTTTAGATTATGCTCTTTTTTAAGCTCTTCATCATGCCTTTGTAACAGTTCGTCTTTATCGCTCATACATTCCTCTGTATATGAAAAATTCTCATTTTAGCACAGCTGCTTCTTGGATTTTGTTTTATTTCATCCTCGCTCGGAGTTATCGGTTTTTTTGTTAATATTTTTCCTATTGAATGGTTATTTCCGCACTCGCATTTCATAACAAAATTATCACATATGCAGCTTTTTCCCCACTCTTTAAATGTTGATTTTGCTATTTTATCTTCTAAAGAGTGAAATGAGATTATATCTAAAATTGCATTGTTTATTTTTGAACTTTTTATTAAATTTAAAAGATTATTTAGCTCGTCAAGTTCTTTATTTACTTCTATTCGTATCGCTTGAAAAGCCAAAATAGCTATGCTTACGCTTCTGTTTTTTAAATTTGAACGACCTATAATACTAGATAACTCTTTTGCTGATTTTATAGGAGATTTGCCTCTTGCGTCTACTATTTTTTGAGCTAAACTTTTTGCATTTGGAAGCTCTGCGTATTTATAAAAAATATCCGCTAATTGATCTTTTGAATATGAGTTTATCAACTCTTTTGCGCTAAAAGTCTGATTTTTATCCATTCTCATATCTAAATTGTTGCTATTTATGCTAAATCCTCTTTCGTCAAGATCTAACTGAAGTGAGCTAACTCCTATATCGGCTAAGATACCTCTTATATCTTCGTGGTCTATTTTATTTAAAATTCCTGCAAAATTACTTTTATAAATTTTTATTCTATCTGAGTATTTTTCAAATTTAGCTTTGCAAAATGATAAAGATTCGCTATCTCTATCGCAAGCTATGATTTTTAAATTTGGATTTGATATCAAAATAGCTTCGCTGTGTCCACCGTACCCTAATGTACAATCTAATATAGTACCGTTTTTTATATCTTTAAAAGAGTTCAAAACAGGCTTTAACAAAACCGGTATATGAGGCGAATCCAACACGTTTCCTTAATATAAGATTATTTTAGTATGTTAGCATAAATTTATTGAAGTTGTAATAAAAGCCGGATATTTGCTATAATTATCACAAATAATTTAGGAAAAGTTATGAATATTGAATACTCTATGGGTGAGATAAAAAAGATATCCGCATCTATGTTTAAAAAGAATTTTTTCGGTATATTCCATGGATCTATATCGGCTAGAATCGAGCATAATCAGTTTGTTATCAATAAAAAAGATGCGATATTTGATGGACTTAGCAACGATGATCTGACTTTGCTTTATTCCAAAAAAGATTATAGATGGAACGATGCTAGCATAGATAGCGATATACATCTAAATATATATAAAAATATCGGCGAGGCAAAATATATTTGTTACGCGATGCCGCCTTATTTGACAGCTTACAGCATGGATCATATAACTATTGAACCGCGAGATTACTTTGGATATATGAAATTTGATAATATATTTATTTATGATATAAAGCAATTTGATGATTGGTATGAGAGAGCTCCATCTGAGATATGTAGGTATATGATAGAAAAAAACAGCAATATCATGGTTATAAAAGGATATGGTGTTTATGTATATGAAAGAACTGCGTATGATCTGGCAAAGACGGTAGCTCTTTTAGAAAATAGTTGTAAAATGATAAATTATGCAAGCAGATTTCAAAATTTAAATTTAGGTTTGTGAATTAGTAAAAAAGTTAGTAAAATTTTACAAAATTTAATTTTAGCATATGATTTTAAGGTAATTTAAACAGAGTTTTGGTAGAATTGCGATGTTTATTGCGATTTATGATAAAGGAAAATTATGTTAACTTGGATGCAGAAGCATAAAAAGTATTTGGTTGTGACTATTTGGATAAGCACTATTGCATTTGTCGGAGCAGGTTTTGTTGGTTGGGGTGCTTATGATCTTAATAGTAATAGAGCAACTTCGGTAGCGAAAGTAGGAAATAGAAATATTACAATCCAAGAATTTCAAAAAACTTATAGCAATTTATATAATTATTATTCGAGTTTATCTGAGGGTAAATTTACTCAAGAACAAGCTGATGAAATGGGGCTTGATAGAATCGCTTTACAAAGATTAATCCAAGAAAATTTATTTTTAAATTATGTTGACGATATAGGACTTATGGTTTCCAAAGAGGAACTTATAGCGGCTTTGACGTCGGATGAAGGTTTTCAAGTAGATGGTAAATTCGATAAAAGCAGATATGAAGATACATTAAAAAGAGCTAGAATCACTCCAAAAGATTTTGAAAATGAACTTACGAATAAACTTTTATTAAACAAATTTTTTGATGCTATAAATTTAAAAACAAATCAGACGGATTTGGATATTTTGGCTTCTAGTTATTTTATGGAAGATAAGGTTTCTATAAACATTATCAAAGCCGATAAAAACAGTATTTCAGTAGATGAAAACGAGTTAAAAGATCTATGGGAAAAAAGTAAAAATAGATATCTAACTAAGAGCAAATTTGAGCTACAAACAAAATTTATACCGCAAACTAATATAGATGTGAATGATACCGTTTTAGAGGAATTTTTTGAAGAAAACAGAGGCAATTATAGAGACGGTTTTGATAAACTTTTAACTTTTGACAAAGCAAAAGATGACGTAAAATACGATTATGAGCTAAAACAAGCTAGAAAAACAGCCCTTGAAGAGTATTTAAAGATAAAAAAAGGAGAATCAAACGCTACTACTGCAGTAACAGTATTAGAAGATAATGAGGATTTTCCTATAAATGAGCTAAGATATGCTAAAGTAGGCGATGTTTTAAAGCCGTTTGAGTACAAAAACGGATATATGATAGCAGAATTAGTTGGCAAAAATATGCCAGAAGTGATGAGCTATGAAGAGGCAAAGGATGCTCTTACCAAGGTTTATATGGATGAAAAAGGTAAAAAACTTCTCGAAGAAAAAGCAAAACAATCTTTGAACAATTTTAGTGGAAAAGATATAGGATTTGTAAGTAGAGATACTAAAAAAAGTATCGACGGACTTAGCGAAACTGAGTATTTAACGTTTATCATGAAGCTATTTGAAAGTCCAAATAAAAACGGATATGTTATGTTAGATACAAAGGCTGTTGTGTATAGTATTTTAGAGCAGAGACTTTTAAATTTAGATAAAGTAAAAGAGTATAATGCTCTACTCTCTCAAAATGCTAGTGCTATAAAAAATGGACAATTAGAGCGAGATCTATTAGATGCTTTGCAAAAACGTTACAAAATTGAACAATACTATAAAAGGTAATAATCGTGGGAACTAAGATACTTGGTATAGACATCGGCTCCACACAAATTTGTGCTATTATGGCTGAATGTGAGAATAGCAGCACTAGATCAGATAATGCGATTAAAGTGATAGGCATGGGGTCTGTAAAATCACAAGGATTAAAAAAAGGTTCTATCACAAATATTGAATTAGCATCAAACTCTATTAAAGCAGTCGTAAATGATGTAATGAGAATAGCAGGAACAAAATTTGATAAAGTTATAGTATCCATATCTGGTAAAGATGCTAAAAACATAGACTGCAAAGACGTTATAAACATACCAGAACGCGAAGTAAATATAAAACAGATTGAACGTGCTATAAGCTCAGCCGAATATAAGGTAAAGATCCCGCACGATTATGAGATCATACACACTTTACCGTATAATTTTAAAATAGACGAACAAGACAATATAGAAGATCCGCTTGGTATGAACGGCACTAGACTTGAAGTTCAAGCTCACATTATCGTAGTACAAAAATCAGCAGTTATGAATTTAAGAAAAGCTATAGAAAAAGCTGGTTTAAAAGCTGATAATATAGTATTATCCGGCTATGCTTCAGCTATAGCTACTTTGAATGAAGATGAAAAAGCTTTGGGAGCCGTACTTATAGATATGGGCGGAGCTAGTTGTAATATGGTTATTCATTCTGGTAACTCTATTAGGTATAATGAGTTTTTAGGTGTAGGCTCATCAAATATCACAATTGACTTATCTACTATTTTACATACTCCTCCTACAGTTGCAGAAGATATAAAAGTTAAATACGGAACACTTAAAAATCAAGGCAACGAGCTTATCGTGTTGCCTGATTTGGGAGATGAAAACTCAAGCCACGAAGTTGATATTAGCGTAATTACAAAAGTTATTTATATGCGAGTAGAAGAAACTTTGATGATACTTGCTAAGATGCTTAGCGAGAGTAATTATAAAGATCTAGCAGGAGCAGGAGTTGTGCTAACTGGCGGGATGACAAAATTAGACGGCTTAAGAGAGTTAGCCTCAGCCGTATTTGATAGCATGCCAGTAAGAATAGCTAGACCAAGAGAGTTTGAAAGCTCTATAGACGTATTTAAAGATCCTGCAAATTCGTGTGCGATAGGGCTTTGTTTGTATGGTGCTGGTTATTTTACTCCTTATGAGATAGACTCTGAAAGAAAACTAAGATACAAAGATGAACCTATGATAAAAAATAGAGGTTTAATATCTGTAAAAGAAATGGATGAAAAGCGTGATCAAGTATTACACAGTGACACTAAAGATAAATTTGATAAAGATTATGAGATATATGAAGGTATTGAAGATGAAATTAGCATAAATACTCAAAATAATGACCTAAAAGGTATTGATTTAAAGATAGAAAATGACGATTCTATAAAGAACGATGTTGGAGCCAAAAGGATAGATATGGCAGATAGCATTAATCCGTTTTCTAAGTTTATTAATTATCTAAAAAATTTATTCTAATAAGGGAGATGATATGGGCGGTTTCACAGTAGAAGAGAATAAAAACATATATGGCGCCAAAATAAAAGTTGTTGGAGTAGGCGGCGGCGGCGGCAATATGATAAATCATATTGTAAGAGAAGGCATAAATAATCAAGACGGAATGAGATCCGTTGATTTGATAGCTGCAAATACCGATGCTCAAGCATTAGAAGACTCTTCGGCTACAACTAGAATACAGTTAGGAGAGAAAAAAACTAGAGGTCTTGGTGCAGGTATGGTTCCTGAAGTCGGTAAAGAAGCTGCCCTTGAGAGTTATGAAGAGATCAAAACTACTTTGGAATATTCTGATATAGTTTTTATAGCGTCTGGATTTGGCGGCGGTACAGGTACCGGGGCAGCTCCCATAATTGCTCAAGCCGCTAAAGAGGTAGGCGCTTTAACGGTAGCTGTTATTACTACTCCTTTTGCTTTTGAAGGTAAAAAAAGAATGAGATTGGCTCTTGAAGGTATAGAGGAACTAAAAAAAGAGTGCGATAGCATAGTTGTTATACCAAATCAAAAACTTATGGGAATAATAGACAAAAAAGCTGGTATAAAAGATAGCTTTAAAGAGGTTGACAATATATTAGCTCGCGCTGTTAGCGGTATGAGTTCCATAGTATTGAGTTCTGGAAAAAGCGATATCAACCTTGACTTTGCCGATGTTAGAACTGCTATGAGTCATAGAGGATTATCTCTTATGGGAGTTGGAGAGGCTGATGGTGAAGAAGCAGCACAAGAGGCTCTTAAAAATGCGATCCAATCTCCGCTTCTTGATGATATGAATATCAAAGGCGCAATGGGAGTTTTAGTGCATTTTAGATTCCACCCAAGCTGCCCTATGAGTGATATAAGTGAAGCCATGCTTATAGTAGAAGATAGTGCAGACGCAGATGCTGATATATTCTTTGGAACTCTTACTGATGATACTATGGAAGAAGGAAGAGTTCAAGTAACTTTAGTAGCTACTGGTTTTTATGATAAAAACAGTACAAAACAGCCTGAGGCTGCTCCTGTGCCTGAAGCAGTTCAAGAAAAAAGAGAACAAAATATATTTGGTGCTTACAGAAGAGCATCTGGATATGATGTAAATGTGAATTCAGATGATCTAGATATACCAACAGTGAGCCGTTTTAAATTAGATTAATATATTAAACCCCCTTATTATCCTTTGTTTAGCCAAATATGGCTAAACTCCGGACGATATTCAAAATGCATTGTATCAAAATGTTCCCATCTTCCTCCCCATATAAAACCATTTTTTTCAAAAACTTCTACTATATCTTTTGGTATATTATTATGATATTTCCCGTCTTTACTCCATTGCCAGTAGTCGCTCATATTGACATTTATATCTATGGCTATACCCCAGCTATGAGCCGATAAAAGATCGGTTTTTGATATTTTTCTATAGTTGAAAGTTCCTGCTGGATTATCTAAGTATTTTAATAAATTTGGATTGTTTTTTACCATAAAATCCAGTTCGTCGCTAACTTTCTGCAGTGCTTTTGCAGCACCGTTTTTTGAGTTAAATTTAAATGTTTTATTGACTGAATTTTTAAGCCATACGACATCAATTAAATTTGATTGCACTTCATTTTTTGTTTTTCCATATATTTTTGAGAAAAATTGCTCATTTCTGAATCTCCCCGCATCTATAAGTTTTGCATCAAGAGGCTCAAGCAGCGGATAATCATAAGCCAGCATATCTTTTATGCTTGGACGCTTTATGAGTTCATCATATGTTTTTTGTTTTCCATCATCAAAAATCATACTAGAATTATCATCAAAAATTACTTTATTGTCTTCTATTTTCACTCCATAACCATTTTGAAATGCTGATTTTTCATCTTGTATGATTATATTCATAGATGTTATTTTAGAAAGTAATAGAGCCTCATCGCTTATGCTTTCGTTTCCTTTTCCTATCTCTAGATCGGTTATGGCGATTTTGCCTATCATGGCCCTGCCGTTATCTTTAGTTTTTATCCCCCATGAGTCATGTACCGATGTTAAAGTTCCGTTTATATCTCCTGCATATATCATAATATGCCCGGGCATATAAAGTAGTGTTAAAAACGGAATTGCGTATTTTTTTATCATATCTTTTTTCTCATTATTTGTTAAATTTTTTAAATTTATAACTCTGCCAATTTGTCCTTGAGCTTTTGAGTTTCTAGGTAGCCAAACACCAAATGAGCTAAAATAATCTTTTATAAATAGTGAGCAGTCTCTTAGCTTGTTTTCTCCACCCCATCCATAATTTTGACCAAGCAGTTCATTTAATGTTGTTTTTAAATTTTGGCTATTTATTGTTTGAAACTGTTTTGCATACTCTTTGCTTATTGTGAAGTTATTTTTAAATTTAAAAGAGAAGTAATCCTCAGAGTCGTACGGAAATATCGATCCTATCCTAGAATAAAACAGAAAATTACCGTTTTCATCTTTTATCGCTTCATTATCTTTTGTAAATACCGCAAATTTATATCTTTGAAACTCATCTGCTTCACTTTTTGTTAGCAATTTGATATCTTTTGATCTAACAAAACCCCACAAAGAGTCGCTTTTTACGAATGCCCACGCACCGTCTTTACTAAAATGAGATACTAAAAGTGGATGAAAAGCACCTAAAACAGACTCTTGCAAGTAATCAAACGGATATCCTTCTCCGGCTTTAGATGGATCTAAAAATAGTTTTTCTATAGTTGGAAAATCCCTAACTTCGGTATTTGCAATTGTAATAGCAGGCTGCAAAATGCTTTTGAACTTATCAAAATTTGCATTATTTTTTTGAGCCAAAAACCACTCATCGCTTCTTGGGAGTTTACTCTCTCCGTAATACTTCTTATTTGGACTGTTTTTATATATGTTAAAAGCCCACATAAGCTCGTTTTTACTCTCTTTGATCTCATCGTTCCAGACGCTAAAAAACTTACTTAATAGCTCAAATTCGTTAGCTTTGATACTTTTACCAAGATCTGGTAAAATACTTGCGTTTTGCTCAAATTTAAGGCTAAGTATAGGTTCTGGTTGCGGAATTTGATCTATTTTGGGAGCGCACCCGACAAAAAATAGTACTAAAACAGAATAAACAAGTCTTTTCATATAATTTCCTCAAATTTTTAGTATAATATAGTAATTATAACAAAAATAGGGTTTGATTTGTTAAACGATATTTTAAACATTTTAAATGATTCTAATCTATTTTTAACCGGCGGTGGCGGAGTTGGAAAAAGTTATACTATCAAAGAGATAATTAGCCACTATAAAAGCGGGTTTAAAAATGTAGTTGTGCTAGGAAGCACCGGTATAAGCGCTGTTGGAGTAGGAGGTGTTAGTTGTCATAGTTTTTTTAAATTTGGAATTAGCGAGAATTTTGAAGAGTTAAAACTTCTTGATAAAAAGCAAAAATCAAAGTTAAATGAGCTAAAAAAAATACTTAAAAATTGTGATTTATTAATCATCGATGAGATTTCCATGGTAAGCGCTGAGCTTATGGAGATGATAAGTTTAAGACTTATTTGGTCTGGATTTAGAGGCAGGGTTTTGCTTGTAGGGGATTTTTATCAACTTCCGCCAGTAAAAAAATCTGTTCAAAATCTATTATTTAGCTTTAATTACGCATTTAGCTCAAATGCTTGGAATAGTCTAAATCTCACAAATGTAGAGCTTAGAGTTTCAAAAAGAACTAAAGATATCAGCTTTTATAAGATACTATCTAAAATACGAATAGGAGTGATAGACGATGAAATTTGCGACTTTTTAAAAAGCAAAATGGTGCGTGAAATTCCAAACAATATAACTGCTCTTTTTGGTAGAAATTATGAAGCCGATAGATTAAATGAACAGCGTTTAAACGAGATAAACTCTAATTTAGAGACGATAGTGGCTAAAACTAAAATTTATGATAACTCACTGCACAGCGTTGCTTTACAGAAATGGATTTCAAATTTGAATTCTCCTTGTGAACTTAGGCTAAAAAAGGGAGCTAAAGTTATGTTTTTAGCTAATAAATGGGGTGAATATTATAACGGAGAGCAGGGTATTATAAGAGAGTTTGTAAAAGGAGATGACGGAGTTGAGATTATTTTAGTGCAAAAAGATAGTGGAGAAGTCATAGGAGTAGAACCACATACTTATGAGCTATATGATTATCATATGAAAGATGAAGAATTGTCGCAAACTTTAAAAGCCAACTATATGCAGTTTCCTTTGAAATTAGCTTACGCCATTACTATCCATAAATCTCAAGGTATGAGTATAGAAAAATTTGCCTGTAACTTGGATAATATATTTGCAAACGGTCAGCTATATGTCGCACTTTCAAGAGCTATTAGCGCAGATGGACTTTATATACAGTACACAAAAAATATAGATTTCGCAGATTATTTAAAAAAAGTGGTTAAGATAGACAATGAGGTTAGTGATTTTTATAGAAATAGCAAATTTATAAAGGAGAATAACATATGAGAAAACCGATTCTTTTTGTTCTATTTTGTGTATCTATGATTGCAGGAACTCTGCGTATAGATAATTTTGAGAGCGATTTATACTCAAAATCAGGAGCAAATAATATGAAAAAAATCTCCATGAGTTTAGAGTTTATAGCTAGAGACGAGAATGTAAATGAGTCTGCTATTTATGATTCTTTGAATGTTGTAGTTGGTAGTTTTTATGCCGAAGATCTTATGACTTCTAGAGGAAAAGAGAGCTTTAAAACAACTCTTATAAAATATATATCAAAAAAATATTCTTTAGATATCGATGAAATTTATATAATAAGTCTTAAGATTTTGAACGAAATAGATATAGAAAAGATAATAAAAGCTATAAAAGAAAGAGATCTTTGCCCTACAAATAACGGAGCAAAGAATAAAACAGATAACTATAATTTAAATTTAAATAAAGACTTTGGAAAAGATTTTGGAGAAAATTAGATATTTTTGCTATTTATAAATTTAAACTTAGCAAACTATCTAGTCTTAGTTTGCTAATATATCAAAGTTTTCAGGGATATTGGGTTCCAAAATTCCTGTATTTATAGGCTCATTTTTCCTCGTGTTTGTAAGAGTTATTTTCACTATATTTCCTAGTTTATCGCTATAGCTTATCTCTGATGGCAGTGAGTTTTTTACCTTAATATTATATGAAGTGTCATCATATACTGCTTTGAACTCGTTGTTAGAAACTTTTTTTGCTGCCCTTAAAATTTCTGTTAAATTTGGAGAGTCTTTTAAGTCTGTAAGTATGGCTTGTTCTAGCTCAGGCTCTAAAATCGTAACTCTTCCGTAATTAAAATATATAAGTTTAGTGGCAGGGGTTTTATAATGCCAAAATGCGCCTATTTCTTTATGTGCTACAAAGTATCCCGTATACGTTATTTTTTTATTTTGACTCGTGACTGTTTGCGTGAAGTTGCTTGAAAGCGTATTGAAATCAAGTTCGTTAGCTCCAAAAACGCTGATGGCAATGGCTAAAATGATTATAAATTTTTTCATATTTTTCCCTTAGAGTCTGAGTACTTTTAAAAGGTATAATTTTACCTAAAATAAGCTAACAAAAGCATAAAGCATAAATTTAACCGTTTTTAGATAAAATAACAGTTTATTAAATTTGAAATAAGGTTAAAAGATGATTACAGCTATTGCAAAGAAAATTTTTGGCACTAGAAACGATAAAGAGATTAAAAAATATTTCAAACGTGTCGCATTGATAAATGCTCTTGAGGGCAAATATTCAAATTTAAGCGATGATGAGTTGAAGAGTGAATTTAGTAAGCTAAAGGTCGATTTATTATCAAAAAAAGTGACAAAAGATGATATTTTAAATGATGTTTTTGCAATAGTCAGAGAAGTTTCAAAAAGAACTTTAAATATGCGCCATTTTGATGTCCAGCTTATAGGAGGAATGGTTTTAAATGACGGAAGAATAGCCGAAATGAAAACCGGCGAAGGAAAAACACTAGTTGCTACGCTTCCAGTCGTTTTAAACGCTATGGATGAAAAAGGTGTTCACGTCGTCACCGTAAATGACTATCTTGCAAAAAGAGATGCTACGCAAATGAGTGAAATTTATAACTTTTTGGGTCTTAGCGTAGGTGTAATTCTGAGTGGCGAGTATGATGATGAAAAAAGAAAAATCGCTTATAATAGCGATATAACTTATGGTACGAATAATGAATTTGGCTTTGACTATCTGCGTGATAATATGAAATTTGAAGTCGGTCAAAAAGTTCAAAGAGAGCATAATTTCGTTATCGTTGATGAAGTAGATAGTATATTGATAGATGAGGCTAGAACGCCTCTTATCATAAGTGGTCCTACAAATCGCACTCTTGATGGTTATATACAAGCAGATGTAGTTGCTAAACAGTTAGTAAGAGGCGAAGCTGCTGATCCAAGAGTTCCGAATTCTAAAGCTACTGGAGATTTTGTAGTAGATGAAAAAAACCGTACGATAATGATAACTGAAGCAGGTATAGCAAAAGCCGAGAAACTTTTTGGGGTGGATAATCTGTATAATTTAGAAAATGCTATTCTCAGTCATCACCTTGACCAAGCACTAAAAGCGCATAATTTATTTGAGAAAGATGTTCATTATGTCGTAAGAGATTCGCAAGTTATTATAGTCGATGAGTTTACCGGACGACTTAGTGAAGGCAGAAGATTTAGCGAGGGACTACATCAAGCGTTAGAAGCTAAAGAGGGCGTAAAAATTCAAGAAGAGAGCCAAACTTTAGCAGATATTACGTTTCAAAACTACTTCAGAATGTATTCTAGACTCTCTGGTATGACCGGTACTGCTCAGACTGAAGCTACTGAATTCTCTCAAATTTATAAGTTAGAAGTTATATCTATACCTACAAATGTTCCTATTAAAAGAGTAGATAGAGATGATCTTATCTATAAAACTGAAAATGAAAAATTTAAAGCCGTTATAGAAGAGATAAAAAGATCAAACATAAAAGGTCAGCCGGTTTTAGTCGGAACTGCAAGTATAGAAAAGAGTGAGATATTTCACAAAATGTTAGTTAAAGAGAAAATAGCACACTCTGTTTTGAATGCTAAAAACCATGAAAAAGAAGCTGAAATAATAGCTCAAGCCGGAGCAAAAGGCGCCGTAACTATAGCTACAAATATGGCTGGACGCGGTGTCGATATACGAATAGACGATGAAGTTAGAGAGCTTGGAGGACTTTATATTATAGGAACAGAACGCCACGAAAGCAGACGTATAGATAATCAGCTAAGAGGACGTGCCGGACGTCAAGGAGATCCGGGGCTTAGTAGATTTTATCTTAGTCTTGAAGATAGTCTTCTTAGGATATTCGGTAGTGATAAGATAAAAGCTATAATGGACAGGCTTGGTATAGAAGAGGGTGAAAGTATAGAGAGTAGACTTGTAACAAGAGCTGTTGAAAATGCTCAAAAGAAAGTTGAGAGTTTACATTTTGAGAGTAGAAAGCATATATTGGAGTATGATGATGTCGCAAATGAGCAAAGAAAAACAGTATATAAGTATAGAGATGAGCTTCTAAATCCAGATTATGACTTAAAAGATAAAATTATATCAAATAGACAGGATTTCGTAAAAACTCTGCTAGATGAGGTCAATATATTTGATGGCGGACTTGGAGATGAGTTTGATATATCAAGACTTTGCGAAGTTGTATATGGCGAGAGCGGAACTAAGATAGACGAAGATGAGATAAAAGGACTGGATTATCATAGTTTAGCAGATAAAGTAATAGATAAACTTGCAAAAGATTATGACGAGAAGATGTCGGTTATAGATGATGAACAAAGAAAAAATATAGAAAAAGTTCTGTATTTGCAAGTTTTAGACGGTGCTTGGAGAGAGCATTTGTATCAAATGGATATATTGAAAACTGGTATCGGGCTTCGTGGATATAATCAAAAAGATCCGCTTACCGAGTATAAAAAAGAGAGTTACAATCTATTCATGGAGCTTGTTAATAGACTTAAAAATGAGAGTATTAAGACGCTTCAGATAGTTAGATTTAAAACAGAGGATGATGAAAATACGGATAGAGCTTTAGAAAAAATGCAAGACGAAACAAATTTGCAAAATAAATTTGAAAAAAAACCTGCAAGAAATGAACCTTGCCCGTGCGGAAGCGGAACAAAATATAAAGATTGTTGCGGAAAAAGCGGTCCAAAAAAAGGAGTTTTTGCCTAGTATGGTAAAATATCTACTATTAAAATATCTAAGATTTGATAAAACTCAGCCATTTATCACGCTTTCTTCTATTTTGGCGTTTTTAGGCGTAAGCATAGGTTTGATGGTGTTGATAGTCGCTATGGCTATAATGAATGGGTTCGATAAAGAGTTTGAAAGAAAGCTTTTTACTATGAACTATCCTATAACGATTTTAAGTCATCTTAAAGGATCGATTTCAAACTTAGACGTAGATGAATTAAGGCAAAAGTTTCCGAATTTAAAACTAAGTCCATATATAAGCACTCAAACTATATTGAAAAACGGTTCTCAACTTGAGGGTGGACTTGTATTTGGAGTGGATTTCAATGATGAAAAAGAGATAAACTCAGTTATAAAAGACGCTATAAAAGATAGTATTCCTACTGGATTTGAGATAGTTATCGGCAAAGGCATAAAAAATGAATTTATGCTAGGAGAAAATGAAAAAATTACTCTTATATTTATGCAAAACAGCCCCACTGGACTAGCTATAGTTCCTACTATGAAGCGATTTAACGCTGTAGCGGACTTTAGTTCAGGACTTATCGCTTACGATAAAGCGTATAGTTACACAGATGTTAATGCTTTGAGAAAAGTTCTTGGGTATGATGATGATAAATTTGATGGCATTCATATATACTCTCAAAATCCAAAACAAGATATCATAAAGTTAAACGATATCTTGCCGCCGGGTCAAAAAGCAGTTGGCTGGTGGGAGCAAAACGGTAATTTTTTTAGTGCTTTGGCACTTGAAAAAAGGGCACTTTTTATAGTTTTAATGCTTATTATCTTAGTTGCTAGTTTAAATATCATAAGTTCTCTTTTAATGACTGTTATGAACCGCCGACAAGAAATAGCTCTTTTGCTTGCTCTTGGTGCTAGTAAAAATGAGATTAAAAAAAGTTTTTTTACTCAAGGATTATGTATAGGCGGAAGCGGGATCTTGTTTGGGCTTGCTCTAGGACTTTTTGGCGTATGGCTACTCGGGAGTTTTGATATAATAAATTTACCAGCAGATGTTTACGGAAGTAGCAAGCTACCTATGGAGCTATCTTTGAGCGATTTATCAATGATAATTATAGGTGCTATTTTTATAGTCGCATTTTCATCGTATTATCCTGCGAAAAAAGCAAGCAACGTAGATATATTAACAACTCTTAGGAATGAGTAGAGCTATTTGCAATCGGCTTTTTTTGCAGGTTGCTCAACATACGCAAAACCGGTTATCGGCGTGACTTTTATAAATATGCAATCATTATTAGTATGAGTGAGTTTTATCGTACATATTTTTGTAATAAGATCTTGAGAATGTCTAGTATTGCTTGTAACATTTTCTTTGTATGGGCGTCCTAATTCATCAAAAGTTATTCTAGTAGGAGATCCTTGTTTTGAGCATCCGTCTTGCAGTTTAACATTTATTATATTATATGTATCTTCTAAATTTAACTCTTTACTAGCTTCTGGGCTATTAGAATCAATGGCACCAGAGTATCCTGATGACATATACTTTGATGGGTTTAAAGGGTTTTTTGCCAGCTCTGTTTTATTTGGAAATCCAGCAGAATCGCCTATTATATCGTTAAATATATTATATGTTTGCTTATTTTTTGTTTCAATGGTTTTGGTAAAAAAAATTTGCCATCTACCTTTATACCAGTTTGTATCTTTTGTATCAAATTTATCATCTATTATAGCTAAATGTTGGGTGTATCGAATGTGGCTTACTATCTGATCTGCTGCTAAACGAAGATCATTTCTGTTTAATTTAGGAATCGTAAAAGACGCCATTATACCGACTATGACTAATACTATAATAATTTCTATTAGTGTAAATGCTTTTTTCATAGTAGTAGTATAGCATGATTATATTATTTTACAGAGATAAAATTTGTCGATTTGTTTGCCGAGTTTTTTTATTTTTATAACGGTTTGGTCGCAGTTATCATTTTTACTCCTAGTCAAAATATACTCTTTACCTTTTAATACGCCATAGAATTTCAATCTTACGGCTAAATTTTGATCCGTTTTTACATAGCTTATACCAAGTTCATTAAGCTTTTGAGCGAGTTCTTTTGCAACATCGTATTTATAGGCAAAATGGTCTTTCGGATCTTTTAAAAATACATATAAAAAGTTATGAAATATAGTAGCAGACGAGTTCAAAAATAGAGTTGTCAATACTATAATTGTAATAAATTTGTATTTTATTCTAAATTTGGGGAGTCTAGCTCTATATGAGCTAAAAAACGTACGTACCATGACAGGCATAAAAATCACGCAAAAAGGTAGAAACATTTCAAGGCTAGGGCGTTGTCTTATAGATATTATAGAGCAGATTCCGAAAGCGGTTATAGCAACAAACCAAAGAAAAGTTTTTTCCTCTTTTATGGCGATTCTGTATACCGTATATATAAAATATATAAAAATTAATGGCGAAAATACCGCCGCAAATACGCCTATCGTGTCTATAAAATACCCTTTTGGTTTTCCATAAGCGTCGATACCGTTTAACCAAAACCATGCTAAACAAAATATTAGCCCGAAAATAGCTAATTTTTTATCTCGTTTGAATATTCCAAAAAATATTATAGCTATATATAAACTTATAAAAGGTTCGCTTATTATAAGTGATACTAAAAGCGTAAAAATAAAAGATTTAAACATTTTATTTTGTTCGAAATATATAATAAGCAAAGTTATAAATATCACAAATCCGGCTTCATTTATCAGTATAGCACTTGCCAATACTCCTGGTAAAAACATATATAAAATAGCCGAAATAAGTCTATCGGATTTTCTTTTTAATATAGGCTTTGAAACTTTATATATCAAAAATATATTTAAAAAATGTAAGATCAAAAAAGGAAGTCTTAAAGCATAGTCATTGCGTCCAAACAACATAGTAGAAGCATTTGTAACTATGGTTAAGAAGTTTGTTTTTTGGAAATAAATAATTGCTTCGTTGTAGCTTATGCTTAAATTTGAAACACTATAAATGAGTAGTAAAATATTAAATATAATAGCGCTAAATAGCAAAAATAACTCATTTTTAAAAATACTAATACTTTTCATGTCGCAAAGCAAATACAAACATTAACGATACGGCGCTAATAACACTGATAAGGCTTAAAAAAGCTCCCCATCCATACACTATATATAAAAAACTAGGCATAAAACTTCCAAGAGCGCCACCTGCGTAATAAAAGCTTACGTACAAACCGTTTGAGATACCTTTGTGCGAATCTGCTAATTTATTTATAAATCCGCTTGCTATGGAATGAATGATAAAATTTCCAAGACAAAAAACCAACATTGCACAAAACATTACTAAAAAGCTTTCAAATCTAAATATCTGAAGTGCAGCTAAAAATATGATTATACCGATTATTATCGCATTTAAAGGCGTTTTTAATATAGCGATTATTTTTTTAGAATTAAATGCTACTAATACGCCTATGATGTATCCAAAATACATCATACCTGTTTTACTGCCGCTATATTCATTGCCTAAATTTGCAAGCTCAAACGGTATAAAATTTAGTATAGCTTGAAATGAGAAAAATATACCAAATATCATAAGATAAATATATAAATTGTGTTTGATTTTTAAAATATGAGCTATATCTTTGAGTTTTGGCTTTATAAGGCTAGCGCTTATGTTACTACTAAATTTAAAAACCAAAAAAGCAGCCATTAAAAGCAATATTCCAACCAATAAGAAGAAGATTCTCCACCCAAAAATATCGGTAAATAATCCACTTAAAAATCTACCTAAAAATCCGCCTATTATAGTGACTCCGACATATGCTCCTATGGCGCTTGTAACATTTTCTTTGGTAGAAATTTGAGATATGTAGCTCATGATTCCTGTTAAAACCACAGGTACTATAAGTCCTTGAAATCCGCGAATATTTAAAAGCCAAAAATATGAGCTTGTAAAACTAAATGTTATCTCACTTCCCCCAAGTAGCAAAAATGCGACTACAAGCAGTTTTTTTATCTCGATTTTTTCTAGTAAATATCCATAAAATATACTAGCAAATGCTAGTGGCGCCATCATAGAAGTTGTAAATAAAGTAGCTTGTGTTCTTGTAATGCTCAGTTCTTTTTCAAATACCGGACCTATAGGCTGAGTTGCGTACAACACGCAAAGCGTAAGTCCTGTGCAAAAGTACATAATTAGCAGTTCTACTTTATTCATAGTTTAATCCAGCTTTATATCCCAGAAAAACTCTACCCAATCATGCGCCTCTTTTACGCTGTATTCAGGTAGCAAAAGAGCTTTGGTTTTGTAGTAGATAGTTGCTACTTTTATCTCTAAATTCGGATATTTTTTTAAAAGTTCTTTTTTTATAGCGATCATACTTTCACCGCTGTCTATTATATCATCCGCTATCAGAATTTTCTTAAATTTGCTAAGGTCCGGAATATTAAAAATATTTATAGTATCAAGCTTTTTTGTATCTTCATAATGAACCGAGTTCAAGCTAAAACAATTTCTATTGTTTAATGCAACGCTAAGAGAATGAGCAAGAGTTAAACCGCCTCTAGCTATACCTAAAATTGCGTCCGGATCAAATTCGTTTTTTATATTTTTTGCCATTATTTTTATATCTTTTGCAAATGATTCATAGTCATAAAATATCATTTAATCTCCTTAATTTATACCGATAAGCTCGCCAAAAAACGATGGAGCAGACGTAACTAGAAATGCTAAAAAACTTATAAGCGTTAATGTGATAATGCCTAAGTTTATATCTTCCCATTTTCTTAGAACTAGTTTAACTGTAAAATATGAGATAAAACCTATACTAAGTCCAACGGTTATAGAGTAGGTAAGAGGCATTAAAATAACAGTTAGAAACGTTGATACGCATATAGCCGGATCATTATAATTCACTTTTCCTAGTTCACTAAACATAAGAACTCCAACCATAACAAGTATCGGATAAATAGCGTTTGATGGTATAGAACCAAATAAAGGTAACAAAAATAGAGTTAATACAAATAGCATTCCGGTAAAAACTGCACTAAGCCCTGTTCTTCCGCCGGCTTCTACGCCGCTAGCACTTTCTGCAAAAGCAGTTATCGTACTAGTTCCTACTATGGAGCCAACTACGCTAGATATCGCGTCGCTTTCTAAATTTTTAGCAAGTTTTTTAGTTCCTTCCTCATCGTGGTCGTTAAATAAATTTGCTCTATTGCAAACTCCTGTTAAAGTTCCTATCGAATCAAAAAGGTGAGTGATAAAAAATGTAATGATAGCAGGAAGTAAAGAGAGTTTAAGAGCGCTTAATATATCAAGTTCGCCAAATATAGGAGATAAAGAAGCCGGAGCTGAAAATATCTCATTTGGAGCTTGATAAACTCCAAATATCCATGCTATCATCGATGTGGCAACAACGGCTAGTATAAATCCGGCTTTTAGTTTTAAAGCCCAAAAAGTAACTATCAAAACAAGACCTAATATACCTATAAAAACTTTTGGATCAGATACGTTTCCTATTGCGACTAAAGTAGCAGGACTAGCTATTATAATACCCATCTGTTTAAGTCCGACGAAGCAGATGAAAGCACCTATTCCGGCACTTATGGCTCGTCTTAAATCTATAGGAATATTTTTTATAATCCAAATTCGAAAATTAGTAAAGCTCAAAATGACAAATATAATCGCACTTATACACACAACGCCAAGCGCGGTTTGCCAAGGTATTTTCATACCTATAACAAGCCCGTAAGTAAAATATGCGTTTAATCCCATTCCTACGCTTAGCGCAACTGGAGTATTTGCCCAAAATCCATTAAATATAGAAGATATTATCGTTATAACCGCAGTAGCCGTAAGAAGTGCTTCTTTTGGCATACCGGCGTCGCTCATAATTAGCATATTTACCGGCACTATATACATCATTGCTAAAAATGTTGTAAGTCCGGCGTTAAATTCCTGTTTTACTGAAGTGTTACTCTCTTTAAGCTTGAAATAATCCACTTCGCCTCCTTAGTCGTAAATTTGTAATTCGTTGTATAAACTATCTCTTTGTACAGGGATAAATCCGCTTGTTTGCACAAGCTCTATAAATTCATTTTTACTTTTTCCGTGTTTGCTTTTTGCTCCGGCGCTACTTTGGATACTCTCATTTTCTATAGTTCCATCTAGATCATCGGCGCCAAACTCTTGAGCTACCATTGCTAAATTTAAAGTAGAAGTTGCCCAATAGGCTTTGATATGTTTAATGTTATCAAGAAGTATTCTGCTTATAGCTATAGTTTTTAAAATTTCAGCCGAACCTAAAAATTCATCTACTTTTAAGTAGTTATTATTTCTTTGATAAACAAGCGGGATAAAAGCGTTAAATCCGCCCGAATTAGCGTTTTTGATGGCTTTATCTTGCAGATCCCGTATTCGTAATATATGATCAATTCTATGAGCGCGGCTTTCTATATGACCAAATAACATTGTAGCATTGCTTTGACGACCTTTTTTGTGCCATAAAGAGTGGATTAAAAGCCAGTTTTTACTGCTTACTTTGCCTTTGCATATTTGTTCTCTGATATCTTCATCAAATATCTCTGCTCCGCCTCCTGGCATAGAATCTACTCCGTATTCTATCATTTTGTCTATAGTCTCTTCATAACTAAGACCGTGTTTTCGTTTTAGATAGTCTATCTCAGCTGCGGTCATAGCTTTGATATGCAAAAACGGATATTTCTGTTTTATCATTTTAAATATTTCTAGATACCACTGCGGCGTTACAAAAGGATTGTGAGACGATACGATATGTATCTCTTTTACGCCGTTTTTTACAGATTCGTCTACTGCTTTCATTATCTCTTCGTGAGTCATTGTATAGGCGTTATCATTTTTTCTATGAGCTGAAAATGCACAGAATTTGCATGTATCTGCGCATAAATTTGTAGGATTTATATGCCTGTTTATGTTAAAATAAACTTTGTTAGAGTTGAGTTTCCGTCTTATTTGATTTGCATATTTTCCAAGAGTAAAAAGATCTAAATCATATAACATTAAACCTTCGTCGAATCCCAACCTCTTTTTGTTTTGAAGTTTATCTAGTAGATTCATATATGTTTATTTTACCTTTTTTTAAATTTAAGAGACAATTATATGCTAATAGGGCTTAAAAAAGCTTTTTTTTTGGAAATTTTTGATAAAATTTTGGCAAAGGAATAAAATGGGTAGAGTAAGCAGCATTAAATTTTTAAAATCCAAAGACGAAGATAGCGTACTTGCTAGCTGTAAAGACGGAGTTTTAAAGTGCAAAAAAGCCCTTAAAAAGCAGTTTATAAAATTAGGTGGTAGAAGCTTTGGTACTTATCAAAGCAAAGAGATAGATAAATTTTTTAAATGCGCTTTTGAGGCTACTAAGATCAGCTATTTTGGTGAATTTGCTCCCGATGATGAGCAGCTTCCTATATCTGTTATAGCACTTGGAAGTTACGCTTTAAGTGAAATGAGCGTTAGAAGTGATATCGATTTTTTTATATCTTATAAAAACGTAGCTGGCTACAATGTAAAAGATATAGTAAAAAGTTATATTAAATTTCTTAAAGATATAAATTTAGATATTAATCCGGTATATTATGAGATAGACGAGCTTTTTGATGCTATAAAAGACGATTTAGAACTTAAAACTATGTTTTATCAAGTGCGTTATGTATGTGCATCAAAGCAGCTTTATAAGATGACTAAAGATAAAATTTTTGAGTTAAAAGAGTATAAAAAAGATGATTTTATTAAATTTCATTTAAGTAAACTTACTCCATTTGACGAGATTAAATTATTAAGCCAAAAACCAGATATTAAAAACGGCTATGGTGGATTTTATGACTTTAAAAGAGTTTTTTGGCTTTTAAATTCTGTTGATGAAAATAGTCCAAAGTCGCACGCGCTTAAATTTATAAGTGAAAAAGAGATCAGCGAGTTAAATTTAAGCGTTGATTTTATCAGTTCGCTAAGATCGGCTTTGCAAATAAGTGGCGGAGATGATGAGCTTAAAAGCGAGTATCTGTCTGAAGTAAGCAGTGTTATGCAGACTAAAGAAAAAAAGATGCTTAGCGCCGAAGTTTTGCTTATGGTAAAGACTTTATCGTCTATGCATACTATATATATTTACTCAAGATATCTTGCTAAAACTGTTTTTAGAAGATTCTTTGATAGCGGTTTAAATTTTACTCAAAAAAGAGTTTTAAGACTTGAAAACGGATTTTACAATATAAATGATACTATTTACGCTCCGATTCATAAAAAACCAAAAGATATATTAAATTTAGTGAGAGATCTTTTGATGCTTCCGGATATTGATTTGAAATTTGATATAGGAGCGATTTTTTACTTAAAACGTACAATTATCCAAAAAGAGTCCATTGAAAAATCCTTGGTAGAATTCAAAAAATTACTTTATAGAGATAGAAGTTTTGGTATATTAAAAGCACTTTTAGATAGTGAGCTTCTGTTTTTACTTTTAAAACCTATGGAGCATACAAGGCATCTAGCTCAGCTTGACGGGTATCATAAATATAGCGTGGATGAGTATAGTTTACTTGCCTTGTATCATCTTGAAAATATCAAAGATAGTTTTATAAAAAGCCTTCATAGCGATCTTTGTGCAGATGGAAAAATCTTGATGAAACTAGTGGCTTTGATGCATGATGCTGGAAAAGGATTAGTAGGAGATCATTCAAATATAGGAGCAAATATATTTAGAGCTTATGCAAGCAAGATAGGGCTGCCGCAAAAAGCTATAAATATGGGAGTGAATTTAATAAAAAACCACACTATTATGAATAATATCGCAAATAGAGAAGATATCTATAACCAGCAAGTTATCTTAAATTTTATCTCTCATATAGGAGAAAAACAAGCTCTTAAGCTGCTTTATATACTTACTTATTGCATAAGTAATGCTACAAATGATGGATTTTACAACTCGTATAATGCAAAGCTCCTTAGAGAGCTTTATGAAATAGCGTTAAAAAGTTTTGATAATAGCGATGAGAATTTACTCGATGAAGCTGCTAGAAGAGTTAAAAAAGAGAATCTTATAAAAAAACAAAAAGAGTTTTTGGAACTATCTAAAGACGAGCAAAATATAATTCTTTCTATATCTTCGAATTTACTTTTTATCAAATACCCGCCAAGCGAGATAATACGTATATTTTTATGGGCTCAAAACTGCTCTAATATATCAGTTGATATAGAAAATAGAGATAATTTCTGTGTTAAAATCATTGCCAAAAGAGGTTGGAATACAACTATGGTTTTAAATAAATTAGCTCATCTCGATCTTGCTTATATGGAGATTTTCGAGCTTTTTGATAGTAAATTTTTTATAAAACTAGAATATAATCAAAAAGCCGGCGATAGCGAAATGAAAAATATGGAAACTCTCATTATAGGTGCTTTATGTGACAAACAAAAAGCACTTACGAAAAAGCCGCTCATTTTAGAAAATGAGGTAAATTTTGATCTAAATCATTCAAAAATTTATGCTAAAATGAATATAAATGCAAAAGACCAAAGAGGGCTTATGGCGTATATTTTAGGCGTGTTTGAACTTTTTGATATAAAGGTGGCTAATGCCAGAATTCAAACTATAAAAAATAGAACTAGAAATCTATTTTTGATACAAAAAAATGAAAATTTAGAAACAAAGTATAGTAGTATTATAAATTTAATAACTACCAAAAATTAAAAGGAAATTTATGTGTGGAATAGTAGGTTACATAGGTGATAAAGAGAAAAAAAGTATTATTATAAACGGCTTAAAAGAGCTTGAGTATAGAGGTTATGATAGCGCAGGAATGGCTATAATGAGCGGAAATTGCTGCAGTGATATAAACTATTTTAAATCAGTTGGAAAATTAGAAAATTTGGTAAGTAAAATGGAAAGTTTTACGAGTAAAGAATTTGGCGTGGCAATAGGTCACACTAGATGGGCGACTCACGGCAAACCTACAGAGATAAACGCTCATCCGCATATTGGCGAGTATAGTTTTGTCATACACAATGGTATAATCGAAAATTATAAAGAGCTAAAAGACGAGTTAGAAACTTTAGGTATTAAATTTATAAGCCAAACAGATACAGAAGTCATCGTTCATCTTTTTGAATACTACAACAAAACTGCTCAAACTCCGTTTGATGCATATAAAAAGACTATTTCAAGACTAAGAGGAGCTTACGCGACTCTTCTTATCACAAAAGCAGCTTACGGAGAGATATTCTTTGCTAAAAATGCAGCACCTCTTATCATAGCAAAAGACGGGGATGAAATATATTTTTCAAGTTCGGATGCTCCTCTTATCGGTCTTGCAAAAGATGCTATGTATCTTGAGGATGGCAGTTTTGGCGTAGCAAAATTAGGTGAGATAAAGCTTTTTGATAAAGAAGCAAACGAGTTAAACTTAAGCTTTGCACCGCTTCCAAAAGACAAAGGGTATGCCAGAAAAGACGGTTTTAGCTTTTTTATGGAAAAAGAAATTTACGAGCAAAGTCAAGTCATCACCGAATGTTTGATGGGAAGAGTGGGTGATGATGATATAAATCTTGATATCGATAACTCTATTTTCGATGGTATAGACGAGATAGTATTGTGCGCATGCGGTACTAGTTATCACGCCGCGCTAAGCGCGAGTTATCTATTTGAAAGAGTAGCAAAGATAAGAGCTAAGGTTGAGGTTGCAAGTGAATTTAGATATAAAGAGCCGCTTTTGCGAAAGAGTTCTTTATTTATAGTAATATCTCAAAGCGGAGAAACGGCAGATAGTTTAGAAGCCCTTAAAATTGCTAAAAATGCAGGACTTAAAACTATGGCTATTTGTAATGTGGATAATTCAAGCATAGTTAGACTTGCTAGTGAAGTTATATTGACTCGTGCAGGTATAGAAAAAGGAGTAGCTAGCACTAAAGCGTTTGCTACCCAAGTCATCTGCTTGTGGATGCTGGTTTTAAAACTAGCAAAATTAAGACACAGTATAGATACAATCAATCTTCAAAATGAGATAAAAGCGCTTAGAAATATACCTAGTGTTGTGCATTTCGATAGTAGTTTGCAAGAGAGAATTTATCGATTAGCAAAACACTATTTGCATGGCCATGGATTTTTCTTTATCGGTAGAGATATATTTTATCCTCTTGCTCTTGAAGGGGCTTTAAAACTAAAAGAGATAAGCTATCTTCACGCGGAGGGTTATCCAGCAGGAGAGATGAAACACGGTCCTATCGCTCTAGCAGATACTGGACTCTATACTATCGCTTTGCTTCCAAAAACTTTGCTTTATGAAAAGACTAAATCAAACGTCGAAGAACTAGCCGCAAGAGACGCTTTTATAACAGCTATCAGTCCTGAAGCTTTTGAACTTAGCGACGATTTTATTCAAACAAATTTATACGATCATCCTATGAGCGAGTTTTTTGAGATGATGATAGTTTTACAGCTTTTTGCGCTTGAAATTTCAGTACGTTTAGGAAACGACGTTGATATGCCAAGAAACCTTGCAAAAAGCGTTACTGTCGAGTAATTGTTTTAAAAAGCAAGCTGAGTAAATTTAAACTATAAGTTAGTTTTTAAATTTAACTAGATATTAAACTTTAAAGCATTATAATTTTGCCTTTTAAAGGTGTCAGTTGGACACGTTACAAATTTACAAGGCTTATAATGCTTAATCTTCTTAACTCTTTTAAACAAAAATACATTGTAAATTTTTGGGATGTCGGCAAGGCTATGATAGCACTTGCTATTTTGAGTGCCGTTTATTTCGGCATTTTCGGTGGTGTTTGGGCGGTTACTGGTGAGATGACACGCTGGGGCGGCGAGTTTTTAGAGCTTTTTGGTATGGATTTATCAAGTTATTCATACTATAAAATGCAAAATTTAAATGGCACTCCGCTTACTCGTTTTGAAGGCATTATGCTTATCGGAATGTTTTTAGGTGCCTCAATTGCTGCTTTTATGGCAAATAAAGTTAAATTTAGACTTCCAGTAAGCGGTATTCGTGTATTTCAAGCCATAGTTGGTGGTTTACTTTCTGGATTTGGCGCAAGACTTGCTTTTGGATGCAATCTAGCTAATTTTTTCACAGGACTTCCGTACTTCTCGCTTCATACTTGGTTATTTGCCGTGTTTATGGTGATAGGAATTTATTGCGCAGTGCAAGTGGGAAAATTTAAAATTTTTCGTCCGAAAGTCGTGCTGGAGAGATGTGGAGTAAATGGCAAAGGAATAGAACATGACAAAAATAGGGCGAATAGACATTTTGCTTATGGCGTTACTATACTTGTGTTTTCTATTATTTGGTTAGTTTATCTTTTTATAAACGTACCGAGCTTCGATCTTAAAGTAAAAGCCAGTATTTCGCCGCTTGCCTTGATATTTGGCATCGCTTTTGGTTTTATCATCTCAAAAGGGCAGATCTGCTTTACTTCTTGTTTTAGAGATCTGTTTTTGTTCGGTCGTGATACGGCCGCAAAAGGTGCATTTTTTGGTATGATAATAGCAACTTTGATCGTTTTCGTGCTTATGCTAAATGGCTATAACTCTAAAATTATAAGTTTTAGTCCGGCGGTGGCTATAGGAGCGTTTTTGTTTGGTTTTGGTATCGTTTTTGCAGGAGGCTGCGAGTGCGGCTGGACTTATAGAGCTACTGAGGGGCAAATGCATTTTATGATAGTAGGTATCTCAAATTTTGTAGGAACTGCTATCTTGGCGCTTAATTACGACCGTTTTCCAGACTGGTTTAAAGACGGCCCGAAAATAAATTTACTAGATGCTTTCGGCTCTCTTGGAGGTTTGGCCTTAAATTTAAGTCTATTTGTGGTAGCACTCTTGCTGGTCGTCTTTTATAAAAAACGCTTTTTTGCAAAAGGAGGATACTAATGAAAAATTATGAGATAACTTATACTCTTGATATACAAGGCGAGGCTTGTCCTATGCCGGCTGTTGCTACGCTTGAAGTGTTACCTACTATGAAAAGAGGTGAGGTTTTAGAAGTGCTTTGCGACTGTCCACAGGCGATAAATTCTATCCCTGTTGATGCGAAAAATCGCGGTTTTGAAGTTTTATCAGTAGAGCAAGACGGTCCGACTCTTAGATTTATCATAAGAAAACCGTAGATCGATATGAGCAAATTTGGGCTAGTCTTAGCTCAAATTTTTAAATCTAGTAGTGCGGTTTTTGTTTTTAAATTCGCGGTAAGATATTTGTATAAGTATAACGCTGCTTTGTTTTTAACAATTTTATCGCTTTATGCCGGTTTATTTATTATTTTTTGCATATTTACAATCTGAACTTAGTTTATTTCTCTCATTATATCTAGCCTTTTTAGATAAGGTTCTATCTTTTTTACATTCAAATTTTCCGTTGAAGATATGTATCTTATAGAGTTTTTATCTCCGAATTCGCTAACTCCTCCAAGTCTACGTATCATTTGATTTATCGTGCCGTTTACGCCGTCTATTATGCCGGTTTTGTTTGGTAAAATAGCTCTAAAACTATCTTTAAAATAGTTAAAATGAGTACATCCAAGTACAAGTAAACTGATGTTTGATAGATCGAATTTAGATATCTCATCTTTCAAGTATTTCAAAACCTCTAGACTGTCAAATTCCATATTTTGCGCAAATTCTACAAGTTTTGGTAAGGCTAAGAGATGCGTTTTGCTTTCTAAATTTACTTTATGGATTAAATCCGATAATTTATTTCCGCTTATGGTAGCAGGCGTGGCAACTACAAGTATGTCGCCACCAGCATTTACTCCTAATTTCACGGCAGGCTCCATTCCTATTATAGGCACTGAAAAACTGCTTCTAAGCTCAGTTATAGCAGCACTAGTCGCTGTATTACACGCTATGACTATCATATCTACGCTCAAATTAGTCAAGAATTGAACACAGTTCAAACAAAGGCGGATTATCTCGTCTTTACTTTTTGTGCCATACGGTGCATTTTTGTTGTCGGCAAAATATATAAACTCCACGCCTCTAAAGCGCTTCAAAGCTTCATTTAAAAGACTAAGGCCGCCGATGCCCGAGTCAAAAATCGCTATTTTCATCATCTATCCAAATATCTCAAATTTTTCAAATAATTCTTCGTCGCGTTCTAAAAGGCCTTTTTTGATGAGGTTTTCTATGACTTCTTTTGAACAGTTTGTCTCTTTTGGCCAGCCGCGAGTGTAGCCATCGAGCTCAAATTTGCTAGTAGCGTCTATGCAAACAAGCTCGTTGCGTACAAAAATATCGCGCTTTGCATCGATATTGTTTGTTATCCTCCAAACAAGCATGTATAGATTTTCAAGCCTTGAGCTAACATCTACGAAAATCAGTATTTTAAAGTGCTCATCAAAAGGTTTAAGCTCATCAAAAACCTGTTTTACGAGTCTATCTTTGTCAAATTTAACAAAACAAATAGGACTTTTCGTGTCTAAAAAATACTGCTTTAGCTCTAAGATATTTTGATTTACGCTTTTAAATTTATATAGAAGTTTGTCGTCACTTATTAAATTTGGTGCGCTTGATGAGTTATCGACACTTGCGTCAATTCCTAGCTTTCCTCCAAAACAAGCATTTGGACTAGCATGGTCAAGCTGGTCGCAAACACCGCTAGTTATCAACATGCTTTGCGGCGAAAAACGGTTTAAAATATATTTTGTAAGATTTGCGTAGTCATCAAGATGAGGTGCACTTGATGGTACAAAAACGGCGTGTTTTACAAAACTCATCTGTCCGACTCCCCAAAATGCGTGCATAAGCTGCGTAGCGTGAGCAGGATAAAGTGCGTTAAATTTAGCTAAAATTAGATTGTGAAATACCCCGTTTTCAGGCATTTTATAATCAACCAGCTCAGGAGCCGTAGTTTTTAAAAGTGGTAAAAATATCCGCTCAGTCGCATATCCCATAAATTTATCTTCAAGCGGCGGTTTTCCGACGACTGTTGCGTGGAAAATAGGATTTTTTTTATGAGTTATTTTCGTAACTTCCATAACGGGGAACGGCTCCACCGGTGTGTAAAATCCTGTGTGATCTCCGAATTTTCCTTCGTTTTTTAGTCTATTTGTATCTACAAATCCTTCTATGACGTAGTCTGAGTCGTGCGGGATAAAAATGTCGTTTGTGAGAGATTTAACTAGTTTTGCCGGAGTTTTTCTGATGAACCCATAAAGCATAAGCTCAAAAATATTTTTTGGAAGCGGGGCTTGACCACACCAAATGTAGAGCGGATCGCCCCCGATTGCTACACTGACCGGCATTTTAAGACCTGCTTTTTTGTATTCATGAAAAAAATGAGCGGCGTCTTTGTGAATTTGCCAGTGCATTCCAAGCTCGTTTTTGCTATGTACTTGCAGGCGGTACATACCTAAATTTTGCGTGTTTGAGTTTAGATCTTTTGTATAAACTTGCCCCATCGTGATAAACGCTCCGCCGTCTTCTTCCCAAGTTTTGAGTATCGGCAGATCATATAAATTTGGTTCTTTAAATTCGCACTCTTGGGAGATGCCTTTAGTTTTTAAACGTTTTGGAAATACTGATTTTAGGCTTAAAAGATAGGTAAAAAACTCTATTTTTTCTTTAAGCGTAGAAGGTTTTGTCGGTTTTAGCAGCTTTTCTATCTCATTTGCTATTTCGTTACTATCTTTTCCGAATATTAAATTTAAAGCTTTAAAACTTCCAAAAATATTTGTTAAAACAGGATCAAATTTTTTTCCGTTTTTATCGATAGGATTTGTGAAAAGTAGAGCTTTTGAATTATCTTTTTTGACTTCTATGTAGCTTAGATGAGCTATCTCAAGATCTATATCGCAAGGTTTATCTATTATTTTTAAAAGACCATTTTTATCCAATAAATCAATGTATTTTTGCATATATCCTCACCTGAAATTTTAAATTATATTAGCAAAAAATAGATTTGTATTAGTTTAAAAATGGTCTTGTTCATCTATTTATTTGGTCTTTATACCAATCCATTTATTAAAGTCTTTCATTTTTAACTCCTTTTTATGCTTGATATTGTTTTATTTTACTTTAATTATACTTATATTATTCTTAATAATGAAATCTATTATCAATAAAATTTTATATAATTAACTTACTTACCCCTCCCCACTTTTTTCATCTCTCTCAAATTTACTCATAATTTTAAGCCTCCTTTAAGCACTACTCTTGTATAATTCCAACTCACGAAACGGGAAAGACCTTTTAACTCTTCTAGTTAGAAATCCTTTTTATTTTCGATGTTTTTTAAAT
>NZ_JAWIZX010000006.1:0-143611 GCF_032840035.1 Campylobacter sp. TJR-1 | reverse complement strand
TAGAACCGAGCTAGTACCGGTGTGGATAAATGAAGAAGAGATTGATGGAGTAAAGATGAAAAATACAAGCCCGCTTAGCAAAGATGAAGTAGTAAAGCATATAGATAAAACAGGCGTGGAAAGAGTTTGGAAAAAGAGTAACGACCATATAGCCAAAAAACATAAAGAGACTACTAGTGCTAATGTTGTAAAGGCTTTAAACTCTATAAATACAACGGCTAAAAATAAGGACAATAGATATATAAACGCTTTTAGCGATAATGGGTATTTTATAGTGTTTAACGGCAATGAGATAGTGACTTGTTATAAGCCTAATGAAAACAAGAAAAGAGCATTTGATTACTTTAAAAATGTTTCAGTATATGATAAAAAAGAGGTGATAAAATGGAAAATCGCAAATTTGTTATAGAATTTTATGGTATAGAGTGGTTTATAGACCTTCCATCTCACATAGATGATGGCGATAGCGGACTAAAGATAATCCAGCCTATTACAAGGATAAGAGATAAAAGAATAGTTCGTATATTTGATATCTTTACTCCTAGCAAAGAAAACATAGATGAAGCAAAAGAGTATAAAGAATTCTATGAGATCTGCGACTTTGAAGTCTTGCCAAACGGTCATAAATTTACTGGTACTTTTATAGACGCTTTAGAATATATCAAAGCAAATTTCGGCAAGTAAAATTTATAAGTTTATTTAGACTAAATATTAGGGGCGAAATATGACTATAATAGAAGCATTTAGCAAAACAAAAACATTGCAAAATCAAAATCGCAACGCAGTAGTTAAAATAGTGAAAAAAATTATAGTGGGTATGATGTTCAAATAGAGCCAGTAGAGCTTACTGTTATTAAAAACTCTTTAGAAATGATATCTCAAAATGCAAATAGCTTTATGGCGAATGTGAATGCAAAATATGGAAAATAATAGTGCGATTATAGAACCAACGATAGATGATATTAGTTCAGAAACTTTAGAAAAGGTTGGTGATGTAATAGCACAAATTAGAGCTTTGCCAAACGATGAATTCGGTAAGCGGAATTTTCCGCTCACCTACAGAGATATGGAATATCGGGATTTAATAGAGTTGAAGGATCGACAAGAAAAGATCCTTTTTACAACCTAACCCGCGACGGTTTTTCACTTATGGTTACTTAGTTATGAGCATATACAAAGCCTAGAAGCAGTAGGAAATTTCTCAAAAGTAAATCTGTAGGGATTTGCGGTTAAAATTTAGAATGACAGAAAATAGCTTTATTTCAAAGCCTTCTTAATATCGTTTAAAACCTTATTTCTTATATCTTTTGCAAGGTCTTCTTTAGCCATTGCAAGCCCCGAGCTACTTATATAATTATTCAAACCATCTTCTAGGTAAGGCTGAGCCTTAGTGCCTGGATGATTTACTTGCTTTGCAAATGCTTTTGCGGTGCGCGAACCCGTCCGCCCTCCGCCGCCTACTAAAGCCCCGCTTACGGGGTGCCCCGACCGGGTCCATGCCAAAGCTTTTGCTTTTTTAACCTTAATCATATGTGGTTTTGTGCCAAAATGTACGAATTTAGCGTAATGTGCAAGTTTAGAATTCCCGATAGTTACGCTTGTTTGATCTGCTTTAAATACTTGTATATCTTTTTTTAAATTACCTGTTTTAAACGGCGCTATAGCCTTGCTCTCATTTACAACCTCTGCACCTACTCTAAACATAAAGTTTTTAAAAATCTTATTCATATTATTATCGCTCCGCCGCTTTTTTTAGCTCGCACCACGCCTATATGAGATAACGCTAATGCTAAAGCCCAAAACCTATCTGCGTGGCCGTATTCGTTTCTTTTGGCGTCGTATTTAAAGCTTTTTGCGCCTATAGTTCGCTTTATGGCGTGGATGTCTGCTATTAAAAGCGGATCGTTTGGAATTTTGATTAGTTTATCTTCAAATGCTTTTTTAAGATTTAGCGCCATCTCTTCTTTTCTGGTATTGCTAAACCACACTCCACTTACTCTACTTTTAAATTTATCATGCATATTTTCTGCTAGATTCATACCTATGCCGGTTTTGTCTATTTTTAAAACGCTAATCGGATACGTTTTTAAAAAGCTGGTTAAATGCTCTTTTTGCTCTTCAAATTTAGCCTTAGCTAGTATATCCATTAAAGCAGTTTTATAAACTCCATTTTCTAAAACAACCCCTGCTAGCGTAGATCTATCGCTCACTCTACCTACATCATATCCTGCGTAAATACATTCACTACTTTTTGGCGTAAAATAATGCGCCTTGTTATCCACGCAAGATTTTATGAGCGATATAGAAAGCAAGCTACTCTCATCATCTACGAACTGACACTCATACGCGCTAGCCCAGGTATCTGTGTCAAACAGATCTCTCATCGTCTCTAAGTCAAAATCTAGTCCGTCTTCTATCGCTTTATATATGCTTACGCAAAATCTTTTAAACATATGGAATTTAGTTTTATCTGAGTAAATTTGATGAAAAAGGCTACGCTCTTCAAACGGCGTTGAAAGTATGGTTAATCGGCCTTTTATAGCTCCTATGCTAGGGACAAATGCGTGCCAAATGCGTTTTGGATTTGGATACCAGGCAAACTCGTCCATCCAGATATCTCCCGCAAATCCTTGTACGGTCCTAAAGTTGTTAGCAAAAGATTTAATGTATGCTCCATTTTCTAAAACAACTTCGTGCTCGCTATCTTTTTTAAAACTTATACCATACTCCTTTGCCCAGTGCCGCATGTACCGCATTAGTATAAGGGCTTGCTCTTCACTTGCAGATAAAAAGAGCTGGTCTCTCCCCGCAACTGCGCCTATAAGAGCATCTGCACTACTCACATACGAAAAACCTATCTGACGTGATTTTAACACTATCCTAAAAGTATCATTGCTTTGTAAAAATTCCTTTTGGTAGGCGTATAAATTCCCATGTTCTAAAATACGCTTTTTAAGCTCATTAGCAGTAGGGCTATCCATATTTATAATAGGACGGGATTTATCTTTTATGCTTTTTACTTTTTTTACGCCGTTTTCAAGCTTGGCTAGCGCAGATACAAGCTCACTTAGCATAACCACTCCTTGTGGGGTTTGGTCATTTTTGCTAAGCTCTTCTATCTTTTTCTTGGTAAAGTTTATTGCGTTATCTATGCTAAAATTCTCTTTTTCATAAGTCTTTAGCCACTTTGCAAGCGTTGGTCTGCTTACTCCTGTTTGCCTTGTTAGTGCTAATGCGCTTACTCCGCTTTTTAGCAAATTTACGCACTCTTCTTTAAACTCTTTTGTATATGTCACAATTCGCCTTTTTTGCATTTTTTACCTTAATACTTATACCGATAAGCATAAAAGCCTTTTAAACGTTTTTAAACGCCTTTTAAAAGCATTTAAAAACTAGTTTAAATGTTCTTTTGCCAACCTAAAATACTTCTAGCTTCTTCTATGCTAAGAATTCCACTTCCAACTAGAGTTGTTACTATCTCTCCATCATCTTTAAAGCTAGCTGTATCCATAGCTTTAAGCGTTACTTTTACTCCTATGTTTGTAAAAAAGCTCTCTATCATCTCTATTTTTGGTTTAATTTCTAGCTCGTTAAACATTTGGAGCTGACCGCTTAGCTCGCCACTACCGCCAAGAGCAGAGCCTTGTACTATGCCTAAAAGACGCGGAGGAATGGCGTGAGCGACTGCTATTTCATCCCTAGTTACGCTTTTTAACTCTTTGAAGCTAAGATCACTTACCCTTCCTAGCTCTTCAAAGCGGATTTTAGCGTCTTTGTCATTTGCACTGTTTTCTCCATAAATTATAAGGGTCTTGTGTGAGTTGTTATAACCTCTAAAATTGCTACCAAAAAAATTTTCAAACGCCTTTATTTGCTCCTCGCTTGGCTCTGCGTTTTCATAAATTATGGCAAGGTCTGGTCTTGCTCCATTATCAAAAAACTTATCATTATACAGATCTGCTTTTTGGTTTATTAGGATTTGTTGTAAAGCTGCTAGGTAGTCTGGTTCGCCATAATACCTGCTATTTGGACTGTAGTAAAAAAATGGTATCCCTCTAGTTCCACAATCTTTTCATTCACTTTTTGAAATAGGCGCCTATCTTTTTTAAGCCGCATTTGGTTTGCTGGGAGATTGTAAAAAAGGTAGCTGGTACTCCCGCCTGCTTTTTCTATGGCGGCGTTTCCATAGAGTTCTAAGTTAAAAGCAAATGTGTTTAGGAAGTTTTTAGGGCTTACACCTGCAGGTAAGAACTTTTCTAAGTCGCTTTCTTCTGTTTCTATTTGGCTTAAAAGACCTGCTTTTATCTTTATAGCGCGCCTATGATAAACATTTGCGTAATATGCTTCTAAAAGTTGGTTAAAACTAAAAAATGGCTCTATAATCCCGCTTGTGGAGGTAGTCTCTTCTCCTATTTGCAAACTTTGTTTTGCGTCTTTTTCTATAAAAAATCTATTCATAATGTCTCCTGCAAAGTAAAAAAGCAAAGTTAGCACAAAAAAAGATTTAAAAATATCTATATATAGCTATATAGAGTGACTAAATTTATAAAAACTTTTAAAATGCACGCAATAATTTTTGGAGGATAAACATGGCTAAAAGGCTTAAAGATATAGCTATAACGCATATTTCTTTAGTAAAAGAAGGTGCAAATGGCAAGAGTGTAATTTATAAGAGCAAAGACGCGCTAGAAGACTATTTTAGAAGCGTAAAAATAGCTAAAAACGATACAGAAAAAGGTATTGTTTATGGCATTGTCTATAGCCCAGACGAGATCGACACGCAAGGAGACGCAGCTAGTGCAGCGGAGATAGAAAAAGCAGCATTTTCTTTTATGAAGGGGTTAAATATAAAAAATGTAGACAGAGACCACAACTTTAAACCAGAGGGCGCCTACATTTGTGAAAGCTGGATAGTTAAAAGCGGTGATCCGCTATTTCCAAACGAAAAAGAAGGAAGCTGGGCGGTGGGCATAAAGCTAGAAAGCGACGAGCTTAAAGAGGCGGTAAAAAAAGGAGATTTAAAAGCACTATCTATGGCTGGGACGGCTATAAAAGAAGAAGATGATGGTCTTTTAAAAAGCATATTAAAGGGATTTGAAGCTATTTTAAAAGGTTTTAATGCAGAAAAAAATATAAAAGAAGGAGAGCAGTTGGAGAGAGAAAAAGAAGTAGCAGAGGTGATTAAAGGTTTAAGCAGCATAAAAGAAAAGCTAGATGAACTAGACTCTTTAAAGAAAGACATGAATGAGCTTAAAAATGAGCTTAAAAAAAGCAAACAAGAAAATGCTACACAAACAAATGAAAACGATATAGGAGGACTACTTTAATGGCTAAAAACTTAAGAGAATTGCTAAAAGCTACAGGAACTATAAACGCTGTAGATATGTATTCTACCTCTACTTTGCGTCCAGAGGTTTCAAATAAGATAATTAAGACCATAATCGACAAATCAGACTTTTTAAGCAAGGTGACTTTGGATAAAACAAAGAAGCTAAGTAAGAGTTTTGATACTTGGAATTTAGCTAGTGGGATACTAGTCCGCGTGAATTCTGGTGACAAGCCAACTAACGCGCAACGCCAAAAAATCGGCGTAAGCTCCGTTTTAATAGAAAATAAAGTTGTTCAGCTTTTTGCAAAAATTACGCAAGATACACTAGAAGATAACGCAGAAAATCCAAATTTCGAAAACGAAACATTTGATAGTTTTGCGACCGCATTTAGTAACGATTTGCAAAATCTAGGGATGATAGGATCAAAAGACGATTACGCAGAGTCTAAATTTGAAAATCTAAACAAGGGCTGGTTTACGCTTGCAAAAGAGAGCACTAAAACAAAAAAACTAGAACACAAAGCAGCTAGTAAAATAACAGATAGGCTGATTGCCATGGTAGAAAACGCAAACGAAGACGTGCTAAACCAAAGTGTGATAATAGTAAGCAAGAAAGATCTAATAGCTTACAATAAAGAGATTGGCGGTAAAAATGGCGGATTATCAATTTTGCTAAATAAAGGCGCAGACAATATCCTTGGCGTACCGCTAATTGGCGCAAGTTTTGTAAAAAGCGGCGAATACATGTTAACTCCACTTAAAAATCTTATTTTTTCAATCGGGCTTGATATACGTCGCCAACGCTGGTACGACAACGAAGAGAGCTCTTTAAAATATAAATTTGAAGTGTTCTGCGACTACCAAATAGGCGTACCAGAATGGGCTGTATTAAGTACTACAAACGAAGCAGACAGCGACGGCGATGGAGTTTGAAAAACTAAAAGAGAGTTTAGAAGCTAGAGCTAAAGCTTCTTTACTAAATCCAAATGAAATAACCGCTGAAGCGCTAGAGTTTAGCGCAAATGAAACACTAGAGTTTTGCAAAGGCAAAGAAGTGCAAAGCTGGGCGGTTATGGATTTTGCTATGACTAGACTAAAAATTTATCTAAAAATAGAGCTAAGTGAGGCAGACATTATCTTGCTAAAAAATGCTTGTAAAGAGATAGATGCTTCTAAGATTATAGAAGGCAAAGGCGGCGGGTTACTATGGGCGGCGGTTTAAAAAAACAGTTGAGCTTATAAAAAAAACGTTTACCGGCGTTAAGTTTATAAGCGCTAATGGGTATATAAATCAAGCCGGTCTATATCTAAGCTTTAATGGCTTAACGCCTTTATCCGCGTTAGGCGATAGTGCGCATTTTAGTATATATTTTTGCGCAAACAGTCTAGAAAATGATAACTTTGCAGCGCTTACCCAGATAGATGAGCTTAGAGAAAAGGTGTTCAAGCTTGGAGCTAATTTAGGCGAGAACCTCTTTAAAAATTGTGAGCTTATAGCAAATAAAGACTCAAGCCTTTATACGTACGCTATAAACTTTACCATAAATTTAAATGGAGAAAAAAATGAGTAAAACAACAAGATTAGCAGCAGGAGAGATAAGATTTGCACCCTACTTAAATGACGGGACTTTAGGAGAAGAGATAGTCTTAGGCTACAACCAAAGAGCCACTCTAAGCCGCACCGCAGAGACCAAAGAATTGCTAAGTAACGACGAGAGTTTAGGGCAAAGCGTAGCAGAGCTAGAAACTAAGGTTACTTACGAGTTTAGCACAGAGATAGGAGATCTTAGCCTTAAGAACATAGCTATAGCATTTAAAGGTCTTGTAGAGACTAAAAATTACGCCCCTGGTGATATTTTTTGGAATGGTAAAACTTTGCTAGATGGATCTAGCGCTATAACTAGCGCAAAAGTCGGGGATTTGGTTATCAAGGACTCTAAAATTTACACTATTGCAGAAGCTATAACAAGCTCGACTGAATTTGCAGATATAAAAACCGCAAACAAAGTCTATAAAGCAAGCTCAAGCTTCATAAAACCAGAAAAAAAGACAAACAACGTCGGTAGGCTGATATTTGATGGGAAAAATCTAAGCACAGGAAAGCTGCAAATTCTTATAATCCCAAAAATAAATTTAAAATTCGACGGCGATTTTACCATCGTTGGAGATGATTTTGCGAAGCTATCTTTAAAAGGCAAGGTTTTAAGACTAGAAGGACAAGAGCTATTTACTTTAATAGATGGAGAAAACGATGAAAACTAGATATCCGTTTGAGCTAAAAATAGATGATAAAACATATGCTTTGGAGTTTGTTGAGATTAATAAAAGCAGTGCCAAAGAGTTAGCTAAAGAGATAAAAAAATTTAGTGATGAGATAGAAAAAATAGAGATTATAAGAGATGAGATAGAACACACAAAAGCAACTATAGAGATAAATAAAGAGCTTGCAAACTCACTTATAGGCTCAGAAAAGATAGAAATTTTAAAAGAGAATAAAGAGCTTTTAAAAATCCTTGAAAACAAAAACAAAGCTCTAAAGGCTGCAGAAGCTAAAGAAATTTCCATAGATGAACTTGCTAAAAAACGTTTTGGTTTTTGCATTGCAGGAGAGAGTGCTAATAAGCTAAAAATCGACTTAGATAGTCTTGGAATAAGCTATAGCGCAGTTATGAGCGCGATCGATGAAGAGGTCGCGAGGAGCAAGGAAAAAAAGTAGAGCGAATTCTTGCTTGCGTGGAAGCTAAGATGAGCCCAGCTGAGTTTGGCTTAAGTGAGTATGAAAGTATGCTTCTTGGTGGGCTAAATTTAAGCGCTGGATTTGAAGTGGGATTTGGGGCTAGCTATTGCAAATGCGATAGCCTGTTCTTAAAAGAGTACTGCAAGAATTGCGGAATTGATTTTTTATGGGCTTATAGCGTCTTTAAAAGATACGCTAATGTTTTAAATAGGGTTGAAGACTAAGAGTCTTTTTTGTACTTATGGGGATTGAGTTTATAATCAAGCCAGATATAAAAAGGGAATAAAACGATGAAAGATATAAGTTGTACGTACATCTCTTCTATATTTGCTATTATACCAACAGCTAGAATTATCACAAAAATAATCCAAAGAAATTTTTTAATATCTTCCATTTTGATATCCTTTTTTATCATTATACCACATTTTAGGCTAAAAAATGGCAAATGATGATTTAAAAATAAAAATAACCATAGACACAGATACTAAGCAAGTTATAGTAGCTAGGAATGAAGTAAATAAGCTAGGCAGTAGTCTGCTTGGAACCGATACTGCTGCTAATGGTCTTAAAAATTCTCTTAGGAGTGCAGTTTATAGCGCAGCAGGGTTAATAGGAGTAAGCATAGGAATAAAAGAATTAGCTAGCTCTTTTATAAAAACAAGCGACGCGATGAAGGATTTAGATGGAAGATTGCGCCTTGCAACCAGCAGTTTAGGAGAGTATAAAAAACAACAAATAGCCCTAATGGGCGTGGCTAATAGCTCTTTTTCGAGAATCTCCGACGTAACAAATTTATACATAAAAATGAGCCAGGGCTTAAAGCAAGTAGGATTTGCAACAGATGACATAACTAGAGTTACTAACAATTTTACTAAAGCTTTACAACTAGGTGGTGCAACTGCAGAAGAGTCTAGCTCTGCAATACTGCAATTTAGCCAGGCGATGGGATCTGGGGTTTTGCGTGGAGAAGAGTTTAACGCGGTAAATGAAGCAAGCCCAAAGCTTATGCAGTATCTAGCTGATAGTATTAGCGTTCCTATAGGTGCGCTTAGAAATCTTGCAGCAGAGGGTAAATTAACAAGCGATATCGTAGCAAACGCACTTTTAAAGGCTGGAGACGCTATAAATGCAGACTTTGCAAACATGCCTATTACTGTTAGCAGGTCTTTAACTTTAGTAAAAAATGAATTGGCGGATTTGACAAAAAACGTAGATAAGGAGCTAGATATTACTGGCTTTTTATCAGATAAATTTAAAAATTTTAGTAAAATGCTAAGCGAAAACAAAGAGAGTATAACAGCTTTCTTTGGTTTTATAGGAGAAAATAAAGGCACTCTTGGAGTATTAGCTATAGCTCTTACTACAAATGCTTTAAAAGCTAAATTATTTAGCGCTGCACTAAAACTTTTAAACGTAGACGCTATGAGTAGCAACCGAACATTTAGACAAATGAGTATAGAACAAAAGGCGCTAGTTGTTGCTACAAATAGTGCTAGAAATACATTTATAGCACTAAAAGTAGCGCTTAGCAGCTTTTTGCCAGCTGCGGCTATCGGTGGCGCGATAATGGGGATAAGTATGCTTATGGACCATTTTGACAAAGCAAAAACAAGCGCCCAAAGCTTTAATAACGCCCTTAGCATGACTAGAAGTGAGCTAGAAAAGCTAAGCCATGCATCTGTATCTAACGCTTTAATAGGTGCAAAAAATGAGCTAAAAGATCTGCAAGAAGAGTTTAATGATTTAAACAGAGATTTGCGATTGAACTATAAATTTAACTATCTTGGAAATGGTAAAGCCATCCCCACAAAATTTGCTAATAACGATGACATAGTTGAAAAAGCCGCAAGAATGGACGAGCTAGCAAAGAAGATAAAAGAGATATACAATCTACAAAATGATCTTAACTTGCTAAAATCTCAAAAATCAAGTGAGAAAAACAGTAGTGAAGCAGAGAGACAAGCTTTAAATGAGCAATATAAGCAAGTAACTGCACTAGGCGAAAAATATAAAGACGTTAAGATACCAGTAGAGCTAGAAGAGCAACTTAAAGCAGTAAATGCGGACTTAAAAAAAATAAACGAGCTAAAGGATACCGGCGCAGATATAGGAGATACGCTAGACAAAGCTAAGGCTAAAAAAGCAGAGCTAGAAAAGAAAATAGCAGAAGAGCAGAAAAAAAGCCAAGAAGAAAGCAAAAAAGCAAGGGAAGACGCTAAGAGAGCAAACGCCGTTTATTTAGAAGATAAAGCCGCTTACTACAAGACTATAAAAGATTACGCAAACGCTAATTCTATAGAACTTTTAAAATATGAAAAAGAACTAAACGAAAAAGTACAAAAAGGAAATTTAACAAAGCTAGAAAAAGCTACTGCTTTAAATGCCAAAAAAATCGAGCTAGAAAAAGCTACTGCTGCAGAAATAAAAAGAATAAACGACGAATTAAACAAGCTAGATGAGAATATAGAGCTTTATAAAATTACAGCGCAATACGAGAAAATGGCTGCAGAGCAAAAGAAAAAAGCAAGGTTAGAAGCGCAGGAGTTTATAAAAAAATATAAAAATCTAAGCCAAAAAGAGATATCTGAAATTTATAAATTTTATGAGCTAGAAGCAGCTAGAAAAGCAGATAGTGCAGTAGATAAATTTAAAAATAGCTTTGAAGAGATAAAAGATAGCTGGAATGTTACGGTATCTGCTATGGGCAAAAACATAGAAGACAATTTATTTGATTTTATAACAGGTAAAACAACATCTTTGAACAACGCTTTTAGGCAGATGGGCAAAGAGATGTTTGCAAGCTTTATAAGTCCATATGCAAGGAGTTTTAGCAGTAGTGCAGCAGGATTATTTACAGGGCTTTTAGGTGGCGGTAATGGCGGAGTTGCTAGTTTTGCAAATAGCTATGGCTTAGAGTTAAAAAACGGAGTTTATAGCGGAGATATAAAAGGTAGCCGAGTTGAAATACTTAGCGATGGAACAGTAAAGAGCGGCGGAAATGTTTTAGGAGAGATACTAAATGTAGGGAGCAGCGTTACTAGCATTGCAAACTTAGCAAATGGAAGTACGCTATCTGGATTGTCTGGACTATTTAATGGTGGGGCTGGACTATCTTTAGGCGGGTTACAATCTAGCTTAGTAGGCTCTTTATACTCGCCTTTTGGGTTTTTAGCAAATGGAGCTACAAGCCTAGGAATGGGTGGGCTAGGAAGTGGTATAGCAAGTTTTGGAGGCGGGTTTGCTAATGCGTTTGGGTTAAACTCTTTAGCGTTTAATGGGTTTGGTAGTGCATTTGGCGGTGGAATTGCTGCAGGGCTTGGTAGCTTAGCTGGTGGAGCAGCCCTAGGTGGGCTTGGTGGATTTTTAGGAGATAAACTATTTGGAACGCAAACTAAAGCAACACAGATAGGAGCGCTTGGCGGAGCTATAGGAACCGCCATACTTCCAGGTATCGGAACTGCAGTAGGTAGCGTACTTGGTAGCTTAGTTGGCGGAGCGTTTGGGACTTGGAAGCAACACGATTATGGAGTATATTTAGGTCAAAATTTAAATGCAAACTCAAACTCAAGCTTTTCTTCTACAGATATCCAAAAATACGTTGATAGTGAGAAAAAAAGCTGGTTTGGAAGTAAGAGTAAAACAGATCTTAGCGCCTTAGATGACGCTGCTTTAAAATCCATAAATAGCGCAATTTCTAAAGTCTCTTTTTTGCTAAAAGATTTTAGTGGTGGAGAGTTTAATCTACCTGCTAGAAAGTACAACAAAAACACCTTCTACGATGAAGCATTAGGCGGAGCGATAATAAGCAGCGTTACTGGTAAAGAGTATAACAAGGCGCTTGACTTTGGAAACCCAGGAGAGCTAGAAGCCATTTGGAGAAACTGGGAAGCAGTAGCTAAAGACGCCTCTAAGAGTGTTTTTGAAGTGTTAAGCGAAGCTGCAGCTGAAGTTTCTGGGACTATGCAGACTTTAAAAATAGCCAGTTTTAATTCGGATTTAGAAAAATTAAAATACCAAAGCAATTACGCGCTTGATAGCTTTAAAGCTCTAGGCGCAGGGCTTTTAGAAACATCTAATAACATAAAAGACATAGCACAAATTAGCGCAGAAGATATAAAAAATGCATATCAAAACGCTATAAAAGCAGATTTTAGCAAAGAAACAATATCTGCTTTTAATGAGCTTGTTAATGCTTATAATAGCGCAACTTCTGCTCAAAAAGCTTACAGTGATGCGCTTAAAAGCTTTGTAGAAACTGCATATAACGCACTTATAAGCATAAAGTCTGCTTATGGAGATAGCGTAGAAACTCTAAGCTTAGATGCTATAAGTGCGCAATGGGGGCTACTAAATACGGAATTAAAAGGACTTTTTCCTACTATACAAGCAGCAGCGCAAGCTTTTAGAAATATGAGCAATGCAGATATGGCGGAGTTTCTAAAAGCAGACACAGACCTAAAAAATAGCCTAATTGCTAGCACTGCAAAATATATAACTTATGCGAACAACGCCAATGCCAACTTGCAAAAAGAATTTGAAAACTATAAAACCACCGTAGCAAACGCTAACGCACAGATCCTAAGATTGCAAAAAGAAAAAGAAAAAAGCAGTCTTGAAGCAACTATAAAAAATTATGAGGCTAGTAAGGCTATCTACCAAAAATTAACAGATATAGCATCCGATCTTAAATTTAAAATTTATGATAAAGCAGAGATAAACGCAGTATATAGCAATTCTTTGCAAAAAGTAAAAAGCGATTTAACAAATGGCGAATATAACAGCGCAAACTTAGATGAATTACAAAAGTCTGCATTAGCAAAAGCAGAAAACCTAAAAAATAGCTCTATAAGTGCAGAGCAATACCGCTTTGAAGTGCTAAAAATGGCGAACCAAATAGAAAATATAGTGCCAAAAGACTTTAGGCAAAGCGTGGAAGACTCCTTAAATGCGGCAAATAAACAGCTTAAAAAGCTAGAAGACGCACTAGGTGAAAATAGCGATGCGCAAATAAATGTTTTAAAAGAGAGCATAAGCTCTGCAACTACGAATTTTGCAAGTTTAATGAGCCAAAACGCTGGGCTTTTTGCAACTCTAGGTGGAAGCTTTGCAGAAAATTTTAACGCCATTTTAAAAGAGTTCCAAAACGTTAATAAAGCTAATTCAAATTTAGTTTTAAACACCGGTCAAATTCAAGCTCCTTCTAGCAGTAGTAGTAAAACAGTAACTGCAAACGGCGCAGTATTAACAAACCCAAAGGATTTTGAAGTAAATTCCTACTACCAACAAATTTTAGGCAGAAGTGCAGAAGACGCTGGACTTCGATACTGGTCCGATAGCCATTTAAATGGAGCGGAGTTAAAAGCTGCTATGGAGTACGCAGTTTGGAGAGAAACAGGTACGACAGACAAAGAAACACTAAGGCGTATCCAAGAAAAGCAAGGCTTAAAAATGTTTGCAGACGGCGGTATAGTTACTAGACCAACTGCAGCTATGATAGGAGAAGCTGGATATCCAGAAGCGGTTATCCAATTGCAAGGTGGTAGGGGCGTAAAAGTGGATATGGACGGCGCTTTTACAGAAGTAGTAAGCGAACTTAAGGCATTAAAAGAGGAGCTTAGAGCCATTAAGCAAAATGGAGTCTATAACAACAGATTTTTAAACGAAAATAGTGACGGTAGCGCACTTTTAGTAAAGGTAGTATAAACATGACGATACTTGAGCCTGTAGATTTTGAGCTGGTTTCTAGCGACGCTGCAAATGAGAACTACGAAGAGTGGAGTTTAAATAAAAGCGTTATAGCAGATAGCTTTTACACATATAAAAATCGTATTTATAAGGCAGCCAGTACGTTTAATGCAGACAAAACCCCAGACGTGGATGTACGGTTTGTAGATTTTGGGGCTACGAATAAATATAAATTTATAGACGAGTTTATAAACACGCAAACAAAGAATAATGGCGCTTTAAATATTGTAGTTAAGCCAAAAGATAACATAGATATAGCAACTTTTTTAGGATTAGAAGGAGAAAACCTTATGATAGAAGACTCCGTAGTGCCATTGTACTTTAGAAAAAGCAGAAATTGGTGGGAGTACTTTTACGCGGCTACAAAATATCTAAGCACTATAAACCTCCCTGTGGATACAAGAATGCAAGATCTTAGTTTTAGCATAACACCTATAAATGGTTTTGCAAAGCTTGGAATGCTTATGCTAGGTAAAAGAAGGCATATAGGGCATACTCTATCTGGTGCAAAAAGTGGGCTTGTAGATTACAGCAGAGTAACAAAAGACGCGTGGGGCAACGCCACCATAATACCAGGGAAAACCGCAAAAACAGCAGAGTGCAGCGTCGTGATAGAAACACAAGATATAGACTATATAAGGGACTTTGTAAGTAAGTTAGCAGGAGTTCCTACCGTTTATCTGCTCGACGATAACATAAACAAAAATATAGGCGCATTTACTGTCTATGGAATGCTTAAGGATTTTAGCATTTCAACAGTGAGTCAAGAAAAATCGGAACTAAATTTATTAATAGAAGGGCTAATATAATGCAAGTTTTAACAGCGCTCCCAGAGCCACCAAGTAGTAAAAACACAACCCAATTTGATGCCAAAGCAGATGCGTTTGTAAATGCCTTGCCAATTTTTACGCAGCAGATAAATACGCTAAGCGCACAAATACAAGAGGAGTTCCAAACCGTTGCAAATAACGCTACTGCAGTAGCTACGCAGCTGCAAAACGTGAAAGACTACGCAAATATTTCCGCTGCAAATTTAGCCCAAAGCATAGATATAAGAGACTCTTTTGCTTTAAATTTAGAAGAGTTAAAAAGTATAGATACGCATTGTAAAAACATAGAGCAAGACTTAATGCTAAAAGAAAAACAATATGAGCTTTTTTTGCAGAGCAAAGATAGCTATATGGCAGATTTAGAGTCTCTAAAAACCACGTTTTTGCAAGCCATAAGCGGAACGCAGCTTAGCGCATATATAACAAAAACAGAGTTTGTGGATCTAACAAGAGCTATGGAGGAAAAAGTAAATAACGCTATTACAGATCTAGAAAACAAAAACAAGGTTTTTATAGAAAATAATAGCAACTTTTTAGCAAAAAAATAATGATAGGAGGGATATAAATGGAGGTTATAAAAGAGTTTTATAAAGGCAGTATAAGCGCTACAACTGATGTTTTAGAGCCGTCTGAAAATACACGCTTTATAAGCAATATTTTTATAAAACAAAAAAGCAATGCAGCAAAGGTATCTATAACCTTAAATGAGGAACCCATAAGCCAAAATTTTATTATGCAATATGGTGATGCAAATATAGTGGAGGCAAATTTAGTCCTTGCAAAAGGAGATAAGCTAGGTATAAGCGTGGATAATAAGCTAGAAGATGACTTTAACCAAGCTCTTATGCAAAAACTTATAGCAATAATGGCTACAGGAGAAAAATTTTGCGATATAAAAAATGGGTTTATGCTAACCACTAAGCCTGTAATAAGCGGCTCTAACACGGTCAATGAGTATTGCATTTATGATTTTAATTTAAAACAGATATATAGTATCAAGCTAAATATCGATAATAGTAATAAAATATATATGCTAAATAACGGAGTTATATTTTATGGCTCTAGTAACGTATTTTTTAACTTTTTAACTAAAAAAGCAGAACAGCTCTCTGGCATAGCGTCTGGCTCTTTGTTCCGCGTAGGAGCTCACGCTGCTATTTATAAAAAAACAGATACCGCCTCTTGCGTGTTTTTAAATAGTGGCAAACTAAAAGAGATTCCACTTACACCTAGCCATTATAATGTCCAAGCTATATATAATAATTTTTTGATAACTTACAAGAACAATGCTAACGCTGTAAATCTAGTCACGGGCGCTTTAATTTCTAGCCAAAATTCCCAAATAATGATGAATGTGCTTAATAATTTAGTGTATCTGCACAATACCTCTAGCTTTAACACTAAAGTTTATAGTATAGACAAGTTTGAGCAGATTATTAATGCTAAATTTGAAAGCACAGGTATTAATGCACTTTGCGAATATCAAGCCACCGCATCTTTGCGCTATAACGTTTGTAACACAGGAGTAGTAAGCGTCCCAACGTCAAATTCTATAATTTATGGCAAAGATGGAGTTATAGCAGAGTTTAGTAAGCCAAGTGGGACGCAAGGCTCTAGCGTAGGCGCTACAGACGGAAAACTATTTTTTCTACCTCTAAATAATAATAAGCTAGGCGTGTATGCGAGCGACGCGGAGAAGATAGCGGAATTTGATTATGATTTTGGGAGCAGTCTTACTACAACTAAAGTTATATCTGGGAAAGACGTTATTTTGGTTCTTACAGGAACACAAAACGCGCATTTTTTGTACGATAAAACCCTTAAAACATTAACTCCAATAGTACTAAATCCGGTATATACACTAATGGGAGACGACAAAAACGGATATGAAATTTTAGATTCTGAAGGCAATAGCCATTATTATAACTTAGGAGATAAGGAGCTATCTCAAAGAGCGCGAGGAAAGCCAGAAGTTTTTGTAAAAATCGACGGTGTGGAAATAAGCTAAAAAAAAGGAAAAAATATGAAAGTAAATAACATAGTAAGTAATAAGTTTGTGGATCTAGAGGGGATAAATCACGAGCAAGAATACAACAAAGATAGACCAGTTATAGTGCAAAGTGCGCAGATAGACTTTAGCGCTGGTAATAACTTTTTAGTCCCTGCTGGTGTTGGGACTAATCTAAGTTTTAGTGCTAAGAACCAGGAGTTATTTAAAAATGTTGGTAAAACTGGATTTATAATGGTATATACAACGGTTGCCGGGTTTAGCTCTGCTTTTAAAGTTATAAATCCAGAATTTGTTATAGCAAGTTCTGCTACTAACATTTACTCGTATTTTATAAATCCTATAGATGGCAAAATCTGCATAAAATGGGGGGGGGTTATAAGCTAATATGAAATTTCAAGATGCTTTATTTTCCGATAAAATATTCAATTTTATTGATATTCCGGCTAATGCATACACAAACAACACGAATTTTTCAGGGAAGTTCGTACCGCAGTATGTAAGTAGCATAGGAGACTATGCGTTTTATCTTAACAACTTTAGTACACCTTTATATTTTCCATATTGTAAAAATATAGGAGATTATGCGTTTTCTCGCAGGGAATATGACAGTATTATTAACTTAAGATTTGGCGATGTAGATACTATCGGCAAATTTGCTTTTTACTTAGATGGATACAATAAAACCTGGGGAAATTACAGATTAAGCTTCGGAAATGTAGGGACTATAGAATCAAACGCTTTTTAATACGGCTTATTTAAATACTAAAGTTGATGTAACTTTTTGCAATGTAGGTATTATAAAATCACACGCGTTCGCCGCAAATATGTTCACAACTGATGTTGATAAAGGGTTTAGATTTAAAAATGTAGATAGAATAGAGTCCGGAGCATTTAATGGCTTTAACGGCTCTTTTCACGGCGTCGCCAGTTTTGAAAACGTTAGAGTTATAGAAAATGGTGCTTTTAACGGACAAAATTTTAGCGTATTAAAATTGCCAGATAAATTTAGAACAAGAGCGGAGCTAGTCCGTATAGGCGTGGGCAACCTAGATATGTTTAAAATAGACTAAACAAAAATAAAAAAGGAAAAAAATGAGAATTTACAACTTAGAAACAAAACAGATAGAGGACAAAGAGGTCCTAATAGACACTAGCGGTACTTGGCTATTTGCAGGTTGTGGAAGAGAGTTTCGACAATGAGCTGGAGATTTTAGAGTATAAAGAGATAGACGGGGTCTATAGAGGCGTAAAAAAGGAACGTGAGGATAAAGCAGATATTTTAAAATTTAGGGCGTATGAGTTATGGAAAGCAAATCGTGCAAACGCTGTAGAAAGAATAGAAGTTACGCTAAATAACTGCAAACTATATGACTCAGGTGACGTTGATGATTCTGTAATTTTTCAGGGCGATGAAACTAGCCAAAACCGCATAGCAAGGGCGCTAAGCGTAGCTAGTAGTGCGAATCTAACTAGCACTCTTTGGACTGCTAAAAATAACAAAGTTTATGAGTTAAAAATAGAACAACTTGCGCAAATCTTGCTAAAAGCAGGACAAGCTCAAACTCAAATTTGGAATACAGACAGACCGGAGTAAAAAATGCAAAAAGAACTTTTGTTTGAAAAATTTGAAAACGATATGCGAAAAAGAACTAGATTTATGAGATTTTTATTGGCTTTGGATCAAATGGCTAATGTGGTCTTTTGGAATGGAAGCCAAGATGAAACAGTATCTAGCCATATCGGGCGGCGCATTAAGGCTAACAAAGCAACTTTTTTTGATAAGAAACTATGTTGCTTTCTAAAAAAACTTGAGAGAAACCACTGTGATAACAGCTTAGGAGAGTAAAAAAAATGAACTATATTTACACTATTTTAGGAGTTCTTACGGTGGCTCTTTTGATTTATTTTAATTCAGTTATAAGCAAACTTGAGCTGGAAAACACTAGCTTAAAAAGCAGTCTCAACACCGCTACTTTATCAAACGAGAGCTATGAAAAAACACTCGAGATTTTAAGCAGTGATTATCAAAAAGGGTTAGAAGTTTTAGCAAATTTAAAACAAGAAAAACAAAAGGAGATTAGGTATGTTACACAGGTCAAAGAGCGCATTATTAAGGATAACAACTCTACTTGCATTGACGCTATTAACGCTATTTATGCAAGGCTGCACGAGCAAAGAGATAGTAATAAGCAAGCCATTAGAGATGCCAAAAATTAGCTTTATCCCTGTTATCGCCCAGATTCCATTAATGGACTTTAACCGCAGCGCAAAAACAGAGCAAGAAGCAGCTTTAATGGCGTGGGATTTATACACTTATATAAGAGAGCTAGAATTAAGCGTGCAAAGCGTAAAGGAGATGAAATGAGTAACTTTTACGAAGAAATTTTAAAACTGCTGCTTAGCTTAACCCCTGCGCTATTGTATTTTATAATGGAGGTGCTTTAATGGGAGAATTTTTAGAGAGATTGTTAGACAATTTGGGAGTGTATAAATACGTTTTTATTATAGGGATAATCGGCGGAGTTCTAAGCGTTTTTCAAAAAAAGAAGCTAGATCACTGCTCCGGGAGTAAAAAATGTATTTTTTTAGGGCTTATTTTAGATACCACAACAGCTCTGTTTGTGGGGTATATAGGATTCGAAATCGCGTTTTATTTCCTTGGAAAGCAAGGTATAAGCGTAGGTCTTGCAGGGCTTAGTGCGTGGGCTGGAACGGACGCTATTGTTGCTTGGGAGAAGAAGTTAATAGCGCTTTTAACTAATAATAAATTTGGAGGTAGGGATGGCGAATTTTAGAAAAAGTATGGAAATTTTGTTTAATAACCCACATGACGCTTTACACAAAAATAAGACAGAAAACGGCTTTACTTTTATGGGAATTTACCAGGGAGCACACGCTAGCTGGAGCGGCTGGGATATCGTAAAAAACGTCCTTTCTACAAACGCAGATATAAAAATAGCATCTAAAATTTTATATGAAAACAAGATTTTAAAAAAAATGGTTTTTGATTTTTACGAGCGTGAGTTTTGGGATAAAATGAGGCTAAATGGCGTAGAAAGCCAGATCATAGCCGACGAGATATTCTGCTTTGGGGTAAATGCAGGGGTAAAGACAGCAGCTAAGTTAGCACAAAAGCTAGCTGGAGTCCAGCCTGATGGTATTATAGGCATTAAAACCTTGTCTGCTTTAAACCTAGTCGATGAAGATAAATTTAGTTTGCAATATGACAAGTTAGAAATTCAGCACTACGAGAGTTTAGTGGCTAAAAATCCTGCAAACGCTGCATATCTAAATGGCTGGAAAAACAGAGCAAACGCGGTGTAATCTTAGCACCGCGCGCAAAAAAATAACAAAAAAATTTATTCTATAAGGAACATTATGCGAAGAACTACGCTTAAAGCGCCATTTGGTTGGGTTGGCGGTAAAGCCTTGCTCGCAAAAGAGGTTATACCGCTTATGCCAGAGCACACACGGTATGTGGAAGTCTTTGGAGGAGCGCTATCGGTTTTTTACCAAAAAGAGCCTTCAAAAATTGAAGTTGTAAATGATATCAACTCAGATCTTATCAATCTACATAGGATAATCAGGAACCGCCCTGCAAGCTTGCAAGCTGAAATGAACTTACTATTTAGAAGTCGTGAGTTGTTTTTGGACATCAAAAACGGCAAATTAAAGCCAAAAAACGATATCCAAAAAGCTGCATTTTATTTCTATCTTCTTGCCACTAGCTTTGGGGCAAAAGGTGATAATTTTGCAATAGGCAATAGTAAAAGTGCTAAAAACATACACAGAGACTTTTTGCCAATTCAAAGCGTCTTAAAAGGGCTTTTATTGAGAATATGAGCTATGAAAAACTCATTAATGGGTATGATAGCAGTGATACTCTTTTTTACGTAGATCCGCCTTATGTAGGCGCAGAAAATTGCTATAAAATAACGTCTGGATTTGGCATAAACGAGCATGAAAATCTAGCCAAAATACTTGCAAACGTTAAAGGTAAATTATAGCCTTAATAGTAAATATAGAAGTGTTAAAAATGAGCTTTTGATTATGAATTTTTAAAGATTTTAAAGGCTCTTTAATAAGCCTTTAAATAGCGTTATAATCCACTATACACACCTATAAAATTCTTTAAATGCTAATGCAAGATTATAGTTAGGTTTTTAGGCATTTTTAGAGCAGAAAATAAGGCCGTTTTAACTAAAAAACGAAGATAGCTCCTCTTGTGTAAAACTTTTTAAAAGTTTATATAAAACTTGTCTATCTTCGTATTTTTTCCATCCCTGCAGCGTTTGGTATGGAATTTTAGTTATTTTTGAGAGCGTTTTATCATTTATGCTATCTTTTTCTTTTGCACAGATATCTAAAATCTCTTTTGCGCTAAATTGCGCTATAAAATCATATAGCTTTTTTCTATGCCCCTTCCCATTTTTCCAGCCATACAGGGTGCCTTGCGAAATACCTATTGCGCCTACTACTTCTTTATCCCGTAAAGGAATTATAGGAGTTTTGGCTCCAAAATTCTCTATTAAGAATTCCGGGTCTAAATTTTTAAAGAAAAGATATATATCTTTTGTGTAACCATCAGATCTCTTCCAGCTTGCTATAGTTCCATACGGAATTTTTGTTATTTCAGATAGCCGTTTATCTGTTAATTTTTTTATCATTTTAATCCTTTTTTAAGTTTATTTTAAAAGTTTGCAGATATAATGCAAATATTAGATATATTGCTACAGACGATTTTGTGTTAAAATGATTTTTTTAATAAAAATAATATCATATTTAAAAATATTTTTTAAAATATTGATTTTATTTTTCTGTTTGCTGCTGACAATTTTTGTGTTAATACGATTTTATTTATTTTTTATTAGGGAGCTTTTTAGCTCTCTAATTTCTCTCTTTTTTTATCAAACTTGTTAGATTCTCTAAAATTATACAAAGGGTACAAGTCCCGCAAACTCAAATATAGCTGTCTTTTTTGTAGTGCCATCTGGCATTGTTTCATCTACGCTTTTCCTAATAGAAAAAGTCGTACAACAAGTTATATTTTCTTTATTTTCAAATCTTTTAACTAAAAAGCAAGTAGCTCTAGGCTCTCCTGCTATTACTAAATTTATTTCTTCATTTGTTTCTTCGTATATTTTTTCTAATTCCGCTGTTAACGGCTCTAGGTGTTTTATAACACCTTCTTTCGGTATTTGTCCCCAAAGAAAGATATTTTCAGGGATTATCACGTCTTTTAGCTCTACTGGCGGTTTATGGTTTGCTACAAATATTGTTCTCATCTTTTGTCTCCTTTTTAATAATACTTCTTATATCTAAAAAAAGGTTAGAATCAATTAGGATTTTAACCTTTAGTTTTTATCTAAATAAATTCCGAAAAAGGGTTGTAGCCCATATCCTTCTCGCATTGTTCTATTAGGTCTAAAGGTACAAGTGCTTTTAATATTATCCCGTCTACTCTTTTTATGTCATCCCATTCTTTAAATATACTGCTATTATCTATTATTTCAAATTCCACTACAAAGTCTCCTTTGCCATCTGCTATGCTTCCTACATTTCCTACTTCGTATCCTTCAAATATGTCATCCCATTCACGTGCTGCATATTCTTCTAGACTTTCGTCATCTTTTGCATAACGTGCATAGTTAAAACTTATGTAATCCCAGACATCTGGAAAACCGTATGTCCCGCCATATTCGTAATCTTCTAACTCTAATTTCATTAAAATACTGTTCAAATCTTCCAGGTCTATTTTAGGTATTTCTACTATTTTCATTTCGTCCCCTTTTTTTGTTTTGTAATGGAATTATAATATATATTTACTTAAATAACACTTAAAATTATTGAAATATAAAAAATATTTTTAATAAAATAAACAATTAGTTTTTATAGAATAAAATATAATGCGTTTAGCAATAAGTACAGTATTAAAGCTAGGTATGTTTTAAGAGATCTTATGTGTGGTTTATGTGTGTAGATAGGTATTAATTTGCGTTTAAAATCGAACTATTTTTTTGTTTTTTAAAAAAGTAGTTCGATTTTAAGCTAAAAGTAGTTCGATTTTAAAAAGCGTTTTACAGATATAGCGTTTTTGGGATGCAAAATCTCGGCAAAACGCTAAAAAACTCACTTTTTTCTAAACATTTTTTGATAGATTCAGTGGAGTTAAGCTCTAAGGCTATATTTATATTGACTCCGTTTGTAATTTTTGTTAAAAATGTCTGTCTAGTGCCGACCCGTCTTCTCTTAAAATCCATTTTTTATCTGATATTTCATCTATATAGCACTCTTTATTTTGATAGTTTTTATCTGCGCAAACTACTATTAATTCATCTTCGCAAATCTTTAATTTAGATATATTTTTATTGTGAATATTGCTCTCTATAAAACCAAGATCGCATTTGTGATTTAGTATATTATCTACTATTTTAGCCGTATTTTTTATGCTAAGAGTCATATTAAATTTGCCTAAAAGATCATTCAAAACAGTTGGCAAAAGATAGTTTCCGATATTTTGACTAGATAATAGGTTTAAATTTAAAAGTCCGTTATAACGCATTTTGATTTCTATATTTTTTAAATTTAAATATACGGGTAAAATTTGTTCATAAAAAGCCTTTCCTTTTTGATTTATTATAAGATTTTTTCCTATTCTATCAAATAAATTTCCATTTAACGAGTTTTCAAGCTCTTTTAACGAGTTTGAAAGAGCAGATTGAGATATATCAAATTCCTTTGCGGCAAGACTAACATTATTTAGCTCATAAAGCTTCAGAAAATGCTCTATTTGTTTTATAGTCATGAGATATCCTTATATAAGAAATATATCATTATAACATAAAAAATATATTTTTTATATCAAAAGGTATTTAGGTATAATTGCGATAAAAAAGGAAGATATATGACACATCATAAAAAAATTTATCAAAAAAGACGTATTCAAGCGTGGATATTTATCTGTTTGCTTAGTAGTTTTGCTTATATTTTAGCTAGTACAAGTTTTTTTACTAAATTTGGTATATCTGCGCTTATTATAGCTGTAGTTTTGGGTACATTTTTTGGGAATATGGCTCATTCACTTGTTACTCTTGTGAGAAAAAGCGGAGTTTTGTCTATTTGTACAAAGCAGATTTTGCGTCTCGGGGTTATTTTGTATGGATTTAGAATAACTCTTAATGATGCACTTAGCATCGGTATCGGAGGAATCGTTTCGGCTGCGATTGTGGTTTTTAGTACATTTTTGATAGGTTATTTTGTCGGCATAAAGCTCGGATTAGATAAAAAATCAGCAGTTCTCATTAGCTCTGGATCAAGTATATGCGGAGCAGCAGCTGTTTTAGCTACCGAAAGTATAGCAAAAGGCGGTGCAAACCGTGTTGGAGTAGCTGTTTGCACTGTTGTTGTATTTGGTAGTTTGGGAATGTTTTTATATCCTTTAATTTATGGTTTTGGTTTTAGCGGACTTAGCGAAGTGCAAGCCGGATTTATGAGCGGAGTTAGCTTGCATGAAGTAGCACACGCAGTAGCAGCTGGAAATGCTATAGGAAGTTTGGCATCTGATAACGCTGTTATAGTGAAGATGTTAAGGGTTTTGATGTTGGTTCCTTTTCTTATATTTTTGTCTATTTTTAGTGCATTTTTCATAGGAGATAAAAGAAAAAGTAGTTTAAAAAGCTCTTTTCCATATTTTGCAGTCTGGTTTTTAGTAGCTTTAGTAGTCGGTTCGCTTCCGTTTTTTCCTAGAGAGTTTGCCTCTGTTTATATAAATACAGCCGATACATTTATGTTGTGTGCTGCTATGGGTGCTCTTGGTCTTACTATCACGAAAAATGCGCTTAAAAATAGTGGCAAACTTCCGTTTATTCTTGCTTCCGTATTATTTATTTGGCTTATATTTATAGGATATATTTTATCGAAATTCTTTGGATGATTTGGGTATTTTACCCAAATTTCTATTTTTTTAACTCTTTTAAAAACTCTTCAATGTTGTATTTAGTTCTATAAGTTTCACTCATAAGATGTATCATGATATCTCCTAGATCTATCACGGTCCAATCATCGCTGCTCTCAACACCTAAAAACTCTTCTCCGATAGGTTTTAACTCCGTTTTTAAATCGTCTAAAAGCGCGTAAGCATGGCGTCCCGTAAGAGTTGTGGCTATGATGACGAATTTAGCTAGATAATCTTTGTTTTGCATATCTATAATTTCAATATTTTCCGCTTTTTTTTCATCAAGTAATCTTGTAATTTTTTCTATTCTATCTTGCATTTTTTTCCTTGTAAAATTTAATAACATCTTCAAGTACGGCTTTAGGAACCTGGCAGAAGTCAAGCTCATTTCTAACTTTTGTTGATGAGATTTTAACATTTATATTTAGTTTTTGCAAATTTGAAGGAATTTCGATATCGTCTCTTGAAGCTACTACGAAATTCACTAGCTTTTTTAGTACTTTGAATTTATACCATTTTTCTAAATTTATAAGTTGATCCGCACCGATAATGAGATAGAAAATATCCGGATTATAAATTTTTTTAAAATGCAACACACTCTCTAAACTAGGCACGGCTCTGTTTTGCTCTATCTCAAATTTACTTATTTCAACTTTATCTAAATTTTGCCAAAGGGCTTCACACCAAACAAGGCGTTTTTTAGGGTCTGCGCCGAATTCTGTTTTGAATGGATTTAGATATGTTGGTATGATTATTAATTTATCTATTTTCAAATTTAAAAGAGCAGCTTTTACTATGGCGTCATGAGCATTATGCGGCGGGTCAAAACTTCCGCCAAAAATTGCAATATTCAATTTTTTTTAACCTTTTTTTTAGTAAAATTAAGTCTAATTATACCCAAAAAAGGAATAAAATGGCACTTAAAATTGCAATCAATGGTTTTGGAAGAATCGGTAGATGTGCTGCAAGAATTATTTTGAACAGTTCTGAGTATGAACTTGCTATTATAAATGATACGGCAGAGCGAAATATGACTAGATATCTGCTAAAATACGATACCGTTCATGGTGAGTTTGATAAAGAAGTAAATGTTATAAACGATGATTATATCGAAGTAGAAGGCAAAAAAATAAGAGTTTATTCTACTAGAGATATAGGAGAACTTGATCTAAACGGTATAGATGTAGTTTTAGAATGTACCGGAAAGTTTTTAACCACTGAAAAATGCGAAGCTTATTTAAAACAAGGTGCTAAAAAAGTAGTTATGAGTGCACCTGCAAAAGATGATACTCCTACTTTTGTTTTGGGTGTAAATTCAAATACTTATAAAGGTGAAAAAATAATATCAAACGCTAGCTGTACGACAAATTGTTTGGGTCCGGTTACTAGAGTTTTGGAAGATTTATACGGTATCCAAAAAGGTCTTATGACTACAATTCATGCTTATACGAACGGTCAAAGTTTGGTAGATGTAAAGTGCCGTGATTTTCGTCGCAGCAGAGCAGCCGCGCAAAATATAATCCCTACTAGCACAGGCGCGGCAAAAGCTATGAAACTTGTTATGCCGAGTTTAAATGGCAAACTTCACGGACAAAGCGTTAGAGTTCCCGTACCAAATGTTTCTATGGTTGATCTTACTGCGGTTTTGGGTAAAAGCGTTAGTAAGGAAGAGCTTAACGAAGCTTTTATAAATGCTAGTAAGACAAGCTTAAAGGGCATTATGGCTGTTGATTTTGATGAGAGAGTTAGCAGTGATTTTAACTCTTCAAGCTACTCAAGTATAGTTGCAGCGGATCTTACTCAAGTAATTTGCGGCGATATGATAAAAATCATGGCGTGGTATGACAATGAGTGGGGTTATACTTCAAGACTTATAGAGATGGCTAAATTTATAAGCGAGAGATGATATGAGCGAAATAATTTCCATAAAAGATATAAATTTTAAAAGCGGCAGCAAGGTTTTCGTAAGATGCGATTTTAATACTCCTATGGATGAGTTTTATAATATCACGGATGATAGAAGGATTCGCTCGGCTATTCCTACTATCAGATACATTTTAGATCAAGGTTGCTCGGTTATACTTGCAAGCCATCTGGGTCGTCCTAAAAACGGTTATGAAGAGAAGTTTTCTTTGCTTCCCGTAGCAAAGAGACTTAGCAGACTTATTGATCGCGAGATAATATTTGCTAATGATGTTGTTGGAAACGATGCAAAAACAAAAGTAGCAGCTTTAAAGCAAGGTGAAGTACTTTTACTAGAAAATATTCGTTTTGAAAAAGGTGAAACAAAAGACGACGTAGCTTTAGCAAAAGAGCTTAGTGAGTATGCAAATTACTATGTAAATGACGCATTTGGAGTTTGTCATAGAGCGCACTCTTCAGTGCATGCTATAACTAAATTTTATGATGAAGAGCATAGAGGGGCTGGATTTTTACTGATTAAAGAGATAGAATTTGCCAGAAATTTGATAAAAAGACCTATTAGACCTTTTGTAGCTGTTGTTGGAGGAAGTAAGGTCAGTGGCAAGCTTCAAGCACTTACAAATTTACTTCCTAGAGTCGATAAACTCATCATAGGAGGTGGTATGGCATTTACTTTTTTAAAAGCAATCGGTGAAAATATCGGAAATTCGCTCCTTGAAGAAGATCTTATAGAAGAAGCTACAAATATCCTTAAAAAAGGACGCGAGCTAGGCGTTAAAATTTACTTACCGGTAGATGTGGTCGCAGCTCAAACATTTAGCGCCGAATCAGCTATAAAATACGTCTCTACTCAAGAAATTCCAACCGGATGGATGGGGCTTGATATAGGTCCTGCTAGCGTTAGATTATTTCGCGAAGTTTTGAGCGATGCTCAAACTATATGGTGGAATGGACCTATGGGTGTGTTTGAGATGGATAAATTTAGTAAAGGTAGCATAAAAATGAGCCACGCGATTGCAGAGAGTTTTGCTACTACAGTAGTTGGCGGCGGCGATACTGCCGATGTTGTAGAGCGCGCCGGAGACGCTGATGAGATGACGTTTATCTCGACTGGCGGAGGAGCTAGTTTGGAGCTTATAGAAGGCAAAGAACTTCCTGGCGTTAAAGTGTTGCTCAAAGCTGAATCGTGAGATTTTATCGTAGCACAAAGCAGTTGCATACACAAATAAAGGATTGTTTAATAATATATGATAATAATATATCTATTCTTACTAAATTTAAAAGTAAGCATTAAAGGGTTATAAATGATATACGCGGCAAATTTAAAATGTAATCACACAAGAGGCGGTTTTTTGGAGTATGCAAAAGAGCTTGATAATAAGATGAGCGGTGAAAATGTGATAGTTTTTCCGCCTTCAAGCGCATTTTTAGAAGCTAAGTTTAAATTTGTTCAAGGCGCGCAGAACTTCTATCCGTGCGATAACGGCTCATTTACCGGAGAGATCGGTGCAGCGATGTTTGATGAGTTTGGTATCACTACTGTTTTAATAGGACATAGTGAGAGAAGAACTTTGGGCGAAGACGAGCCGTTTTTAAAGGCTAAATTTGATTTTGCGAAGCAAAAAGGATGGGACGTTATCTACTGCATAGGCGAAGATGATATAACTCATATGAACGGGAGTACAAAAGAGTTTTTAACAGAGCAGCTTGAAAATATCGACTTAGAATACGAAAATTTAGTTATAGCTTATGAGCCTATTTGGGCTATCGGCACTGGAAAAAGTGCTAATTCTGTTGTTATAACAGATATTTTGGATTTTATATCTACAAAAACAACTGCGCCGCTGCTTTATGGTGGAAGCGTAAATGAGAAAAACATATGCGATATAAAAGCTATAAAAAACTGTAACGGAGTTTTGGTAGGAACTGCAAGCTGGGACGTAAAAAACTTTATAAATTTGATAAAAGCTTAAATAAAAAGGAAAAAACAGTGGTAATGAACGGCAAAAAAGGACTTATAGTCGGTGTAGCAAATAAAATGAGCATAGCTTACGGTATAGCAAAACAGTGTAAAGAGCAAGGTGCGTCTCTAGCTTTTACTTTCGTAAGCGATGCTATCAAAAAGCGCGTGGAACCAATAGCAGCTGAGCTTGGAAGTTCACTTGTATATGAGCTTGATGTAAACAATAAAGAGCATTTAGACTCATTAGCAAGTAAGATAAAAGCTGATTTTGAGGGTATCGATTTTATCGTTCATGCTGTTGCTTACGCTCCTAAAGAAGCCTTAGAAGGCGAGTTTATAGATACTACGAAAGAAGCCTTTGACGTGGCTATGGGTACTAGTGTGTATTCGCTTATAAGCCTTACTAAGGCTGTTCTGCCTGTGCTAAAAGAAGGCGGTTCCGTGCTTACTTTGACTTATCTTGGCGGGACTAAATTTGTACCGCATTACAATGTAATGGGAGTTGCAAAAGCGGCTCTTGAGAGTAGCGTAAGATACCTTGCGCGTGACCTCGGAAAGAAAAATATCAGAGTAAATGCTATATCAGCAGGTCCTATAAAAACATTAGCTGCTAGTGGAATAGGCGATTTTAAAATGATACTTAAATGGAATGAATGCAACGCACCGTTAAAAAGAAACGTTAGCATAGATGACGTTGGCAAAAGCGGAATGTATCTTTTAAGTGACCTTGCTAGCGGTGTTACAGGTGAAATTCATTACGTTGATGCAGGGTATAATATAATGGGAATGGGCGACGCCGTAGTAGGCGAAAACGGCTCTACGGTTCTTGCGTGGGATGAATGCAAAGAATAAGCTAAATTCATAGCTAAATTTATAGTCAAATTTGAGTAAATTGCTTAAATTTGACTATCTGCTTTTACTTAAAAAAATCACAAATATCACAATCAAAAAGTTTAGAAAGTTTAAAAAGATGAAGCAAGTTAAAGTGCTTTCCATGAGCATTGTTTTCCATATTGGCATAAAATCCACTAGAAGCTTGACCTATACTAAGAGCAGTTTCAAGCTGACTTAAACCAAGATTTTGTCTTATTCTTTTTACATTTTTTGCTACTAAATCAAAAAATTCTTCATTTTCTTGCTCGGTTGTTACTTCTGGTAAATTTAGCATTATTATTCCTATAGAAAACTTTTCTATAAGTTTAATTAGTATATAATATCTTTACAATCTGTTATAGAAATCATTTCTATAGAGATAATTTATAAGGAGAATATATGGAAACTAGTAGTTATTTTACACTATCAGAACAATTACAGATAGCTATAAAAACTCTTCAAAAAGGCAATATAGAAAAGTATTCAGATGTTGCATTGCATCTGTGCAAGAAGCTTTGCAGACTTTATATTAATGAATTAAAAGATCTTATGGGTCATAGTTCATATAATTTAGATTATAGCGATCAAAAATTATTTCACGATTTACATAGTATTGATGATAGTAGTGAGTATATAGCAACTTTGGAGATTTTTGCTGAGTTTGCTAATGAGCTAGAGAAAATAGATGAAAATTCAATAAGTGAAAATAATCAAATTTTAGAAAAATATGGTACAGAATGGCTAAAAAAATCAATTGATGATATGAGTTTAATCTCTGATTATATTGAAACATTAAGGAAAAAAGCATGAAAAAAATAATATTTTATCTGCTTAGCATGATTTCTTTTGCTTTCGCAGATATTTATAATGAGATCGAAAACAAGGTTTTGCAATTTGTCAAAAACGATGAATTTCTTTATAAAGATGAAGATGAATTTGGTTTTAAAATAGAAAATAAAGATGAAGTTGCTATATTTAAAATAGAAAATTATGTGGATAATGAATTCAAACCTCATAGTGATATTTTAAATTTAAAACTATCAATAATAAATAAAAAAATAAACAAGATCAATCCGAAGTCTATCGCATTTGATGAGCTAAGATTAAATAAATTGGAATTACAAAATGAAATTAATAAGCTACAAGAAAACCGAGCAAAACTAAAAAAAGATGCTAGTGGCGAGTATTATAAAAAAATTTCGCAATGGCCCATAAGGCAGCTTTCGGTAGTATAGTTCCTATAGATCACTCCAGCCCGATTAAAGATTATACAACAACTGGTGCATTTTTGGATGGATATTATAGTTTTTGTATGTATATTTTTATGTGGTCTGATTCATTACATAATAATTTTAAAGAAAAGAAATATAAACTGAATTATACTGAATTATTTGATGCTAATACTTTAAAAAGGATTGCAGAAGAAGAGGGTGGGTTTAGTTATGTGTATATTAAATGTCTATCATATCACTTTAGAGACATGATTGTAAGAAATTTCTTTATAATTTTATCTCTTATAACTTACATTTTTGTAGTGGCATTGATAAATAAAAAAATTAAATCTAAATATCCAAACAAAAATAATTAGTAGTCATTTTTTATAATCTCAGGTTCGCCAAAAAGTCTTGAAAGCTCTTTTATATTTGATTTCAAAGCAGAGTTTTCATCGTTTTTAATATTATCTAAGCTAATTTTAGCTGGCTCTTTTGCTGGTGTTTGTGTGTTTTGCAAATTTGCTTCTAAATTTGTGGGTTCTACATCGTTTTTACTTACTTCCAAATTTACAGACGTTGCTAAAAGCTTTTGCATACCGCTAGTTACTTTTTCTTCGACGCTTTTTGGCTCATCTGCTTTTTTGATTTGGATTTTGGCGTCTTTGCCAAATATTTTTCTAAGAATTTCTAAGATTATTTTAGATGATTTTCTTAAAATCTCTTGATTTTGGCCATTTGCATTTGAACTTAAAATCAAAGAATTATCACTAAAATCCACAAACTCTATGCACTCATCAAAGCACTTTCCAAGCTCATAATCTCTATCATAAATCCCAGCTACAAACATCTCATAAGGAGATTTTTGGGCTGGTTTTTGAGGTATTATTTGGGCTGGTTTTGGTGTCAAAACGTTGCTTATGGATATCGGTTTTGGAGCTAAATTTTCATTGATGGCGTCATTTATATCTGTTAAATTAAACGCTTCAAGCATCATAAAAAGTGCTATATACAGTGTAAATTCCGAGTCGCTTCCAGATCCTAGCATACTTTTTGCTTCAGATAAAATTCTGAAAAATCTCTCAAAAATAAGAATCGAAAATTCCGAGTTTTGATTTATAAATTTATCTTTTAAATTTATTATAAGTTCGTCTATTATAAGTTCGGCGTCACTCCCGCTTAACTCTTTTAATAAATTTAAAAGAGCATTTCTATCTCTTGAAGCTACTATCGATAAAACTTCTTCTATCTTTGATGGATCAAGCAGACCGAGCATATCTGCTACTGCTTTTTGCGTCACGAATTCGTGAGAAAATATTATGGCTTGATCAAGCAAAGTAAGGGTATCTCGCAAGCTTCCGGATCCACTTCTTGAAAGAATTTCTAGTGCTTTTGGCTCAAATTTTATGCCCTCTTTGTTCATTATGAACTCAAGATGTTTTAAAATATCATGTTTTGATATCGGTTTAAATCTGAAATGCTGAGTACGCGATAGTATGGTGGCAGGTAGTTTTAAAGGATCTGTTGTAGCTAATATAAACTTTACATATTCAGGCGGTTCTTCAAGTGTTTTTAGCAGAGCATTGAACGCTTCTCTAGTTAGCATATGAACTTCATCAATGATAAAAATTTTAAATCTAGCACTTGAAGGAGAGTATTTCGTATGTTCTATAAGCTCTCTTATATCATCGATTTTTCTATGACTTGCGGCGTCCATTTCTATAATATCTAAATGTCGCCCCTCATTTGCCATTACGCAGTTTGCACATACTTCACACGGATGAGATCCAATACCTTGTTCGCAAAGCAGAGCCTTAGCAAAGATTCTAGCGCTACTTGTCTTACCGCTACCTCTAAGTCCGGAAAATAGGTACGCGTGTCCTATTCTTCCTGAGTTTAGAGCGTGAGATAGACTATTTGCTACTATATCTTGACCAATTAGCTCATCAAAGCTTTTTGGACGGTATTTTAGTGCTAAAGCTTTCAAATTTTAGTCCTATTCGTTCATTATACTAAGAAGTTCTTTGTTATCTCTCGTTTTTAACATTTTTGAATATAAAAATTTAAGTGCTTCTATATCATCCATTGTCGCGATAATATTTCTTATAGCCCATATTTTACCAAGATCATCTGGTCCTTGAAGAAGTTCATCTTTTCTTGTTCCGGATTTAAGTATATTTACAGCCGGATAAATTCTTCTATCGCTGATAGTTCTATCAAGCACTATTTCACTATTTCCGGTACCTTTAAACTCTTCAAATATCACATCATCCATACGTGAGCCGGTATCTATAAGGGCTGTTGCGACTATGGTTAAGCTTCCACCGTTTTCTATATTTCTTGCTGCTCCAAAAAATCTTTTTGGCTTATGCAGCGCGTTTGCATCTACTCCTCCGCTTAGTACTTTTCCGCTACTAGGAGTGACCGTATTATAAGCACGCGCAAGACGAGTTATGCTATCAAGAAGTATAACCACGTTTTTCCCCATCTCTACTGAACGTTTTGCCTTTTCTATGACTAGCTCGGCAACTCTTACGTGATTTATAGCCGGCAGGTCAAAAGTAGAGCTAAATACCTCTCCTTTTACTGAGCGTTGCATATCGGTAACCTCTTCTGGACGCTCATCTATAAGAAGAACTATTAGTTCCATCTCGGGATGATTTCTTGTTATACCGTGAGCAAGCTCTTTCATAAGCTCTGTTTTACCTGTTCTCGGAGGAGCTACTATAAGACCTCTTTGACCTTTCCCAATAGGAGTAAATAGATCCAAAACACGCCCTGTTAGTTTCATAGGGTCATATTCGAGTTTTATTTTTTCATTTGGAAAAAGCGGAGTTAGATTGTCAAAAAGTGGTCTTTCTTTTGCTTCTGCTATGGATTTGTAATTTATCGCTTCTATTTTTAATAAAGCGTAATATTTCTCTTGCTCTCTTGGTTCTCTTACTTGTCCGGTAATGATATCTCCTACTCTAAGAGCGAATTTTTTAATCTGGCTTTGGCTTACGTATGTATCGTTTGCCGAATCGCTTAAATTCGCATCAGTAGCTCTTAAAAATCCGTATCCGTCACCTACTATTTCTAAAATTCCTGTAAATAATATAAAACCGCCTTGCTTTGTTTGAGCCTTTAAAATTTCAAAAACAAGCTCTTGGCGTCTAAATTCTCGTGGATTTTCAACGCCGACTTCATTTGCTATGGCTACTAAGCTATCAAGATCAAGTTGTCTTAATTCTTCAATTTTATATCCATCAACTGGAATGTGTGTACGAGTGTGCTGTTTTTTTGCACCCGACGAACTTTGGTGGGATTGGGCATTATCTTTATTTTCCATTAAACCTCTTTAAATTTGTGATAATATGCAGTCACAATGAATAGTAATTATGTAGTTTTAATACTGGGATTTTATACAAAAATTATAAACTTGTCAAGATCATCAGTGCAATTTAAATTTTACAAGCGTTTATAAATTAAGTATTTTTCTTGTAAAATATTTTTTATTAATTATGATTAGATAAAAAAGGAATTCGATATGAAAATACCGACCTTTGATATAGGAATTACTAGTATTTGCTGGTATTTATGTGAGCAAAATGATAAAGAGTATAGGATGATCGATTGCGGCGTAAGGATATAAATTCTCTCCAAAATTCAAAGAAAAAGTTTTGGCTATAAACCGACTTTTATAGTAAGCACTTTTATACTAGTGCTTTCAAGCCTAGTTTTTTACGACTTATAAACACTCTAAAAGATAAATTTATATCATTCAAAAGCGGTATCATACTACCGCTTCGCTTTTATCTAGTAGCCTTTGCTATTTAAATCAGCGTAATTTTCACAGCCAAGTTGCGCTCCCATATCACAGTCTTACCGTATAGCTCTTTTGCTTTTGATCTATTTTGTTTCACGCCTTTACCGTTTTCATACAAAAATCCAAGACCAAAGCAACCACCAGTATCTCTGGAGTCGCAAGACTTTTGATATAGCTTTGCAGCCTTTGTGTAGTCTCCGCTTCTATACGCCTAAACCCGTCTTAATTGTTCCCAGCCATAGCCACTATGGCTAAAGCGACCAAACCAAAAATGATCCTTCTCGCAAACTCTCCTTTTTTTGTTTTGCTATTTATAATGCGTAATTAAAGTAAATTTAAACTTTATTTCATATAAATTTATATTTTAGTTATTTTTTAAAAGACATAAAAAGATAAAGCGATGACAAATATTAGATTCACATAAATTTATGCATTATTTTATACCGATTTTTAGCCTTAAAACTTTCTTTTTTAAATTTATTTGTGACAAAAATAGAACAAATTATATATATTAAGCAATATTTTTATATAATCAAAACAAATTTAAAATATGGACTTTTATGGGTAATTTTGTCTGTTTGCATTGTAAAGGCGAGTTTGATGATAGCGGAGCGATAAAAGATAATGATGGGTGCGAGTTTTGTTGTAATGGCTGCAAAAACGTATATTCGTTTTTAAACTCAAACGGTCTTGGCGAGTTTTACGAGAGACTTGGTAGAGAAAAACACATAAAAGCTTCAAACCAGACTTTAAGCGAAGAACCGTGCAAAAGTTTTTATAAAAATTATGTTAAAAGCGATGGTGGATTTTGTGAAATTTATCTTATTATAGAGGGAATTCACTGCTCTGCTTGTATCTGGCTAAATGAAAAAGTCTTAGCTCATACCGATGGTATCATAGAAGCAGAGTTAAACTCGGCTACAAATAAAGCTCATATAAAATGGGATGACAATACAGTAAAACTTACTGAAATTCTAAATAAAATAAGAGCCATAGGATATAATCCGATCCCATACGATCCAAATAAAGCAGAGCTAAGAGCTAGCACGAAGCGTAGAGAATTTTACGCAAAAATGCTTGTCGGTCTATTTTGTACGATGAATATAATGTGGGTTGCTATCGCTTTGTACGGTGGATATTTTAGCGGAATGAGTCAAGATGTGAAAGATATTTTGCATTTTGCCGAGTTTGTTTTAGCAAGTCCTGTTTTATTTTATACCGGAAGTGAGTTTTACCGCTCAGCGTGGATGAGTTTGAAAAACAGAAGTGCCTCTATGGATCTAAGTGTCGCAGCAGGCGCATCCATAGCATATTTTTACTCCGTTTATGCTATGCTTTTTAGGCAAGGCGAGGTATATTTTGACTCAGTAGCTATGATAATAACTTTTGTTTTTATAGGGAAATTTTTAGAAATTGTTAGTAAAAAGCGTTCAATTGATAATTTAGATAGTCTAAGCTCTATGCTAGTTTCTGAAATTTATGTAAAAAATGGTAATGATTTCGAGCTAAAAGATGTCAATGAGGTAAAAGAGGGCGATATTGTAATGGTTCGCCCGGGCGAGAGAGTTCAAATAGACGGCGAGATTTTAAACGGAGTTGGGAGTTTTGATTATTCTAGTCTTAGCGGCGAGAGTGCGCCTATACTGTTAAAAACCGGAGACAATATAACAAGCGGCGTCATATGCGTGGATGGAAGTGTCGAGTATAGGACATCTAAAAGTTTTGAAAGCTCGGTGTTAAGCAAGATAATAGCTCTACTTGAAAAAGCTAGTTTCAAAAAACCGCGCATAGAGGAGTTGGCAAATCAAATTTCGGCTAGATTCTCATTTGCGATATTAGCGCTTGGATTTGCTACTTTTTTATTTTGGTATATTTATTTTGGAAGTATTCCAAATGCCGTTGTTGTAGCTGTTAGCGTCATCATAATAGCTTGTCCGTGCGCTCTTAGTCTCGCTACTCCTGTTGCTACTTTGATTGGTTTAGGAGTAGGACTGAAAAAAGGTATCGTTTTTAAAGAAGCTAGAATTCTGGAGAGTTTGGCAAAGTGCGAATGCGTGGTATTTGATAAAACAGGAACGCTTTCAAAGGCAAAGTTAAATTTGATAAAAGCTACTAAATTTACCGAATTTGATCAAAATCTTTTGTATTCGCTTTTAAATGTTTCTACTCATCCTGTTAGCGTTGCTTTAAAAAATAGTTTAGACGGTAGTATTTATCAGCTTAGCGATGTGAAAAATATATTAGCGCGTGGAGTAAAGGCTAAATTTAAAAATATATCTTTAGCCGGAGGGAGCAGTGAGTTTATGCGAGAATTAGGATTTGGGGAGTTTGAGAGTGAAAGTTTGAGTTATTATTTTGCTATAGACGGTAAAGTAGCTGCCTCTTTTGAGCTTGCCGATGAATTAAGAGACGATGCAAAAATCGTGGTAAATGATCTTATAAAATCCGGATATAAAGTAGTGATGTTAACTGGAGATAAAAAAAGCGTAGCTAACAAAGTCGCAAATGAACTTGGCATAAGCGAGTTTTACGCAGAAACGACTCCTATTGAAAAGTCACGTATTATCAAAGAATTGAACAATAATATGCAAGTCGTGATGGTTGGCGACGGTATAAATGATGCTGTAGCTTTAAGTAGTGCTAAAGTAGGGATTTGCCTTGGAGGCGGAGCGCAAATCAGTGTTGAAAAAAGTGATGTCGTACTTCTAAATGATAGCTTAAAAAGCTTGAAAGATGCTCTTGATATTTCTAAATTTACATTTAAAACAGTAAAGCAAAATCTTGGATTTTCCCTGTTTTACAATGCTATTACCATTCCTCTTGCTATGGCCGGTTTTATTATACCTTTGTTTGCGGCTTTATCTATGTCTTTTAGCTCTATCATTGTCGTTTTAAATTCTGCTAAAATAAGAATTAAATTTAAAGGATAAATATGGGAATGATAATAGCCATTATGCTTGGGATTTCTACTTTGCTTGGAGCGCTTGCTCTTTTTGGATTGCTTTGGGGGATAAAAAATAGACAATTTGATGATTACGCTAAATTTTTAGACGGTACAAAATATGATAGCGAAGATACGTTAAATGATGCTTATAATATGGAAAAAAGACGAAATGAACTGATAAAGAAAAAAGAAGCGGACGGCTATCGTCCGCCTGATTAAGACTTATTTTAGAGTTGAGATATAGTCATTTACCGCCGCCATATCTTCTTCGCTTAAAGTAGCCATTTGACCTTTCATTATGCCGCCCATTCCGAATTTGCCTTTGCCTGCATTTAGAGTACCTGCTTTATACTCTTTCATATCAGCAAGTCTAGTAGCTGCATCAACTTCAGTCAATACCGGAACTTTATTTAAATATTTTTTTTCAGCTTTTAGACCATGACATGTTGCACATTTTTTATATATTGTTGCACCATCAGCTGCAAATGCACTACACGCAAATGCACCACACGCTAAAACTAGTAAAAAATTTTTCATTTAATATCCTTTAATTACAAAATATCGGTAATTATAATAATAAAAGACTAAATTTTGGATTAATGATAAATTCAATATGTTAATTTATAAAAATAAATTTGTATTAAATTTAGAATAAATTTATACAATAGTATAATAAATAAGATTTAGATATTTATATATTATTAAATTTTAATAATTAGAATTTAGTAGATATAAAATTATTTAAAAGGATTATAAAAATATTAATGAAAAGGTGTATATGTATAGTTGCAGCATCTGTGTTGCAAGTTTGTGCCGTAAGCGATCTTGAGCTTATAAATGCACAAAGCGCTTATGATGACGGGATTACTGGTAGCGGTATAAAAGTAGGCATTATAGATGGCGCTGTTAGAAGCGATCACCCTAGCTTATCTGGTAAGTTGATTGAACAAATTTACTCAAAAGATAAGTATGGGGCTTATACGCCTGATTTTACTATCGATACTCACGGTAGTCACGTGGCTGGAATTATGGCAGGAAAGTATATAAATGCTTCAAATCCTTACGGAGTAGCCTATGATGCTAGTATTTATGCTGCGCAGATAACGGGTCATAATAACATAGGTACTCTAACTCCTCCAAATATATATGACTTTTTTGTCGATAAAGATGTTAGCGTTATAAACAACAGCTGGAATGCAAATATGTATCCGATAGTAAGTATGCAAGGAAGTACTTATTACGTGAAATCGCTAAGCTCTAGGGATGCTAATTTTTTTATTCGTCAAGCTTATGGTAATTCAAAACCATCTGAAAATCTATCAAGATTATCAAGGGATAAAAACACCTTAGTTGTTTTTGCTGCCGGAAATGAGGGGATTGTTTCTCCCGGTCTTTTTGGTACGCTTCCTTATTACGATGAGTCTTTTCGTTCGTGGTTAGTAGTCGGTGCTTTAGATAGTGCTAATATATCAAAAGATAGCAACGGAAAGATTATTATAAACTCTAAAGGATCTCCGGAATTTAGCAACGGACTAAAAGGAACGCAAAATTACTCTTTGGTTGCACCAGGAACGAATATCAATAACGTAAATTCTCCATATATGATACGACCTTCTTTTGGTAGAGTCGATAGAAATCTTTATACCAAAAAAAGCGGAACTTCAATGGCTGCTCCTATGGTAAGCGGTGCAGCGGCTTTGGTTGCCCAAAAATTTCCATTTCTAAACGGTAAAGAGATAGCCGATGTGTTATTAAGCACGGCAAATAGAGACTACCAAGCCCCAAAAGTCGTCATAAAAGAGACTAACGGTCTTGATAGCGATAGAAATAGTCCGTATTTTGACACTAAAAGAAATTATTATGCTATATTTTATATAGATAACCCTATACCAAGAAAAGATGACGGAAGTATCGATAAAGATCAAATCAACATTGATTTGATGAGTGCTGGTTATGACAGAGCGTTAGTTGCGGGATTATCGCAACTTAATAATATCAAATATCCTACTTTGTCATCTCATGTATTAGTTGATGGTGGATACGCCGCAGTATGGGAGATAAAAAAAGAAGATATGTTTGGGCAGGGAATTTTGGATGTTAAAAAGGCAATGGGTGGATTATCCGTTCTTGATGCAAATCGTTTAAGTCATAGTGATATCGTTCAAAATTACAAACAAGAATCCAGCGCCGTGTATTATAAATTAGATACTAAAGGAATGGATGCAGAATTTAGCAATGATATCTCGCAAAGAAAATGGGATAGTTCAACTCACAACGCCGGCGCTTTAAATTTACCTATAGGGCTTGCAGATTTAAATGTTGGATTTATTAAAAACGGAAACGGAGTATTGAAATTAACCGGAGAAAATAGCTATTTAGGTGCAACTATCGTTAGACAAGGTGGCTTAAATATCTCTAAAAGAGCCGACCAAAGCGGAGGATTTATATCAAGCAATGTATATGTAGAAAATACAGCTAGTCTTAGCGGCGATGGAGTAATCGATAGGAATTTATATAACGATGGTATAGTAAGACCGGGAAATCAAGATTTAAGCGATTTAACAGTCAATGGAACTTATGAACAAAGTAGTGCTGGCACTTTGCAGCTGGATTTCGGAGACAAGAAAAACTCAAAGCTAATTGCTGCCAATTATAATATACAAGGAAAACTTGAATATATACCTCTACCTGCTTTTTATACTAGCGGTAGTTATGTTAGTATCGATTTAGGCGGATTAAAAGCGCATTTAAACGATTTTTCAAATGTTGCGGTTGTCGGTAATAACGCTATAAATTTCATAGCGGTTTTAGATGAAGATAAAACTTCTATAAATAAACCAGATCTTCCACAACTAGATATAAATGAGCAAGATAAAGATAATGCCGCAGATCAAAAACCAGATCAAAATCCAGATCCGATTTTGCCTGAGCCTGATAAAGATCCAAATCCGAGTAATCCTGTTCATCCTATAGAGCCGGCTCCAAAACCGTCTGATAAAGAAGATAATATTTCTGGTCCGACGCAAGATGAAGTAAATAAACCGGATCAAAATCAAGATAAAAATCCGGATTCAAATAATAATTTAATTGTAACTCCTACCGTAAAACCAGATGCTTATAATAGACCAAATAGCGATATCGGTGCTGCTTTAAGAGAAATTCGTTCTATGGCAAATTTAGATAAACGCTATAAGGATTATTTTGCTTTTTTAGATAATGCGGATTCAAAAAACTTTGATAAGGCTTTAAAAACTATGGAGTCTATAGATTATATGAGTAACACGGCTCAAATAGTTAACGGACATCATCAATTTAATCAAAACAGTATGCTTTTTGCGTTAAATCCTACTTCTCAAGGTTTAAGTTTAGCTCGTAATTTTGAAACCGAACCGATTTTGTTAGCCTCTTTAGCCTCGGATATAGCTATTGATCTTGGCATAAATTCATATGATGAAAAGCGCTATATTTGGTATATGAGTCCTAGTTATAAGAAGATTAACGGAGATAATTATAGCGGTAAATCATATGGTCTTAACTTTACTATAGGGGCAAAACCAAGCGATAATTCGCAGTTAACTTTTAATACTAGTTATTTGGAATCTAAGTTAAATTTTGAAGATTCGAATTCTAAGAGCAAATATGTTAATTTCGGCTCAAATTATATTTTGGATTTAGATAGCGTAAAAGTCTTAAGTGGAGCTAGTTTAGGATTTGGGCGCAATACTATGCAAAGAGGATTGTTGGGTAGCAGCGAGATTTTAAGCGGTAGTTATAATAACTTTTTAGCTTCGGCCGAATTTGGTTTGGCAAAAGATTTAAAAATAAACTCATTTACCATAACTCCGCTTTCGTATTTTAGCTATAGTTATATTTTTCAAGACTCTTTTAACGAGAGCGGAAATGTATTTGCGAAATCTTATGACAAAATCAGACATGATAGCACGTCTATTACCGCCGGAATTAATCTATCGTACGATTTGGATAAATTTGATGTTAATACTAAGCTTTCTGGATTTGTTATTTATGAGTATAGATTGAGCGGTAAGGATCTGAAAAATAGAGTTAAATTTAGAGATTTTCAAAATCAAACTTTTACTCAAAGATATGCTTTAAATAGAGATCTTGTATATTTAGGATTTAGTTCGCAGTTTGATTATACTAACTCATTTTTTATGCGTTTTGACCTTATAAACGAGATTGCTAAAGATCAGTATAATTTTAATATTTTAGCAAATTTAGGTTTTAAATTTTAAAAATTAGTTTTTAGATTTAATTAAATTTAAAAGAAATAGCAGGATTATCCTGCTATTTTGAATTATTTTAATGTTGAAATGTAGTCATTTACCGCAGCCATATCAGCTTCGCTTAAAGTAGCCATTTGACCTTTCATGACACCGCCCATTCCAAATTTACCTTTACCATCATTTACAGTGCCTGCTTTATACTCTTTCATAAGAGCGAGTCTCTCAGCAGCATCTACTGTGGTAAGTACAGGAACTTTGTTTAGATAGCTTTTCTCAGCTTTTTGACCATGACAGGCCTTACATTTGTTAAATATAGTAGCACCATCAGCCGCAAAAATAGAGGTAGTTCCTAAGCCTATTGCTAGTATAGCTAAAATTTTTTTCATAATTTTTCTCCTTAAATAAAAATTTAGTATTTGAAATTATAAACCCGATAATATAATCAATAATAAACAAGAGTATCGTATTTAAAATAAATCATAAAAATTTAATGTAAAATCGTGTAAAATGCACTTTATGAAAAAAATAAAAGCGGTTTTTTTAGATAGAGACGGAGTTATAAACAAAGACTTAGGATATGTTAGCAAAATAGATGATTTTGAGTTTTGTGATGGTATTTTTGAAGCTTTGCGCGGATTTTTGAAGCTCGGTTTTGCGCTATTTATAGTTACAAATCAATCTGGCATAGGAAGAGGATATTACACTAGTGATGATTTTTTAAATTTAACTAAATTTATGCTTGATGAATTTAAAAAAGAGGATATTTATATAAAAAAAGTATATTATTGTCCTCATTCTCCAGAAGAGAACTGCGATTGCAGAAAGCCAAAGCCAGGTATGATTTTAAAGGCTTTGAGCGAATTCGACATAAATTTAAAAAACTCAATTATGATAGGTGATAAAAATAGCGATATGTTAGCCGCAAACTCCGCAGGCATTAATAATTGTTATTTAATCGGTGAAACTAGCAGCCTAAAAACTGCTTTAGACGTGTATAAGTTAGTATTTAAGGAATGTATATGAAAATAGTAGTAACCGGAGGAGCCGGATTTATCGGTTCAAATTTAGCCAAATATTTTATGAATGATAATGAAGTTTTGGTTGTGGATAAATTTAGAAGTAATGAAGTTTTTAGCAATGGAAATTTAAAAAGCTTTGGGCATTTTAAGAATTTAATCGGCTTCAAAGGCGAGATTTACTGCGGCGATATCTGCTCTAAAGATACTTTAAAACAGATAGAGAGTTTTAACCCAGATGTTATATTTCACGAAGCAGCCGTCTCAGATACTACCGTGAGCGAACAAGACGAGATAATAAAAATAAATTTAAACTCGTTCAAAGATCTATTAGAAATAGCTAAAAACTGCAGTTCAAAAATGATATACGCAAGCAGCGGCGCCACATACGGTAATGCTCCAAGTCCTCAAACCGTCGGACGTTTTGAAAATCCCGGAAATGTTTATGGCTTCTCTAAATTGATGATGGATGAGCTAGCTAAAGAGTTTTATGCTAAGTTCAAAACTCATATCGTTGGACTTAGGTATTTTAACGTATATGGCGGAGGTGAATTTTTCAAAAACAAAACCGCATCTATGGTTTTGCAGTTCGGACTTCAAATTTTAAGTGGTAAAACTCCAAAATTATTTGAAGGTAGTGATAAAATTTTAAGAGATTTTGTTTATATAAAAGATGTTATAAATGCAAATAAACTAGCCATAAATGGTATAAGCGGAATTTATAATGTAGGAACGGCAAATCCTAGGAGTTTTCAAGATATCGCCGATATTTTACAGCGTGAAATCGGTGTAAATTTAGGAAACGAATATATAAAAAATCCCTATACTGCTCAGTATCAGTTTCATACCCAAGCAAATATCGCTACTACAAAAAATGGATTAAAATATGAGCCAAAATGGAGTTTAGAAGATGGAATTAAGGATTATTTGCCGGAGATTAGGCGTATTTTTAAGGAAGAATTAAATGGTTAATGTTTTAGTAGTGGGAGATCTGATGATAGATCATTACGTGTGGGGAAGTTGCGATAGAATCTCCCCAGAAGCTCCCGTGCAAGTAGTAAATATCAAAAACGAAACTAAACGCTTGGGGGGTTTAGGAAATGTTGTTTCAAATTTGAAAACTCTTGGCAGCGAAGTAGGCGTTATAAGTGTTGTCGGTGATGATGACGTTGGTGATGAGATACTTGAACTTCTAAAAGATAGAGGCGCTAAAACCGAGCTTATCATCAAAGAAAAAGGACGAAAATCCAGCCAAAAAAGTCGCATTATGGTAGCTCATCAACAAGTACTTAGACTAGATACCGAAAGTGTTTGCGAGATAGGCGTGAGCGATGATATCATATCTAAATTTGAAAATATTTTGAGTGGATATGATATCGTTTTGCTTAGTGATTACGGAAAGGGCGTATTAAGTCCATATCTTACAAAAGAGATTATAAGAATCACGAAAAAATCAGGGAAAATGGTTTTAATAGATCCAAAAGGCAAAGATTACTCAAAATACAGCGGCGCTACTTTGCTAACACCAAATAAAAAAGAAGCTAGCGAGGCGCTAGGATTTGGGATAAATGACGAAGATGATTTAAAACACGCTTTAAAAATGCTTAAAGATAAATTTAAGCTTAATTATTCGTTAATTACTTTAAGCGAAGATGGAATAGCGCTTTTAGATGAAGATGTGAAAAAATTTCCGGCACTCGCAAAAGAAGTATTTGACGTAACAGGAGCAGGCGATAGCGTGCTTGCTACTCTTGGATACTGTCTTGCTAGCAAAATGAGTTTAGAAGAGTCTATAGAAATAGCAAATTTAGCGGCTGCTGTGGTAGTCGGTAAAGTAGGAAGTGCGGACGCTAGTTGGGGAGAAATCGAGAATTTGAAGTCTAAGAAAAGCGGCTTTGAACGTAAGATTATAAGTCTTGACGAGTTATTAAGAGTGGATAGAAGCGGTAAAACTATGGTATTTACAAACGGTTGTTTCGATATACTTCATTTCGGACATATTAGTTATTTACAAAGCGCAAAAAAGATAGGAGATATGCTTGTTGTAGGGCTAAACTCCGATAGATCTGTTAAAGAGTTAAAAGGAGACAATAGGCCAGTAAATGCCCAAAGCGACCGAGCAAGTATGCTAGCTGCTTTGGAATTCGTGGATTTTGTCGTGATTTTTGATGAGGATACGCCTTTAAATTTGATAAAAACGTTAAAGCCCGATATTTTAGTAAAAGGCGCCGATTATACAGGTAAAAAAGTTGTTGGAAGCGAGTTTGTTCGTGAAGTAAAGTTGATAGATTTTGTAGATGGAAAGAGCACCACGAATATAATTAATAAGATAAAAGGATGAAACCTGTGAGAGTAGTCGGGCTAATAGGCGGTATGAGCTGGGAGAGTACTCTTACGTATTATAAAGTATTAAATGAAGAGATAAGAGATAGGCTAGGAGGCTTGCACAGCGCTAAATGTATAGTTTATAGCTTAGATTTTCATGAAATAGAAAAATTTCAAAGCCAAAACGAGTGGCAAAAAAGTGGTAAAGTATTATTAGACGCAGCTTTAAATTTAGAAAAAGCCGGTGCCGAGTGTGTGATGATCTGTACGAATACTATGCATAAAGTTGCCGATATGATAACTGCTAGTTTAAAAATACCTTTTATCCATATCGCCGATGTTACTGCTCAAGCTTTGAAGCAAAACGGATCTAAAAAGGCGCTTTTGCTTGGTACCAAATACACCATGACAGAGAGTTTTTATAAAGATAAAATATCTAAAAATTCCATGGAAGTAGTAGTTCCAAATAAGTCTGATACGGATTTTATAAATAGCGTGATTTTCAATGAATTATGCATCGGCAATATAAAACAAAGCTCTAAAATTGAATTTATAAAAATAATAAACGAGTCAAAAAAACTCGGTGTAGATAGCGTCATACTAGGATGCACCGAGATAGGTCTTTTAATAAAAGATGACGATTGCGATATAAAGATATTTGATACGACGCTGCTTCATGCTAAGGCCGCGGCTGATTTTTCTATAAATTAAGGAGTAATTATGAGTATATTTTTAAATGAGTTAGAAGCTCACAAAGAGACTTTAAACATGGTTTATGAGTTAAATGAAAATGTTTTAAAAGCGTGTGAAATGGTGGTTGAAACTTTAAAGAACGGCGGTAAGGTTTTAATATGTGGAAATGGCGGAAGCGCTGCAGATTCTCAGCATTTTGCAGCAGAACTTACCGGGCGTTATAAAACAGAGAGAACTCCGCTTGCCGGGATCGCTCTTAGCACTGATACTTCGGCTCTTACTGCGATCGGAAACGACTATGGCTATGATGAGGTTTTTGCAAGACAAACAGCAGCTTTAGGCAGACGCGGTGATATTTTGATAGGAATTTCTACTAGCGGAAATAGTGCAAATGTTTTAAAAGCACTAAAAACGGCAAGGCAAAATGGACTAAAAACACTTGGGCTAAGCGGTAAAAGCGGAGGCGCTATGAATGATTTGTGTGATTTAAATTTGATAATACCTGCTAATGATACTGCTAGGATTCAAGAGATGCATATTTTAGTGATTCATACTATTTGCGGGGCTGTAGATTTAGCGTATAAATAGCATCTAGCACCATTTTTGGTGTTAGATTTTTCATGCATTCGTGCGAGTTCAAAGGACAAACTCTCTTCATACAGGGCATACAGTCTAAATCAAGATGCAATATCTTTGCATTGTTGTTTTTATATGGAGAAGTTTCTTTGAACTTAGTAGGTCCAAAAAGCGCTATAGTCGGCACCTTAAAAGCCGCTGCTATATGCATAGGACCGCTATCGTTGGTGATAAACATATCAAGACCCGCTATAAAGCTTGCGAGCTCGCAAACGGTGGTTTTGCAACATAAATTTTGGTATTTAACTCCGTTTTTTTTAAGCTCTAATGCTATTTCATCGCAGATATTTTGTTCATTTTTCCCTCCAAAAACGACAACTTCATAACTCTCTTTTAAATTTATCGCTACGTTTGCAAAATACTGCGGATACCATCTTTTCGCACTTCCGTAGCTTGCTCCTGGATTTATTCCTAGAGTTTTGTTTTTAAATTTAAAAGGAGTAAAATATAACTTTAGCTCATCTGTGCTTTTTTTTAAATTTATACAATCAATAATAAAATTTATATATTTTTGCACTTGATGAATTTCGTTTTTTGTAGGTGTAAAAATAGCTTTTTTGTCTGCTTTTATAAATTTAAAAAATACTTTTGAGTAGAAATGACTTCTAAAACTTATGGCTATATCAAATTTATCTAAATTTAAAGCTGTTTTTAGCAGATAAAATAGTCTAAATCTAGCTTTTTTTGAATTATCGATAATAATATTTTCACGGTTTGGATAAGAGCTGTAAATACTCGTGCTAATCTCTGAGCCAAAAAAAGTTATTTTACAGTTTGGATAGTTTAGAGCTAGACTTTGCACGGCGGCGCTCGCCATCACGGAGTCACCTAGCCATGTCGGCAGTTCAATTAGTATGCGCATTTATGATTTCCATCGTTTTTTTAGCGTTATCTTCTATGCTGAATTTTTTTGATAATTCTAAATTTGAAGTTTGTATTTTTGAAAGCAGTTTGTTGTCTTTTAAGATTTTTTCTATGAAATTTGCTATCTCAAAACTCTTAGGATGATCCATGATAAAATCTTTATCAAGTATCTCGCTAGCACCGTTTTGTCTAGTTGTTATGCAGACGCATCCATAGCTAAGGGCTTCTAAAATAACGTTAGAAAACGGCTCATAATGAGTAGGAAATATAAATATATCAGCACCTTCATAAAAGTCGTTTACGACTCTTTGTTTGCCTGTAAATATGGCGTTTATGCCTAGTTTTTTTGCTAGATTTTTATATTTTTTTATATTTTTATCACTACCTACTATAATTGTGTTTATGGCTAGTGATATTTTTGAGATAATGCTTAGAAACTCGCTTACTCCTTTTCTTTTAAAACCGCTTCCTACAAAAAGTAGTATAGGAAGCTCGTAATTTAGCCCGAATTTCTCGCAAAGTCGCATTTTTGCACTTCCTTTTTCTACTTTTGTCGGAAGATTTATACCGTTGTATATAGTTGTTATTTTATCTTTATCGATACCGTACGTATCTATGATTTGCTGTTTTATCAAATTTGAGTTTGTGATTATGCTTTTGGAATTTAAAAAGCATCTTTTCTCAAGATAAACATATACAAAATTTAAAGGATTAAAAAACCAAAATGGTTTTAAAGATCTATAAACTTTATGCACCCCATCGCCCGCCCTGTAGATATCGGCTGATGTGACTCTGTCTAAACTGAAGTATATTTCATCTTCATTTTTTTCGTTTTTTACTTGAGCATTAAATTTAAGTGCTTTTAGCCATGAACTTAACTTTTTATTTCCTTTAAAACTTCTTATCTCTGAGTTTATGCCTGAGTTTTTAAGGGCGTTTTTAAGTCGTGTCAAGTACCTTTCAGCCCCACCAGTAGCACTTGGATCTGTTCTTAGAAATACTATCTTTTTCATTCAATCATTTTAACATAAAAATAGCTGTTTTTACATTATTTTTTAATATAATGTTGGTTATAATACAATTATTTCATAAGGAAAATCGTGAGCAAAACAAGGCTTTTTAAATATTTTGATATAGTTATTTTGATACTTTTGGCGCTATTTTTTATAACTGAGCATCATTTTAAATTTACCGCCGTTAAAAATATATCTCTTTACCTATCATTTTTGCTTGTTTTTTGCTTGTTTTTGATAGATAAAAAAGCACTATTTTTAAATTTAAAAACAAATTTCAATAGTGCAAAACCAGCATTTTTGGCTATTATATTTTTTATTATCTACGTTGCCGTAGTATCGTTTTTTCCATATGATCCTAGATTTAATTCGTTTAAAGAGGCTTTTAGCGAGTTTGGAAGAGGCTCTGTATTTTTGATAGTTATTTTATGCTGGTTTGATGGTAGCAAAGATAAGATAAAATTTATGTTTTATTCTGTTATTTTAGCTTTTATTTTTGTTACGATTTCTTACTCTAAACCTCTGTTTTTTAATTTCAATGATATCGATGCGGAGACGTTTGAGAGCGGAAGGATTATTAGCAGAGCTTACGCTGATTACGTAGATAGATTTTTAGCTTTTGGACTAATATCTATGCTGTTTTTTAGATCAAATTCGATACGGTTTTTATCGCTGATTTTATGTATAATTTTACCTATAATTATGGACGTTTTAGCCGGAGCCAGAGGTAGTTATTTGGCTGGATTTGTCTGTATCGTTCTATTTTTTATTATTAGTTATCAAAATGGATTTAAAGAGATTTATAAGAAAAATTTAAAATACATAGTAGTTTTTGCAGCCATCTGCTTTTCTGCTATTTTTTTGATACTTTTTGACTCATCTATCGCTAAATACAAGCTTTCGCAAGGATCATATAGTTCCGGAAGAGATCTTATACTAAAAGAGAGACTTCCGCTTTTGCTAAATAGCCCAAGAGCTTTTGTCGGATTAGGGTATGGCAAAGATCAGTATGACTCATTTTTACGTGATGAAAATGACAAAGGAGCAAATATCTCTATGATGCAAATTCATAAAGATAGCGGGGAGAGATTTTGGTGGAACGATGAACCTTTTTTTGTGGGAAAATACTATTATTACGGTGTATTCGGCACATCAATGTTGGTTTTTATAGTGCTTTGGCTTGTTTTGGTATCTTACTCTAAATTTAAAACAACAAGAAATCTTATGTATCTAGCTATATTTTTGTCGGTGATTGCATATTTTGGAGTGAGAGGGCTATTTGAATCAATTAACTTACGAATATTATATATGTTTTATATGGTTGGATTTGTGATGATGCTTAACTCATACTATAAAAAGGATAGTGATGAAAATTTTGCTTATAAGAAACGATAATATAGGTGATCTTATCTGCACGACTCCTGCTATAGAGGCGCTTAGAAAACATTTTCGTAACGATCAAATCGATATAGTAGTAAATAGTTATAATGAATGCGTTATAAAAAATAATCAATTTATAAATAAAATTTATAGTTATACAAAACCAAAGCATAAAAAAGGAATCCTCCAGAAGATAAAAGCCGTTTTTGGTAAAGCTAAAATGCTGTTTGAAATTTATAAAACCGGTTATGACACTGCGATTATATTTCGCACCGGCTACTCCGCTTCTGCCGAATTATTCGCTATAACTAGTAGAGCAAAAAAAATAATCGGAGTAGGTGACAAAAATGGCAAATCACACGTTAGTGATAAAATATTATTTTCAGGTGAGCATGAAGTTATGTTCTGTTTTGAGTGTTTAAAGTCGTTTGGAATATGCTATAACGGTGAAAAAACACTTTTCGTACCAGATAGTATGAGTGAGCAATATAAAGATTTTGTATTTTTTCATATTAGTTCAAGGATCCCTCAAAATATGCTAAATGACGAGCAGATTTTGGGCATATCTGGGTTCTTAAAATCCAAATTCGATAATGTTGTTATAACGGCTGAAGATTCTGATTTTGGACAAAATATATCCAAGAAAAGCGGTATAAAATACCTAAAAACATCAAGTTTTAAAGAGCTTGCGAACTTTTTAAGCGGCGCAAAGCTGCTTTTGTCGTGCGATGGCGGTGTTATGCATCTTGGACCGGCGCTCGGTGTAAAAACTATAGGAATACTCGGAAAAACAAATATAAATCGTTGGTCGCCGTGGGGAGCAAAATGTCTTCAAGATGAGAGCCTAGTAGCTTCAAATTTAAATATACAAACGGTATTTGACGCAGTTAACGAGGTGATAAAATGATAAATATATTAGAGCTTGAAAGCTCACTTGGATTTGGTGGGCAAGAGCATAGAACTATGCGTCTTATCAACGCGCTTGATGAGAGTAAATTTAAAGTATTTTACGGATTAAACAGAGGGTCAAAATCTCTTGAAAAACCTATAAAATGCAGCTTCGTGGAGTTTAATCTAAAAAAAGTTTATAATATTTTTACTATTATTAAAATTTGCTGGTTTGTTAAGAAAAACGGCATTAAGATTATTTCTACACATTCTGGAAAAGATGGAAATATCGGCTCTATCGTTGGTAAAATTTGCGGCGTAAAAGTCGTGCGTACAAGACACTTGCAAACTCCTATAAAATCACCATTTAGTTATAATCTTAGCTCAAAAGTAGTAGCCGTTTCAAATGCTACTAAAGAGTCTCTAGTAAGACGTGGTGTAAAAGAGAATTTGATAGAAGTTATCCGCACAGGTGTTGATACTCAAAAATATACTAAAAATTTTAAATTGAATTTAAAAAAAGAGTTAGGGTTGAGTGAAGAAACTGTATTGATAGGCATAGTAGCAGTTCTAAGAGCGGCTAAAAATCATAAACTTTTAGTAGAAGCTTTTAACGAGTTAAACTTACCTAAAACAGCTTTGGTTATTATCGGCGACGGGCCTCAAAAACAGAACTTAGAAAATCTTATAATCGGTAGAAATAACATATTTATGCTTGGAAATAGAGATAACGTGAGCGAGTTTTTAGGTTCGCTTGATATCTTTGTGTTGCCATCAAATATGGAGGCTCTGGGCACTGCTATCTTAGAAGCAAGTAGCGCAGGAGTTGCTTGCATAGGAAGTAGAGTCGGAGGCATACCAGAAGCTATCAAAGACGCTCAAACAGGACTTTTGTTTGAAAACGGAAATTTAGAAAGTCTAAAAACGGCTTTGAAAATTTTGATAGAAAACACAGATCTTAGAGCTGAGTTTGCAGAAAACGGTATAAAATATGTAAAAGATAGCTTTTCTACTGAAGTTATGGCAAAAAAGACGCAACAAATTTATGAAGAGCTGGTAAATGAAGATTAATTTTTATGAGTTGGTCGTTAAATTTTTACTTAGAAATAAAAAAGTTATAAAAACCAACTTGGTAAGCGAATCTTTTAAAACCGTCTGTTTTTTTAGTAATACCGCCATAGGAGACACGCTTTTTAACATTCCTGTTTTTAGGGAATTTAAAAAGGTATATCCAGATAAAAAAGCCATAGCTCTTTTAAACCCATCAAACGCGGATCTGTTTATAAATAGTCCGTTTATAGATGAAATAATTTTATACAATGGTAAATGGAGCGGTTTTTTCAAGACTTTAAATATATTGAAATCCAAAAATATAGATATAGCTTTTTTGCTTCATTCAAATGAGCCTCAAGCTACGCCATTAGCGGTTCTTAGCGGTATAAAATATATTTTTAAATTGCCAAATTCTAAAAATGAATTCAACCATTTCCACTCAAACTCTACCTTGGCTTATGGCAAACTTAGGTATATTGTTCTAAATAGACTGGAGCAGCTTAGTTTTATAGGAATTAACTCTGATAATACGAGACTTGAGCTATTTTTGGAAGATAGTTGTTATAAAAACGTAGATAAAATATTAAAAAGAAGCGGCGGCGAGAAATTTATCGGTTTTCAAATGGGTGCTAGTACGGTTTCTAGACAGTGGTTTTTACAGCGTTGGAAAGAGCTTGGAGATTTGATTTTAAAACAGACTAATGCAAAAATAGTTTTAACCGGAAGTCCCAGTGAAAAGCATATGTGCTACGCTCTTGAGAAATTGCTTGATAGTAAAAATGTTTTGAATTTAGCTGGCAAATTTAGTATAAAAGAAGCATCAGCGTTGATAGATAGGCTTGATATTTTTATCACTCCAGACACGGGACCGCTACATATAGCAGCTGCACTTAGAACGCCTACTATAGCATTATTTATCGTAGCAGAGCCTGAAAATTCAAATCCAAATTTTGATACCGATATACATAAATTTATAAAAAAAGAAAGAACTTGTGAAATTTGCGTTTCAAAAAGGTGTAAATATCAAGCTTGCATGTTACAAATAGAAGCAAAAGAAGTTTTTGATATACTAAAAGAGATGATATGAAAAAGATTTTATTTATAGATACCGGGCTTGAATATGGCGGCGGAACGAAAAGTTTTTTATATCTTTTAGGTGCTTTATTAGGCAAAAATGAGTATAAAATTTATGTATATTTTGAAAATGATTATATGGTTGGTGATAAAAAAATATCGCAGATAATCGATAAAATGGGTGCTACTTTTATATATTTTAAGCCTAAAAATAGGATTTGTAAAATGAAAAGAGAGATTTTAAGGGTGTTTTCGAAAAAACTTTTGGATAAAGTTTTGTATACAAATGATCTAAAATTTGCTTTTGATCTGCTAAAAAGTCTGAGCATCCATGCCGTGCATCTTAACAATCATTTTTCAACGAATTTGGCTTACAATGAAGCTGCAAATTTGCTTGGCATAAAAGTTATCCAGCATTTAAGAAAGAATTCAAAAATAGAAGATTTTAAGCTATCTAAGCTGAAAAAACTCAATTTTTTAGCTATTAGCGTTTCAAATTCAACTTATGATTTTTACGCTAATCAGATAGAAATTTCTAAAAATATCGTTTATAATCCTGTTATTTGTAGCGGTTTAACCACGAATAAACACTCGGATAATTCTGATATTTCTATCATTATGCCGGCAAATTTCTTGAGTCTTAAAGGACACAGCCTTGTTTTCGATGCTTTTTTGAGTTTAAAAAGAGATGATATTAAGCTTTATCTAGCAGGAGGCGAAGTGGATAAAAAACTTATCCAAAAACTTCAGGTGTTAGAAAAACAAGGTAAGGTAAAATATCTTGGTTTTGTAAAAAATATGGATAAAATTTATGCAAAGAGCGATTATATTCTTGGATTTTCAAGTGATGAGGGATTGCCTAGAGTTGCTATCGAAGGACTTAGCATCGGACTTGGAGTGATATATTCTGATATACCAGTTATCAGAGAAATTTATAATATTTCGTCAAATAAAGATAATTTTCATATAGTAAAACGCGATAGTGTTTCTTTGTTAGAATGTTTGAAAAAGCTTAAAAAGCCAACATCCAAAGAACCAGATATGTCTATAATATCTAATTTCAGTTTGGAAAACTATCTTTGTCAGATAGAAAAGATTTATAAAGATTATTTATAAATTCATATATATTTTTTTCATCTTTTTGAGTGATTTCAAAATACTTTTTAGCATCCGCTTTATAAATCGTATCAAAAACAGCACTAAACGGTGGTAAATTTGATTTTATGATAAGCGAGTTAAATACGCCTCTTTGTTCGCTTGCAAAACAAGGCCCCATAAAACATATGGTAGGCACTTCCATAGTGTCTGCGATGTAGTAATTTCCGGTATCACTTGAGATATAAAGATTCATTTTTGATATGTAAAAAGGCAGTTCGTTAAGGCTGATTTTATCTACTAACGATACTATTTTTATATTTTTTGTGTCGGTATTTTTAAGTAAATTTATCTCATCTCCGACTCCAAAAATGTAAATTTCAACATCGAATTTGCTTAATATTTCAAATATTTTATCCCATGTTTGAGGAATTATCGTTTTCATTTTATTTCCGGCACTAAGACTCAATCCGATTTTGAATTTATTCTCATTTATAAATAAATTTTCATACTTTTCGGGTATAAATAGTGGTTTTTGAACCATTTTTTTAACTTTAATCATATCTTTTTGAAGCTCATTTTGAAAAAGTTCTAAATCAAGCATTTTTAAGTATGTTTTAAGCGTTAAATCTTCTTTTGTATGGTGAATAACCTTGGCATTTTTTGAAAGTAGGTAAAAAAGAGAACTGTTTTTGTAGTGACTGATCGTAATTATATGATTTGAAAAAGCGAATTTAGCTAGAAATAAATTTAGATTATTTGGCATCAAAACATAAATTTTATCATAGCTTTTAAAAAATAGTTTAAAACCCAAAATAAACTTTTTAACCCCTTTTTTATATCGGTTTATTATAAATTTATTTTCTATTCTAGAGTCGTAATTTGCAAAATTAATATTAATTTCATCTAAAACAATATCAAATTTACCACCTTTAGTGCTGCTAGCTTCGCCAAAAATAATTGTAGAGTTGGCATAATCTCCGATTTTGGCTGTTTGAATAATTAATATTTTATCTGTTTTTTTGCGAAAAAATGCTAAAATCAATAAAAAAGGATATAGTAAAAAGTAGTATATAACGTACAAATTCAACCTCTGTTTTTTGTAAGAATACTATTTTTTTTATTATAAAAAGATTAGATATGAGTATAACCGTTCTTATGTATCATCATGTTTTGCCAAAATCAGGATTTATCGCTAGCAGTCTTAATGAATTTGAGTCTCAAATGAGGTTTCTTAGTCAAAATGGTTATAAAACTTTAAGTTCAGATGAGTTTTTGAAATTTAAAAAAGGTGAGCTTAAACTACCTAAAAAGAGTATTTTTATAACTTTTGATGATGGTTGGCGAGATAATTATTACTACGCTTATCCTATTTTGAAAAAGTACGGTTTAAATGCGACTCTGTTTTTAGTGACTAGCTGGATAGAAAAAGCAAGTGAGCAAAATGCACTTAGAAAAGCTGAGTTTAGACCGTTATCGCATAAAGAAGCAAAACAAAAAATTATCAGCGATACTGCTGGTTTGTTTTTAAACTGGGACGAGGTGGAAAAAATGAAAGATGTTTTTGATTTTCACTCTCATACTAATGGACACGATGATGCTTATTTTGGAAATTTAAGATTTGAAGATGATATTTTTGCTTGTAAAAAGATCATAAAAGATCGTTTAGGATTTGATGACGCCCATCTTTGTTGGCCGCGCGGGCAATATGATAAAAGCAGATTACAAGCTGCAAAAGAGATCGGTTATGAGATATTTTATACCACAAAACGAGGTATAAATAAACCTGATAATAATTTAAAATATATAAAAAGAGTTGCAGTTAAAAAAGATGATAAGTGGTTAAAAAAGACGCTATTCATATATCAAAATGATATTTTAGGAAGCTTTTACTCGGCTTTGAAGAATTGAGATATGCTGTTTTTTATTAAATTTAAATCTAAATTTATAAGACAATCGCTCCTTTTTGAGCCATTACAACCATCTTTTCCGCAAGGAACGCAATATAGGTTTTTTTGAATAACTTTGTGTTTGCCCATTGTTTGAATACCGTTTTTTTGCGTATATCCGCTTTTTAGACAAGAGTTATCCCAAGGTCCCCAATGAAATGCCCCGCTAGGTCCAAAAAACGCTATGCAAGGCACATTATTTGCCGCTGCTATATGCATGATCGCAGTATCTACTCCTATAAATAGTTCCGATTTTGAGCTTAAAAACGCTACTTCTTTTAAATTTAAATTTCCTAAAAATAGTACCGGTTTTGCACTGCAGTTCTTAAGTATATTTTGTATTTTTTCAAGTTCGACCGGGTTTTTATCACAGGTTAATACTACTTTGTGATTTAAATTTAGTTCACAAAAATCTATGATTTTAGCCAAAGTTTCATCATCTATACATTTAAAAAGCCATCTGCTCATAGGATGAATATGAATAAATCTATTTGGTATATTTTTAAATTTAGAATCTTGTGAATAGTCATCAAAATAGATTTTAACTCTAGCGTTTTTTGGCTCATATCCTAAAGCTTTGAGTGCGTCCAAATTCGCTAGTACCGTATGCGTAGATCCTTGTTCTTTTATTTTGTGAGTTATAAATTTATTAAAAATACGATTTTTAGCTAAGTATGATACGACTGTTTTTGCACAGCAAAATTTAGCTATGATGAGACCTCGGTCTCCTTTTGTAGTTTGGATAACGATATCGAATTTCTCATTTTTTAGAGATTTTGCAAATTTATACTCAAGATAAATACGCCTAAAAGCATTTTTCTTTTTTATTTCATTTCTATCGTAAATATGTATTTTATCTATATTTGGATTGCCTTCTATCATCGCCTCGCAGCCTTTATTTAAAGCAAAATGTATCTTTGAATCCGGATAATAGTGTTTTAAATTTTCTAACAAAGGAGTCGTGAGTAAGACATCGCCGATATTTCTAAATTTCATTACTAAAATTTTCATTTTATATACTTCCAAAATGTATATTCGCTATAAAGTTTTGCGATGACAAAGCCATTCCAGCCCTCTAAAAAACCGCCTTTTAAAATATATAATTTAAAAAACGTCCAGCAAGGATTAAGTACGGCTTTTATTTTATTTGATTTTTTATTTAGGCTTGAATAGCTATTTTGTTTATTTATAAACTGCTCCACGCTCTCATAGGCATGGTGGATGAAGTGATTTTTTAGTACTCCTATTTTTGAGTTGGTAATCACGCTTTCATGCACGCTTCTACCGTCAAATTTAGCATAATTTTTATTGAAAAATCTTATCGTATAGTCTGGATAAAGGCCCATTTTTCTAATCGGCTTACCAAAAAAATAGTTTAGTCTAGCAACTTTATATACTTTAAATTTATGATTTTTAAGCTCGTTGGTAATTTCGTTTTTAAGCTCGTTGGTAACAACTTCATCGCTATCAAGCACAAATACCCATTCGTTTTTTGATAAATCAACACCGAGCTGTTTTTGTGCACTAAATCCAAGCCATTTTTGGTGAGTGATTTTAACGTTTTTAAATTCAGAACAAATACTTAAAGTTTCATCGTTTGAGCCGCTATCTACCACTACGACTTCATCGGCCCAAGATATGCTTGATAGCACTTCTTTTATGTATTTTTTACTATTGTAAGTCAGCACTACAAAGCTTATCATTTGTAAATTTCTTCATAAAAATGTTTAAATTTTTTATGCATCCAAAAGTATTCGTCCGGTTTTTCTTTTATCATCTGTTCAGTAGCATCGCTTTGAGCTTGAGTCGCTTTTTGAAGCTTATCCCCTTCATAATTTTCAGCTAAAATCTCTTTAAAAAAGCAAATTTCGTTTTTATCCCTTGAAATACGTTTTATAAAAGCAGGAATGATGATGGCTCCTGTTTTGTTAGCAAATATACTAGCAGCTGGGGTGTGCATGATCTTTTTGCCGAAAAACTCACACTGAACTCCATCTTTTTTGGCTGTATTTTGATCTACTAAAATTCCAAGCAGACGCCTATTTTTAAGAGCTTTAAGAATATCTCTAGCGCCGCCGTCTTTTGGTATAAGCTCTATGTCAAATTTTGTTCTATTTTTGCTTAAAATTTGATCCATAACACTGCTATCAAGGTTTCTGCCGACTATAGAAACACTACCAAACTTTGCTGCCATCGCAAGACTGAAAAGCTCCCAGTTTCCATAATGCGCTGTTTGTACTATGATAGGGCGTTTTGTGTCTAGCGCGTCTAGCAATATATCTTCATTTTTGAAACTAACTTTATTTAGTATATTTTCTTTTGTGCTATCTTGATTTCGTAAAAAATCAGCTCCGAAATAGCCGAAATTTCTGTACGTTGCTTTTATAATTTTTTCTATTTTTTGCCCTGTAAATTCCGGAAAACACATTTTTAAATTTACTCTCATGATGTTTGTATGTTTTTTATCGAATTTATAAAAAATATACGCAAGTGCCGTAAAAAACGGACTTTGCAATGATTGTGGTGCGTAAGTTACTACAAATTTAAAAAATTTATATAAAAACAGATAAATTATATCACTCATCAATCAGCCTTTTTGCCTCTTTTATAACTAAATTCGGATCTATATCACATACGCAAAAATCACTTTTATCAATGCATTTTGCATCTATCTTTTTTCCTGTGTCTAGTACTATATTTTTATCTGTTTTATAAGCGTTTCTTTTGCTTGGGCGATTTCCGAAAATAGTTATAGAAGCTCTATTTTGCGCCCACGCAATGTGAGTTATACCGCTATCGTTTCCTATGACTAAATCGACTTTGTTTATAAGATTTATCATACGATTTAAACTAAGTGCAGGAAGTAGTTTGGCGTGAGTATTTTTTGTAAGATCTAATGCTTCAGCCTTTTCTTTTTCTGAGCCAAAACTTATAAAGATATTATACTTTTTTAATCCGTTTATCACCGTTTTAAATTTGTCGTAGCGTTTGCTTTTTTCGCTTGCAAAAGGTGCTATTAGTAGATTTTTACTGTTTTTATCTAAAAAATCAAAATTATCGTCGTTTACTTTAAAGCATGGTATTTTATTATCTATTTGGCTTGTTGTAAATTTAAAATTAAGGGCTTTGCTGGCTAGAGTTAAATTTCTAATTATTATATTTTCATTATAATCGCAGTTGATTTTTGCATTATAAAACATGCTGCAAAGTGGCTCTTTTGCGCTAAACTTATCAAATCCTACCAAATTTTTTCCTAAAATTCGCCCGACGATAGCTGATTTTATAAGTCCTTGAAGGTCGATGATGATATCAAATTTATTTCTAAATTTAGATAAAATTTTGTAAGTTTTTACAAATTTTTTATCTTTTAAAGGAAGTTTTATAACTTCTTTTATATCAGGATGCGAGTCTAAAATAGAGCCGAATTTTTCATCTGCAAACCACGAAATTTCGGCTGCTTCGCAATATTTTTTTATAAATTGCAAAACTACGGTTGCATGTACTATATCGCCAAGGCTGGAGAGTTTTATGATGGCTATTTTCAACTATTTTTCCATTGTTTTTTGGTATGATTGTATAAAAAATATTCTAAAAAGTAGGTAAAATGGCAAGAAGTGAATATATATGCGTGTTTGATTGCGAGACCGTACCAGATAGCGATACTTTAAGACGTGTTTTTGGCTACGAAGGAAGTGATATAGAAGTAGCAAAAGAGGCTTTTAAAACTCAATTAGAAAAAAGCGGAAGCGAGTTTTTGCCTGTTTGTTTTCATGAAGTCGTTGCCATATCGGCTGTTATGGCGGATAAATTTGGTAGATTTTTACGAGTTTCTACGATGCAAGGTAAAAATGAAGAGGAGAAAATAACTAAATTTATAAACTTCATAAACGAGCATAATCCTCGTTTGGTAAGTTTCAACGGTCGCGGTTTTGATCTTCCTATGCTGATGGTGCGTGCTATGCGGTACAATCTTCAAGCCGAGCCGTATTTTAGTACAAGCGATAAAGAAAACGGGAAGGATAAATGGACAAATTACAGAAGCAGATATGATGGCATTTTTCATCTTGATTTGCTTGATCATATCAGCGATTTTAGAGCTGTTAGTGGACTAAAATTAGATACTCTTTGTGCCTCTTTAAATCTCCCTGGAAAATACGACGTGCATGGAGATCAGGTTATTGACATGTTTTATGAGGAAAAATTAGACAAAATAAATGAATATTGCGAGTCTGATACGCTAAATACATACTGGTTGTTTTTAAAATATGAGTTGCTGCGCGGAAAACTAACTAAAGATGATTATGCTAATTATTTATCTCAAATGAGCGATTATTTAAAAGATAAAAAAACAGACATGAGCTATACGCCTGTGTTTTCTAAATTTATAGACGATGAATTAGGTAGACTTAAAGATAGCTTATGATATTTTGGTGTATAATTTTCTAAATTTAAAAAAGGTTCGCGATGAGAGATATAAAAATAGGGATTATCGGTCTTGGATACGTCGGAATGCCTTTAGCTGCGGCATTTAGCGACGCTTTTAGCGTTGTAGGATTTGACCTTAATGAAAAAAGAATAAACGAGCTAAAAAACGGTATCGATAGAACTCTTGAATTAGATGAAGAACAGATGGCTAAAGTACTAAAAAACGGTATGAAATTTAGCGTAAATTTGGACGATATAAAAGAGTGCAACTTTTACATAGTTACGGTTCCAACTCCGATCGATAAAAATAATCGTCCTGATCTTACTCCGCTTTATAAATCAAGCGCGAGTTTAGCCAAAGTGCTTAAAAAGGGCGATATAGTAGTGTATGAAAGTACCGTTTATCCGGGTGTCACAGAAGATGAATGCGTGCCTGTGCTTGAAACTAGCGGGCTGAAATTCGGTGTGGATTTTGAGTGCGGATACAGCCCTGAGCGTATAAATCCGGGTGATAAAGAGCACACGGTCACGAAAATCAAAAAAATCATCTCCGCAAGTAGTTCTGCAGCCCTTAAAACAGTAGAAGACGTTTATAGCAAGATCATTAAAGCAGGAGTTTATAAAGCTAGTAGTATAAAAGTAGCCGAAGCCGCAAAAGTCATAGAAAATACGCAGCGCGACATAAATATTGCCTTTGTAAATGAGCTATTGATGATATTTGACAAGATGAAGATAGATACCAACGAAGTGCTTGACGCTGCCGCGACTAAGTGGAACTTTTTAAATTTCCGCCCAGGACTCGTGGGAGGCCACTGCATCGGTGTAGATCCATACTATCTTACGCATAAAGCCGAAGAGATCGGCTATCACCCAGAGATCACTTTAGCAGGACGAAGAATAAATGATAATATGGGAATTTACCATGCAAATCAGTCTGTTAAAATGATGATAAAAAACGGATTAAAAGTAAATGGTGCTAAGGTTTTAGTGCTTGGAATCACTTTTAAAGAAAACTGCCCCGATATCCGCAATTCAAGAGTTATTGACGTGATAAAAGAGCTCAAAGAGTTTGGTTGTAACGTAGATGTTTATGATCCTTGGGCGGACGCAAACGATGTGAAAAAAGAGTACGGCGTAGAGCTTTTAGAGAGTTTAAATTTAAGCGGACACGACTGCGTGATCTTAGCTGTGGCACACAAAGAGTTCGCTAAAATAGACTTCGGCAGATGTTTATCTTATAAAATCAAACGAATTTAAAGGCATTTTATGAAAATTTTAGTTACTGGAACAGCCGGATTTATAGGATTTCATCTAAGCCGTGAGCTTGCAAAGCGTGGCGATGAAGTGGTCGGATTTGACTGTATAAATGATTATTACGATATAAATTTAAAATACGCAAGGCTAAACGAGCTTGGTATAAAACGTGAAAATATAGAAGAAAACGTAGCAGTTAGATCCAGTATTTATCCAAATTTAAGCTTCATAAAAGCCGATTTAAGCGATCTTAAAACTATGCAAAAGCTTTTTGAAAACGGCTCGTTTGACTGCATAGTAAATTTAGCCGCGCAAGCAGGAGTTCGCTACTCTCTCATCAATCCGCACGCCTATATAAATAGCAATATTTTAGGTTTTACAAATATTCTTGAATGTTGTCGTAATTATGGTGTGAAAAACCTCGTATATGCAAGCTCAAGTTCGGTTTATGGACTAAATGAAAAAATGCCGTTTTCCACTCACGAGAGTGTAAATCATCCCATCAGTTTGTACGCCGCGAGCAAGAAATCAAACGAACTTATGGCGCACACTTATAGCCATCTTTTTGGACTTAGCACGACCGGACTAAGATTTTTTACCGTTTATGGCGAGTGGGGACGTCCTGATATGGCTCTGTTTTTATTTACCAAAGCTGCCTTAGAGGGCAAAGCTATCGATGTTTATAATTATGGAAAGATGAAAAGAGACTTCACTTACGTAGCTGATATCGTAAAAGGCGTAATGAAATGCGTGGATAACCCGGCTATTGCGAATTTAGCGTGGGATGCAAGCCATCCTGATCCAGCTACTTCAAACGCGCCTTATAAAATTTATAATATCGGAAATAACTCTCCAGTCGAGCTAATGGACTACATAAAGGCGATCGAGATAAAACTAGGACGTGAAATTAAAAAAAATCTTATGCCGCTTCAAGCAGGTGATGTTCCTTCGACTTACGCCGATGTAAGCGATCTAGTAGAGGATTTTAACTATAAACCAAATACTAGCGTAAATGATGGAGTTGCAAGATTCGTGCAGTGGTATATGGACTATTATAAAGTAAAAATTTGAAGTTTTTAGCTCTATTATTAATCGCTTTTTTAATTTTAAAAGCTGAAGTTATGCTATTAAAAGAGTATAATGATGAAAATTTAAGCGGTTGGTTAATGAGCGAAAAGTATGATGGCGTGAGAGCTATCTGGGATGGCAAGAGTTTGAAAAGCAGAAATGCTAAGATCATCAAAGCTCCAAAATGGTGGCTAAAAGATTTTCCGAATTTCGCTATAGACGGTGAGCTTTGGAGCGGACGAGGCGAGTTTGAGTTTATCGGCTCCGTGATTAGCTCTTTTGATGATAAAGGTTGGGAAAATATCAAATTTATGATATTTGATGTGCCAAACGCTAAGGGAAATTTGCGCGATAGACTAGAAGTGCTGCGTGAGTTTTTAAGTCAAAATTCAAATGAGTTTATACGGGTAATAGAGCAGATAAAAATAGACTCAAACGAAGACGCTTTTGCGTTTTTAGATGAGGTCGTTAGCGGTGGCGGCGAGGGCATAGTCGTAAGAAATGAAAACGTACCTTATAAAAATGGTAGAAGCGGCGAAATTTTAAAGCTCAAAAAGTTTAAAGATAGTGAGTGTAAAGTCGTCAAACTGCAAAACGGTAAAGGTAAATTTGAAGGACTTTTAGGTTCGCTGATTTGTGTTGATATTTTTAGTAACATATAGTTTAAGATAGGTTCTGGTTTTAGTGATGAGCAAAGATCAAATCCGCCAAAAGTCGGCACTATCATTACTTATAAATATCAAAATTTAACTAAATACGCTAAGCCTAGATTTCCCGTATTTTTACGTGTTAAAAGCGATAATAATTTAACAAAATAAAGGATAAAATATTAAAAAAGTATGTTTTTTAGCTGTAGTATTTGTCATAAGCGCCGGCGCATGGCCTATAAACGAAGCGAGTAACGCTTTTGAGAGAAAATATCATAGAGAAGGCTCAATTTATAGACAATTAGGGCAAGGAAAATGGGAATGCACTGATAGATATTCTAAAGATTCAGCTGAGCTTGAGTGGTGTATAAAAGGCTGGGAATATATGGATGAAAAGCTGGAGAGCAAGAAGAGGGATTGGTGAGTTTAAAAAGATAAAAATCTCATCTTTGGCTCAATGCCTACTTAACTTATATGTGAAGTTAAAATAATAAGGTAAAAAATGGTAACAAAAGAGAATTTAGCCCAAGTACTAAAACTTTTAGAATTTAAACAAAACGGCGAGATTTTTAGCAAAACTTACGCAAACGACGCAGTCATAAAAGTAGATTTTAAAAATTTAAAAATAATCTATCCACTAGAGATAAAAAAAGGCGATGAGACTACTTGCAACTTTTCTCATACTGAAAATTTAGTCGTTTTAGAGTGCGTAAATCGTCTGCTTGAAAAAGGCTATAAGCCTGCAAATTTAGAGCTTGAACCGCGTTGGCAGCTTGGGCGAGATGCCAAAAGCGGCAAAGCTGATATTTTAGTAAAAGATGAAAACAATTTGCCATATTTAATAATTGAGTGTAAAACCGCCGGAAGTGAATTTAGCAAAGAGTGGAATAGAATGCAAAATGAGCCTAGCCAGTTAATCAGCTATCATCAACAAGAGCGTAGTGCAAAGTTTCTAGCACTTTATACAAGCGATTTTAAAGACAATGAGCTTAAATTTGAAAATTATATTTTAAATTTTAACGACAATGAAATCTACTTACAAAGTCAAGGCTTTGCTAAAAGTTACCAAACAGCCACAAGTGCCGAAGAGATTTTTAAAGTTTGGAGTGAAATTTACAAAGGCGATTACTCACAAGTTGGAATTTTTGAGATAAATATAAATCCTTATGAAGTTGGCAAAAGCGCACTTTGTTTTGATGATTTAGTAGAGCTTACTAGCCAAAACGAAGATGGCAAAAGCTATGAAGATGGCAAATATCACGATTTTGCCACGATTTTGCGTAAATACAACATAAGCGGTAAGGAAAACGCCTTTGATAAACTTGTAAATCTGTTTTTATGTAAAATTTACGATGAAACGCACAATAAAGAAAACTTACAATTTTGTTACCGTGGCGTTACGGCTGACAGCTTTGAAGCGATGCAAGAGCGTTTGATGAAGCTTTATAAAGATGCTATGAAAGAGTATTTAAACGAAGAAATCACATATGTAAGCGATGAACAAATAGATGAGCAGTTTAGCGACTTTAAACGAAACAAAATCAAAACTCAAACACTAAAAAACCAGATAAACGAATTTATCCGTATGCTAAAATTTTACTCTCATAGCGATTTTAGCTTTATTGAAGTACATAACAAAACTCTTTTTGAGCAAAACGCACAAGTTTTAAAAGCCATTATTAAGCTTTTTGAAAACCTAAGATTAACTCAAAATAAAACCAACCAGCTTTTAGGCAATCTTTTTGAGTTATTTTTGCAAAAAGGTATGAAGCAAGATGAGGGGCAGTTTTTTACGCCTATTCAAATTTGCGAGTTTATAGTGCATTCTTTACCGCTTAAAATGCTTTTTGATAATGGTATTCCAAAGGTGATTGACTATGCTTGTGGTGCGGGACATTTTCTAAATACGTATGCAAATATAGCTAAAAGTATAAGTAATGATTCTGAAGCTATAAACTCAAACATTTATGGCATAGAAAAAGAATATCGCCTAAGTAAAGTCGCAAAAGTAAGTGCTGCTATGTATGGGCAAAGTAGTGTTAAAATTTCTTATGCAGACGCTCTTGATGAGAGCAAATTTAAGGAGCGTGATTTTGACTTGCTTATAGCAAATCCACCTTATAGTGTAAAAGGTTTTTTGCAGACTTTATCAAAAAACGAATGCGAAAAATACGAACTTTTTAACTATATAAATTTAGAAAGTTCAAATGCTATCGAGTGTTTTTTTATTGAACGTGCAAACAGACTTTTAAAAAGCAATTCAAAGGTTGCTATTATCTTGCCTTCAAGCATTTTAAATAAAGACGGCGTTTATGAAAAAACTAGAGAGATAATTTTAAGAAATTTTGACATCATCTCTATAACCGAGTTTGGTTCAAATACCTTTGGCGCTACTGGTACAAATACCGTAATTTTATTTTTAAGTAAAAAGCAAACTTATGTAAATGGCTTTAATTCTCAAAGTTATGAAAACTTAAAAGAAAATATAGAAAGCTCGCTAGATTTTTCTAATCTTTATTTGCTTGAGGTCTTGCTAGCGTATTGCGAATTTATGGGTTATAAAAAAGATGAGTTTAGAGAGTTTTTAAGCGGTGGTTATGGAGAAATTTATAGCCACGATATTTTTAAAGAGTATTTAAACGAATTTAAAAACTCATCCGCGCTATCAAATTTAAAAAAATCTAAACGCTATAAAGATAGCAATGAAAAAGAAGCTTTAGAGCAAAAAGAATTTTTGAACTTTTGTCTAAATTTAGAAAAAGAGAAAATTCTCTTTTTTAGCTTATTAAAAGATACAAAAACTCTCATCATAAAAAGCCCGAGCGAAAACAAAGCTCAAAGCAAATTTTTAGGCTATGAGTGGAGCAATCGCAAAGGAAGCGAAGGGCTAAAAGAGCTACAAACGCCCTATTTTTCGCCGCTTTTCGAGCGTGAAAATTTAGATAATCCTGAAAAACTTTGCTTTTTAGTAAGACGTGCTTTTATCTTAAATGATGACTTTGAAAAACAAAAATCAAAAGATCCATATGTTAGTTTTAGCCAAAATTTACAAATTCCTGCGAATTTAAGCGAATTTGCCTTTACCACGCCGCTGTTAAAATGCCTTGATTTTACGAGTGCGAAATTTAATAAAGCCATAAATTTAAATATTGCAAGTAGCAAAAATGGCGTAAATTTAAATCCTTTTGAAGGGTCTAAATTTAAGCTTGTAAAACTTGGAGAAATTTGCGAAATTTTAACAGGTTTAACACCAAGCACACAAAAAAAGAATTTTATGGTTCTGATTTTCCTTTTTATAGACCAGCGGATTTAATTAATGGTAGAAATGTTAATTCATCTGAAGTTATGGTCTCAAAACTTGGATATGAAAGTCAGAGAGCTTTACCCAAAAATCTATCTTAGTTAGTTGCATTGGAACAATTGGAAGAGTTGGGATGATTGAAAAAAGTGGAATTTTTAATCAGCAAATTAATGCATTATTGCCAAATAATAATAATTATATAAGTGAATTTTTATTTTATTTGTTTGATACTAATTTTTTTAAACAATTATTAATTCAGCAGACACACAATACAACAGTTCCAATTATAAATAAAAGTAAATTTTCAAATATTAAAATTCCGCTTCCGCCGCTTGAGGCTCAAGAAAAAATCGTTAAAGAGTGCGAAGAGGTAGAAGAGAAATTTAAAACTATTAGAATGAGTATTGAAGATTATAAAAGCTTGATTAAAGAAATTTTAATTAAAAGTTGTGTAATCACCGATGCTAGTTTAGAGATAGGGGGGGGGTATGAGCAAAATTTAGCTCAAATTTTAAACGATTTACCATCACCGCAAAATTATGGCTTAAGCGAGTGGGAAAGCGTAAAATTAACAAATAAAGATTTTATATTAAAAATCGGTAAGCGTGTTTTAGATAAAGATTTAACGCAAGATGGCATAAATGTATTTAGTGCAAATGTTAAAGAACCTTTTGGAAAAATAAATAAAGATTTAATAAAAGATTTTAGTCTTGATAGTGTTTTATGGGGAATTGGTGGAGATTGGATGACAGGATTTGTAAAAGCAAATGAACCTTTTTATCCGACTGATCATTGCGGAGTTTTAAGAAGTAAATCACATAAAGCAAAAATTTTAGAATTTGCTCTTTTTGAAGTTGGTGCTAAATTTGGATTTTCTAGACAAAATAGAGCATCAATTGAAAGAATTTCTAATTTAACTTTATCACTTCCGCCGCTTGAGGCTCAAGAAAAAATCGTTAAAGCCATTGAGTTTTGTGAGGGTGAAATTTCAAATTTAAATAATGAGTTAAAAACGCTAGAAAACGCCACAAGCAAAATTTTAAAACGTGAATTATTTTAGGCTATTTAAGTCTAAACTAGCTATAATAATCACTAAGATTTAAAGTAAAACGAAGGCGAAAAATGAATATCTTGATAACCGGAGGAGCTGGATATATCGGCTCTCACGTTTTAAAATCTCTGTTAGAAGAGGGTGGGCATAACATAACTGTCATAGATAATTTCTACACAGGAAGTAAAGAGGCGTTAGTAACGCTTGAAAAAGTTGGAAAATTCGAGTTTATAAAATGCTCTTTAGAAGACACTTCTAGCCTTAGGGAGATTTTTAGAGGGCGTAATTTTGAAGCAATCATACATTTTGCAGCATATATAGAAGTGTTTGAAAGTATGGTAAAACCACTGAAATATTATCTAAATAACACGGCAAACGCCGCAAATTTAATAAATTTAGCTGTTGAACACGGTGTGAGTAAGTTTATATTTAGCTCGACTGCTGCTACTTATGGGGAGCCTAGTAGCGGCGTAGTCGATGAAACAAGCGAGCAAAATCCGATCAATCCATACGGTAGAAGCAAGCTCATGACTGAGTGGATCTTAAAAGACGCCGCGCTTGCAAACAGGGATTTTAAATTTGGCATTTTGCGTTATTTTAACGTAGCTGGAGCAAGCACGGACGGGCTTATCGGTCAAAATTATCCAAACGCGACTCATCTTATCAAAGTAGCCACTCAAACGATTACTAGAAAAAGAGAAAGTATGAGTATTTTTGGGAGTGATTACGCTACAAAAGATGGAACTTGTGTAAGAGATTATATCCATATAGAAGATCTTGCAAATGCTCATTTGGCCGTACTTGAATATCTAAAAACAAATGATAGTGATATATTTAACGTGGGCTATGGTAGAGGATTTAGCGTAAAAGAAGTCGTTCAAACGGCTAAAAAAGTTGGCGGAGTGGATTTTAAAGTATTAAATGCCCCACGCCGCGAAGGAGATCCAGCTATGCTTATATCAGACGCTAGCAAGCTTAGAAATAAAACTAGTTGGAAACCGACTCGCGAGAGTTTGGAGCTCATCATCAGCTCAGCTTTAGAGTGGGAGAAGAAACTAAAATAGCTAACTGTTTAGTTTAAATACCCAAAATTTACTTATTAAAAAGCCGCTTACAGTATATGCGGCTCCTGCAAATAGTTGAGCTATATATGCATTTATACCTAAACTCAGACAAATTTTAAGCATTAATAGATTTAATACATAAGAGATAAGCATCGCTATTATAAATTTTATAAACTCTTTTTTGTTTCTATTTTTTGTATTAAAAGTAAAAAATTTATTCATAAAATATGAGAAAATAATTCCGCAAATATAGCCTATTAAATTTGAGATTTCCGCGCTATATCCAATATACATAAGGGTAAATATAACCCCAAAGCCAACAATAGTATTTAATACTCCTACACATAAATATCGTAAAAAATATGAATTAGATAGTTTCATTTATAAAAACTCTATAACAAAACAGTTGTTATCATATTTTGTGATTTTATGGAGCGGATTTTCTACGATCTCAATTGGCTTTTTATTTTTTTGTCCGCATAGGCCTTTTGAGAGTATCGGTGTCCAATGTTCATAATGAGCCATAAGTCCATAAGAGTTGAACAGCCAATTTGCATCTAGCATATTATCTATAGCGTGATTTCTCATTATTATAGGAAATGTTTTTGACGTGTTTAATGCTATTGGAGACATAAAATTGTTTTTATTTACTTCAGAGGTAAAGCCAAATTTATTATCTTTTGGTATCATTTTATAAAAATCATGCAGCATAATCTCAACTCTGTATTTTGCATATTCTGTTTGCTCTTTTAATACATTTGCCCAAGCAGTAGCTTCTATTATGAGTGAATAAGCTAATATAAAACATATAGTTTTGCTAAAAAACTTATATATTTTTATATCTATTTTAAATAAAAATACAAATATAATTGCTAGAAACATACCTATACCATTAAAAGTTCTATCACTAAAAATCTGTTTTTCTAATACCAAATAAGCCCCATAAGATAATAAAATTCCAGAGATTATAAATCCTAAACTAGCGATAAGAGTCCAAAATCTACATATTTTAGATACTTTTATACAAGCAAATAAAAATCCAATTATCCCAAGTGCAAATATAGGTACAAAAATAGTATGTTTAAAAACATCTTCATATATTTTCAGTACCGTTTTTAAATTTTTACTTACTCCTGGAATCAGGTTATTTAATTCAAATGTGCTTTTTGATGCGTACCATTCTCCGGAAGATTCATTTAAAATAAAAAACTTATATATAAGAAGTGATGAAATATATGCCAATATAAGCAACATAGCACATTTAATAATCTGCTTATAATCTTTACCTTCTAATATATAACTCAATATTATAAATAAAGATAACATTATATACACCGCATTTCCTGTTTGATATGTGGTTAAGGTCAATTCTAAACACAAAATAGATATTATAAAAAATGCTATTTTATTTTTTAAAAATAGAAAAGGAATGATTGGTGAAACTAATGATATCGCCATAAACACACTATCAAATTTAAAACTCATATTTTCTAAAAAAAATGGACTAAGCCCCAAAGGTAGGCTAGCAGCAAGTCCCCAAAAATTATATTTTTTTAAAATAGTTTTTACTAAAATCATTGATCCGATAGACAAGATAGCAATTGCGATTATCTGTAAAAGAGGGGATATTTCCACATTTCTATTTAAACTTATATGAAATATTTTTGATAAAAACTCTGATGAAAATCTGCTCCATATCTGAAATCCAAAATCTCCATATGTAGCTCTATGATAGTCATCGCCATAATTAACATTATTTACTATTAGTGCAAAATATCCTGTAAAATATAGCCCAAAAATGAAAATAAAATATTTATAGAAGTGGTTATACTTGAAAAAATTTTTAACAGTTGCTATAACAAATAGTAGCTCTTTTTTTAAAGTTTGTTTTAAATTCACTGTGCTAAATCTCCTCTTCAACTATATAATGCGGTCTATCTTTTACTTGTTCATAAATTCTTGCAATATATTGCCCTATAATTCCTAAAAATATTAGCTGTATTCCTCCTAAAAATAGTATTATAGTAAGCATTGAAGGGTAGCCTTTTACGGTATTTCCATTTATGATAGTATCAAAAACGATAAAAATTCCATAAGTTCCGGATATAAAACTTATCATCAACCCTATCCAAAATGATATTTTTAGAGGTGTAGTCGAAAAACTTATCATACCTTCTACGGCATATTTAAATAACTTCATATAACTCCAGCTAGTTTTACCGTTAATTCTTGGGGCATAATCATATTCTAACGCTATTTTTTTAAATCCTACCCACTCAAACATGGCTTTGCTAAATCTATGATATTCATTCATTGCTACTAAGATATCGACAACTTTTTTATCCATTAATCTAAAGTCGCTTACCCCCGGCTTTAATTTTACGTCTGAGATTATATTTGAAATTTTATAAAATATTTCACTTAGTCTGCTTTTCAAAAAGCTTTCACCTTTTCTATCTTTTCTTATAGCATAGATGATATCTGCTTCATTGCTATACCAAATTTCATACATTTTTTCTATCAGATATACAGGATGTTGTAGATCTACGTCTATTAAGACTATGCTGCTATTTTTTGCCATTCTAAAACCTGCTAAAATAGCGGCTTCTTTACCAAAATTACGCGAAAATTTAATAAGGTGAGTATTATTAAATTTATTACATAATTTTTTTATTTCTAAAGCTGTTTTATCTTGACTTCCATCATCTATAAAAATAATTTCATATTCAAAGTTTGAGTTTATTTTGTCTTTGATATTTGTTAATATTTTTATGATTTCGTTTTGAAATATGGATATAGAAGCTTCCTCATTGTAACAAGGAACCACAATAGACACACTGCCTTTATCTAAAAAACGGCAAGGTATTTCGCACTCTTTCTTATTGCTTGTTTTAATATGTTTCATTAAAATCAACCTTAAAGCTTTTTGTTTATTATACCTTATATGAAAATATTTTGCTATAATTATCAAATAAATTTTTAGGAAATTTTGCATGAAAATAGCAGTAGTAGGCACAGGATATGTTGGGTTAGTCAGTGGAGCTTGTTTTGCGAAGATGGGTAATGATGTTATTTGTATAGACGTCGCAGAAGAAAAAATACAAAATCTAAAACAAGGTATTATTCCTATTTACGAACCAGGTCTTAAAGAGATAGTAATCGAGTATTATGAGAAGCAAAATTTAAGATTTAGCACGGATATCAAAGAAGCTTTAAGCTTTGCTAATGTTGTTTTTATAGCAGTCGGTACGCCTATGGGCGGAGATGGACAAGCAGATTTAAGATATGTTTTACAAGTTGCAAAAAGCATAGGCGAACATATGCAGCATCCCCTTGTCGTGGTCGATAAAAGCACTGTTCCAGTAGGAACAGCACATAAAGTAAGCGAAGTTATATCAAAAGAGCAGCAAAATAGAGGCGTGGAGATCAAATTTGAAGTAGTTAGCAATCCTGAGTTTCTAAAAGAAGGAGCTGCCGTTGAGGATTTTTTAAAGCCTGATCGTGTTGTGGTAGGAGCTAGTAGCGAGTTTGGATTTAACGCCTTAAGAGAGCTTTACGCGCCGTTTATGAAAAATCATAATCGTCTTATAGAGATGGACGTAAAAAGTGCTGAGATGACGAAATACGCCGCAAACTCTATGCTTGCTACCAAAATAAGTTTTATAAACGAGATGGCTACAATCTGCGAAAAAGTCGGAGCCGATATAAATATGGTTAGGCGCGGAATCGGAAGCGACTCTCGCATAGGGTATAGTTTTATCTATCCTGGATGCGGTTATGGCGGAAGCTGTTTTCCAAAAGACGTTGAAGCACTTATCTACACCGCTAAACAAAACGGTATAGATCCGCTAGTTTTAAAAGCTGTGGAAGATAGAAACAAAGCTCAAAAAAGAGTGATTTTTGATAAGATAAATGCATATTTTAACGGTAATTTAAAAGGTAAAACTATAGCGATTTGGGGGCTTGCGTTTAAACCAAATACCGATGATATGAGAGAAGCGACTTCTATAACTATTATAAATTTGCTTATAAAAAACGGAGCTAAAGTACAAGTTTTTGATCCAAAAGCTTACGCTGAAGCTAAAATTTATTTTAAAGATTTGGATGTGATTTATGCTCCAAACAAATACGACGCGCTAAACGGAGCTGATTGTTTGGCTTTGCTGACTGAGTGGAGTGAGTTTAGATCTCCTGATTTTATAGAGATGAAAAATCGCCTTAAAACTCCTACTATATTTGATGGGCGAAATCAGTATGATAGAAATATTTTAAAAGAGTTGGGATTTATATATTTTGAGATAGGTGTTGCCGATGAGTTTTGAATTTAAAAAAGCGTCTAAAAGATGAGTTTATTTACTCATAAACATAAGTTTCATTTGCAATATAAAATACATAATTCTATGGATTTTGAAAGTGCGAAGTCTTTTGCCTTAAAGACGAATTTATTCGTCGGTAAAATAAAGTGATCTGTTTGCAATGGCTTTAAATCTTATAGCAAGTATCGTAGTTTTCAGCCTTCAGATGCTTATAAATTTCTTTTTAACTCCTTTTATCTTAAAGGTTTTAGGAGATGAAGCGTACGGATTTTTAGGTCTTGCAAACTCATTCGTAAATTACGGTTATATCTTAACTTTGGTTATAAACTCAGTCGCGGGACGCTTTGTAGCGTATGAATACCACAGAGGAAATCTCTTACAAGCAAGTAAATATTACTCGTCCGTGCTCGCGGTAAATTTTATATTTTGCATTTTTATATGCGTGGTTTGCTCTGCTTTTATACTAAATTTAAAAGAGTTTATAAACGTTTCAGAAGCCCTAGTGGACGATGTTAAGCTCACTATGGCGTTTTATTTTATAAATTTTTGTTTGGGGCTTTTTAACGCGGTTTTAACTATAAGTGCTTTTGTGAAAAACAAGCTTTATATGATATCTGTTAGAAATGCCGTTTCAACTGCGATTTTTGCGTTTGTTTTGGTGGTACTTTTTTATATTTTTAAACCGATGATCTATTACACCGCGATTTCTGCGCTGTTAGCGTCGATTTTCGTATTTATTAGCGCGATTTATATAACGAAAAAACTGCAAACCGGGCTTAAGTTTAGGCTAAAGTATTTTAGGCTAAATCTTATTAAAAAACTCATAAGCTCCGGAACTTGGAATAGTTTTAATATGCTAAGTCATACTTTGATCAACGGTATTGACTTGCTACTTTGCAATATCTTTATAAACGCAGCTTCGATGGGAATTCTCTCGGTTTCAAAAGCCGCCATTTTGATAGCGGAGTCATTTATAGGTACCGTGGGCGCGACTTTTATGCCTAAATTTATAGAGCTATACTCAAAACAAAGTATAAATGATCTCATAAACGAAGTGAAGTTTTGCTTAAAAACGTTGTCTTTTATAAGTATCTCTCCAGTGGCTGTATTTGCAGTGCTTGGAAGTGAGTTTTACACTCTTTGGTTGCCTTTTAAAACTTATTATGAGATAAGTTTTATTTATAATCTTTCTCTCATCGCTCTAATGCCCGTGATTTTTATAGCGGCTATGCAGCCTCTTCTTAGTTTAAACACGGTCACAAACAAGCTTAAACGCCCGGCCGTTGCAAATCTCATCATGTCTTTTAGCGTTGTTGCTTTTCAGCTGATTTTCATAAAAGATTTCGGGCTTTACTCTATCGCGATTTGCGCAAGCGCTGGATATTTGGCTAGAATAATTTTGTTTGATATACCAAATGCCGGAGTAAATTTAAATCAAAAAATGAGTCTATTTTATCCGGTATTTTTAAGAAATGTTTTTGTTTTTGCTGTTGTTTTGGTATCTATATTATTGCTAAAAGATCTTGTAGAGATAAAAGGTTGGTTAAGTTTTGTTTTAGCGGGAACTATTTTTTTACTTCTTGGTTATGTAATTAGTTTCTTAATCGTTTTTAATAAAAATGAGAAACTGCTTTTAAAGCCTAAAATTTTGGCTATAATTTATAAATTTAAATAAGCAATCAAGGATTTTAATGAAAGTTTTATTTATCATCTCAACTCTTAGAGCAGGCGGCGCCGAAAGAGTGGCTAGTCTGCTTGCTAGCGAGTTTGCCATTGGTAATGATGTTAGCTTAGCTAGGTTTGATAATGAAAAACCTTTTTATGAGATGCATGATAAAGTAAAACTTTTAAGTCTTGATTTAGGTACTGGGGATTGTGGATTTTTTGGGAATTTTAAAAAGCGTTTTAGCAAGATTTTTACGATTAGAAAGCTTATAAAAAATGGTGAGTTTGACTGCGTGATATCTTTTATGGATAGTACGAATTTACTTGTTTTGCTTGCAACTCTTTTTTTAAAGACCAAAATAATCATCTCTGAACATAGTTATCATAAATTTTTAAGTTTTAAATGGAGAGTTTTAAAGCGCTTTATATATCCATTTGCAGATGGACTTTCAGTGCTTACAAAAGAGGATTTTGAGTATTATAAATTTGTAAAAAATAGATCCGTAATATATAATCCAATGTTTTTTAATGTAGATATAGACGCAAGTAAGCCTGAAAAAGAAAATATAATTATTTTTGTAGGAAGACTTATAAAAGCTAAAGGGTGCGATGTTTTTTTAGAAGCTTTAAGTCTTATAAAATATGAATTAAAAGATTGGAAAATTCTTGTTTTGGGAGATGGAGATGAGATTTCAAATTTAAAAAATTTAGCAAAAAATAGAAATTTAAATATAGAATTTTGCGGTATGGTAAATAATATATCTAATTACTATAAAAAAGCTAAGATTTTAGTTCTAAGTTCTAGGAGTGAGGGTTTGGGCAATGCTTTTATAGAGGCGATTTTTTATAATATTTTAAGAGTATCCACCCCTACAAGCGGTGCAAAAGAGCTTATAAAAGATGGATTTGACGGACTTATAAGCGAGGATTTTAGCGCTGAGAGTTTGTCTAAAAAGATAAAAATGTCTCTTAGCGGCTGTGATAGTTTAGTCGAAAATGCGAAATTAAGACAAAGTGAATTTGAGATAAAAAATATATATAATAGGTGGTTGAATTTGATAAAAGAAGCAGCAAATTGAATATAATCTTTTTTATTTCAGCTCTTAGAAACGGTGGAGCTGAGCGAGTATTGCAAGTTTTAAGTAGTGAGTTTAGTAAAAAACATAGTGTAGAAGTAGTCTACTTTGAAGAAGATAAAAAACACTATGAATTTTTAGTTAAGACAACTCATTTAAATATATATCATAATACTACAATATTATCTAAATTTAAAAAGTTTTTTACTATTAGAAATTTTATAAAAAGTAAAAAACCAGATCTTATCATAAGTTTTATGGATCAAACAAATATAAATTTAATAATATCAACTATGTTTATGTCTCGTACGTTGATAATAACCGAGCATGTTAGCCATACACTTTTAAAGTCTAAAATTTGGCGCTTTATAAGGGATTTTAGTTATAGATTTGCAAGTGGATTAACCGTTCTTACTAAAGAGGATTTTGAGTATTATAAATTTGTAAAAAATAGAGCTATAATGCATAATCCGATCTTTCATAAGCCAAAAAATACTAAATACTATAAAGAAAGTATAATTTTAAGTGTTGGTAGATTAGAAACAGTGAAAGGATATGAAAATTATTTTAAAGCTTTAAGTCTCATAGATAAAAATATACTTGATAAATGGGATATTATTATAGCCGGTAATGGTAGTTTGGAAAATAGCCTTAAAAATCTAGCTATAAATTTAAATTTAAAAATAAATTTTGTGGGTCATCAAAAAGATATAGGCAGTTTGTATGAAAGAGCAAAAATTCTAGCTTTGCCTAGCATGAACGAGGGATTTGGAAATGTTCTTATAGAGGCTTTATTTTACGAGTGTGCAAGAGTATCCACCCCTACAAGCGGTGCAAAAGAGCTTATAAAAGATGGATTTGACGGACTTATAAGCGAGGATTTTAGCGCTGAGAGTTACGCAATAACTCTTGAAAAACTTTTAAAAAATGATGGAATGTGTCAAAATTTAGTACAAAACGCAAATTTAAAAAAATCGAAATTCGAGATAGAAAATATCATAGATAAATGGTATAAATTTATAAAAGAGTGCGAACAATGAAAAAGTTAAGTGTTTTTATATATTCTATGGCGGGCGGTGGAGCCGAGAGGGTTGTAAGCAACCTTTTGACTGAGCTTATAAATTCGTATGAGGTGCATTTGATCCTTATGAACGATAGGATATTTTACGAGATTCCAAAAGATGTAAAAATTCATTATCTTGAAAGCTCAGAACCGTTTGAAAATGGACTTTGGAAACTTATCAAACTTCCATTTTTAGGGCTAAAATATAAAAAACTTTGCCAAAATCTCGGTATAGATTTGCATTTTGTCTGGATGAATAGACCTTGCTATATTGCTGGATTTGCCCGTATTTTCGGAGATAAAAAGCCGCTCATACTAAATGAATGTTCAACTCCTAGCGTGCTTTATAAAGATTCTAGTTTGAAGTCGAAAATAAGTAAATTTTTGCTTAAAAAACTTTATCCAAAAGCTGATTTTATATATCCAAATAGTATTGGAAATTTAAATGATTTAAGAGATAATTTCGATATAGATCCAAAAAAAATGCGCGTTCTTTATAATGCTTTAAATTTAGATGAGATAAGAGAAAAAAGCAGAGATTTAATAGATGAAAAAGAACCTTTTTTTCTAAGTGTAGGAAGACTTGATAGCGGTAAAAATCATGAGCTTTTGATAAGATCTTATGCAAATTTAAAAAATTGCGATAAAAATCTTTTGATATTAGGCGAGGGAGTTTTAAAAGAACATTTGCAAGGTGTTATAAATGAGTTAAATTTAGAAGGTAGGGTAAAGCTTTTAGGATTTGATAATAATCCGTATAAATATATGTCAAAATGCTATGCTTTTGTTTTCGTTAGCCTTTTTGAAGGTTTTTCAAATGCTCTTATAGAAGCTCTTGCTTGCTCTAAACTAGTTATTTCAAGTGAGCATAAAAGTGGCGCAAGAGAGCTTTTAGGTGATGACAAATGGGGAGTTTTGGTTCAGGTAAATGATGAAATTGCTACAACTAAAGCTATGCAAAAAGCTTTAGATGAGCCAGATTGGGTGAAAATTTATGAAAAAAACGCTATTATAAGAGCTTCATTTTTTGATAAAAGAAAAATCGCAGATGAACTTATAAAAGATTTAGAGGAAATTTATGAAAAACTTGGGTAATTTTTTTATGATATTTAGATCAAATACTCTGTTTTTGATCATTTTAGCATATATTTTTAGTGTAATTTGTAGATTTGAGTGGATATATTGGGCGAGCGGTTACGCTGAGTTTTTTTGGAACAACCAACTTATGATAAGTACAAATGACGGATATGCGTACGCTGAGGGCGCTAGAGATATGATAGCTGGCTTTCATCAGCCAAATGATCTTAGCTTTTATGGAACTCCGCTGTCTTCTATAACATATCTTTTGGTCGAGATTACGCCATTTTCTCTAGAAACCATTATGGTATATTTAAGTGTATTTTTAGGCGGTCTTGTGGTAATTCCTATCATACTAATGGCGCGTGAAATCGGTGAGATTAAAGCCGGATTTATCGCCGCACTGCTTGCTAGTATAGCAAATAGCTATTACAATAGAACAATGGCCGGCTATTATGATACTGATATGCTTATTATCTCGCTTCCTATTTTTACGTTTTGGGGTATTGTGAGATTATATACAAAGCGTGATTTGAAATCGTTTTTGATCATTTCATTTTCTATGCTTATTTATAGCTGGTGGTATCCATCAAGTTTCTCTTTGAATGTGGCTATCACTTTGTTTTTTGGACTTTATACTATTATTTTTGATAGAAAAAATATCTTAAATTATCAAGCTGTTTTATTTATGATTTTAGCTATTAGCGGGGCTGAGTATTTTATAAGGGCGATTTTGATTTTGGCTCTATTTGTATTTATTAAATTTAGACCAAATTTGATAAATACAAAAGTTATGATCTCTTTGTATGCCGCTGTTTTGTTGTTTTTTATATATTTTGGCGGATTAAATCCTATCTGGTTTCAGCTCAAATTTTACATATTTAGAAGCGTTAGCGATAGCGATGGCGTTATGTTTAAGTATTTTAACGTAAATCAGACTATTATGGAGTCTGGAATGATAGATTTCAGATTTTTCGCTCAGAGAATAAGCGGCGATATTTTCGTGTTTTTAATAGCGCTTATCGGATATGTTTTGCTTTGTTTTAAATATCGCATATTTTTAGTTACTTTACCTATGATCGGTCTTGGGTTTTTGTCTTTAAAGGGCGGACTTAGATTTACCATTTACGCTGTGCCTATGATGGCTTTTGGATTTGGATATGCTTTGAACTGGATTTCAAAATTTATAAAAATAGATAAAAAACATAGAAAAATATCTCTCTACGCAGTAACTTTTTTTAGCTTTTTACCTGTTATTTTACTTGTTTTACTGCAAATTTACGAGGGGATATATTTGGATGAATTTAAATTTTTATTTCCTATTTTTGTAGTTGCTTATATACTTTTTTACTTTAAATTTAGGCGTGAAATTGCCACTATGGTTCTATTCCCATTAAGTTTATTTGCACTTACGCCATCTCTTATACATATCTATGAATACAAGCCTCTAACCGTATTTATGAATAGCGAAGTTAAGGTTCTAGACAAACTAAAAACTATCGCAGACCCCGAGGATTACGTAGTAGCTTGGTGGGATTATGGTTACGCCATTCGCTATTATAGTGATACAAAGACTCTTATTGATGGAGGAAAGCATCTAGGTAGAGAGAATTTTGCCGTTAGTTGGGCTCTTAGCAGACCTTTTATCTCTTCGGCAAATATGGCGAGACTTGAGGTGGAATATACCGAAAGAGGATTTGAGCAGAAATTTAATTCAAATTTAAATGAGATGCTAAAAGATTATAATGCTTCAGACGTAAATGGTTTTTTGGCTAGTTTAAATGATCAAAATTTTACTCTTCCTGAAAAAACTAGAGATATTTATTACTATCTTCCAGATAGAATGATGGGCATTTTTCCTGTCGTGACTAAATTTTCTAGGTTGGATTTAGTAACTGCCAAAGAGTTTAGAGACGCATTTTTCATAGTATCTACTTCATTTGCTCAAGGCGGCGATGGAGTCGTACTAAGCGAAGGTATAACCATAGCAAATGATGGAACAAAGATATCTTTTAGCGGAAAAACATTTAGAGTAAATAGCTATATAGAGACAAAATACGATAAAAATATGAATTTAGAAAAACAAATTCATCATATAGATGATAACGGCGGCTTCTACGTAGTTTATATGGTTGATTATGGCAGATTTCTTATTATGGACAAGGAGATGTTTAATTCAACTTATATTCAGCTGTTTGTGCTTGAAAATTACGAAGGTTCGGACTACGAGCCTATTATATTAGATCCAAGCGCTAAGGTGTATAAACTAAAGAGATAATATTATGAAAATAGGTTTTTTATCACATTCGGATTTGAGTATTTATTATTTTAGAGCTCCTATAATGCGAGCTTTAAGGGACAGAGGACATAAAGTTTTTGCTATTGTTCCAAATGGTAGATATATAAATAAAATAAGCAGCGAGTTTCAAACTGTAATTTATGATCTTGATAAAGCTAGTTTAAATCCTTTTAGGGTTTTAAAAGACACAAAAGATCTTGCAAATATCTTAAAGCCTTTAAATTTAGATATGATTCAAACTGCGGCTCATAAATCAAATGTTTTTGGTACGTTTGCTGCTCAAAAAGCCGGTATCAAGCATATTTTAAATTTAGTAGAAGGAATGGGCAGCTTCTACACAAAAAGTGATATAAAGACTATAGTCGTAAGAAATGTTATAGAAATGTTATATAAACATGCGTTTAGTATAAGTGATGCTTGTATATTTGTTAATGACGCCGATCCTGATTATATGTTAAAAAAAGGAATTATAGACTCTTCAAAAGTAAGACGCATAAAAAGCGTAGGAATCGATGCTAACGAGTTTGATCCAAGTATAGTTAGCGCTCAAGAGTTTGGTCAAAAAAAAGTAGTTTTGATGGTTGGAAGAGCGCTTTTTGATAAAGGTATAAGAGAATTTTACGAGGCAGCCGATCTACTTAGTAGTAGAGATGATTGCAAATTTGTATTTGTAGGCGATACTTATGAGGGAAATGCTAGTAGCGCTAGTAGTTTATTTTTACAAAATCAAAATGTAACATGGATAAAGTGGAGTGATAGGATAAGAGAGATTTTAAAAGGATCATATATCTATGTATTACCTAGCTATAAAGAGGGATTTCCAAGAACTGTTTTAGAAGCTATGAGTATGGAAAAGGCTTGTGTGGTAAGCGGATGCGATGGATGTTTGGAGGCTGTAAAAGACGGAGTAAACGGACTGATTTGCAAAGTAAAAGACTCAAAAGATTTAGCTAGTAAGATAGAAACTCTTTTAGATAACGAACATCTTGTAAAAAAGATGGGGAAAAACGGTCGAAATTTAGTCTTAGAAAATTATGATGAACATATAATAACTAAACAATATCTCGAAGTTTATAAGGAATTTATAGATGTATAGAGCATTTTTTAAACGTTTTTTGGATTTTTTTGGATCTTTGGTTTTGATATTTTTAACGAGCCCTATTATGATATGGGCATATTTTGCTATAAAAAAGCGTTTAGGAAGTCCGGTGATTTTCACTCAAAATAGACCTGGGCTGGGCGAAAAAATCTTTCAAATTTATAAATTTAGAACTATGAGCGATGAAAAAGATGAAAACGGCAAACTTCTAAGTGACGAGCTTCGTTTGGGCGAATTTGGTAAAAAATTAAGATCTCTTAGTATAGATGAGCTACCGCAGCTTTTTAATGTTTTAAAAGGTGATATGAGTTTTATAGGACCAAGACCTTTACTCATCCAGTATTTGCCGCTTTATAACGATGAACAAAAGCTTCGACACACGGTAAGGCCAGGTATAACCGGACTTGCTCAAGTAAATGGTAGAAACGGTATTAGCTGGGCGAAAAAGTTTGAATATGATAGCTACTACGCTAAAAATTTAAGTTTTTTAATGGATGTAAAAATAGCGTTTTTAACGGTTAAAAAAGTTATTAAAAAAGATGGTATAAGTAAAGAAGGTATGGTTACTACTGAAGAGTTCAACGGAAATAATTAGGTTGAAATATGAAAAAAATTTATATTTACGGTCATAGTGGACATGGCAAGGTAGTTTCTGAAATAGCAAAGTTAAATGGCTATGGCGAGATCATTTTTTTAGACGACGCAAGCGAGTTTAAATTTAAAAAAGAACTCCCAAAGCATGATATAATAATAGCCATAGGCAATGCTAGAATAAGACATAAATTACAAACAATGGTTTTACAAAATGGATTTAACGTAGTAAATTTAATCCATCCAAACGCCGCTATCTCTCAAAGCGCTAAATTCGGAAAAGGTATCGTAGTAATGGCAAACGCAGTAGTAAATGCGAACGTTATATTAGAAGATGGAGTTATAATAAACTCAGGCGCGATAATAGATCATGACTGTTTTATAGGCGAATTTGCTCATATATGCCCGGGAGTTTCTTTGGCCGGAAACGTAAGCGTAGGGAAGTTTAGCTGGATAGGAATAGGAAGCTGTGCGATACAAGGCGTCAAAATAAAAAACGACATTATGATAGGCGCGGGAAGCGTAATTGTAAAAGATATTTTAATCGGAGATAAAGCATACGGAAATCCGTGTAAGGTAGTTTCAAAATAGTTTTTTAAATTTAAAAGCTGCACGGCGATCACGCAGCTTTTATTTGTATTTAAATTACATATCTCCAAAAAGAGCTTTTAGATTTTTTAAACCCTCTTCGTTGCTTACTTCTTGAGTAGGAGCGCCGATCTCATGAAGTATAATTTCAAATCCGCTTAACATACTTGCTAATCTTATATTTATACCGCTAACGCCGATAGCTTTACTTTTTTGTTCTGGCACTAAAGAAACAATGGCTTTTTTATCGTCTATTTTTACCGAGCTTACTATGGCAGGAGCTAGAGCTCTTGCAACAAATATGGCCGGTTCGCTGCTATACTCTATGGCGTCTATATTTTCTCCGTTTAATTCACTGCTTACGGCGTTTATTCTAACACCTTTTATCCCAACTGTAGCTCCGACTGCATCTATGTTGGGGGTTGTAGAAAATAGTGCGATTTTTGCTTTTTTACCTGGTATCCTAGCACTATTTTGGATTATAACGCCTCCATCTTTTATCTCTGGAACTTCTGCTTTTAAAAGTGCTTCTAAAAATTTTGGTGATGTACGCGAAAGTTCCACTTTTATACCATCTTTTTTATCTAAACGAACACTTTTTATGACTGCTTTTACTACATTTCCTACTTTAAATTTTTCATTTTTTATACGATTTTTCATACTCATTACGGCTCTTATCTCGTCAATCTCTACAAAAGTATTTTCTTCTGCGTCGACTCTTGTAACGGTGCCAAATACCAATGTGTTTATTTTAGAGTTATATTTTTCATAAATTTTTTCTTCAATCAATCTTTGAATATGGTATTCTATCTCGCGAGATAGTACCCCGGCTCCGGTTCTACCTAGTTCATCAATGTTTAGTTCATAGTTCAAGCTATCACCTATTTCGAGCGTGGCATCTAATTCGTGAGCTTTTTTGAGGCTGATAAAATGTTCTTCGTCTAGTCTCTCGTCACTATCTTCTACTACTAAAATTTTTTGATATAAATGTATAGCTTTTGTATTTGGGTCAAGACTAGCTTCATACTCACACTCATATCCGTACAATCTTTTTGCCGCATTTACGAATGCTCTTATGATTCTCTCTTTTACATCTTCGAAATTTAAGCCTTTTTCATTTGCTATAGATTCGATGATATCTGAAATTTTTTCCATAAAAAACCCTTTTGTTTATGCTGAAATTTGAAAATAATAAATTGGGGATTTAAAATTTGCAAGTGGACTGATTATAACTAAATTTAACTTTTATTTTCTTTAAAATTAATGTTATCAAATTCCGGTATTTTCAAATTTAAACGAATTTTTATCGCAATTTTGATATACTCACCAGCTTAAAACAGTAAAAAAGGACGGAAAATGGAGTTAAAGCTAGCAAGAACAGAACTTGATAATAAGCCAAAAACAATAAGTTTAGATAAAATAGAAGCAGCTATAGGCAAAGATGGCGGCAAAATTTTTTATTTCGATAAAGATAATTCGCACAAAGAGCTGATAGCTTTAGTAGAATATTTTGAAGAAAGAGGACTTAGCGTCTATCACCGTACAGTTAGATATGGACTTGATGAAAATGACTATATGTATGAGGTGCATATCCTTTGAGTGTCAAAAAGAAACTGTTTATAGAGACTTTAGGTTGCGCGATGAATGTTCGCGATAGTGAGCATATCATTGCCGAACTAAGTCAAAAAGAAAATTACGAAGTTACTAATATTATTGAGGATGCTGATCTCATACTCATAAATACCTGCTCAGTTAGAGAAAAACCGGTTCATAAGCTTTTTAGCGAGGTCGGAACATACGAAAAAGCTAAGAAAAAAGGGGCAAAGATAGGAGTTTGCGGTTGCACTGCAAGTCACCTTGGAAGTGAAGTTTTTAAGCGCGCTCCATATGTAGATTTCGTTCTTGGCGCTAGAAATATATCTAAAATAACAACAGCGCTTAATACTCCAAAATTCGTAAGCGTAGATATAAATCACGATGAGAGCGAGTATGCTTTTGGAGATTTTCGCTCAAGTCCTTATAAGAGCTTTGTAAATATTATGATAGGTTGTGATAAAAAATGTACTTATTGCATTGTTCCACAAACCAGAGGCGATGAGATAAGCATTCCAAAAGATATTATTTTAAAAGAGGTGAGAAAAGCAGCTTCTTCTGGCGCAAAAGAGATATTTTTGCTTGGTCAAAATGTAAATAATTACGGTAAAAGATTTTCAGGAACTCATGAAAAGATAGATTTTAGCGACCTTTTAAATTTAATAAGCGAAGTTGATGGCGTAGAGAGAATTCGTTTTACCAGTCCTCATCCGCTGCACATGGATGATAAGTTTTTAAAAGAATTTAGCACAAATCCTAAAATTTGTAAATCCATGCATATGCCTTTGCAAAGCGGCTCAAATGAGATTTTAAAAGCTATGAAAAGAGGATACACGAAAGAGTGGTTTTTGGATCGCGCTTTAAAATTAAGAGAGATTTGCTCCGATGTTACTATTTCTACAGATATCATAGTAGCGTTTCCAGGTGAAAGCGATAGGGATTTTGCCGATACTATGAGTGTTGTAGAAAGCATCAAATTTGAACAGATGTTTTCATTTAAATACTCATCTCGTCCGCTAACTCCTGCTGCAAGTATGACGAATCAAGTAAATAGCGATATAGCAAGTAGGCGCTTAAGTACGCTTCAAGCTAGGCATACTGAAATTTTAGATGATATTGTAAAAGCTCAAAAAAACTCTATTCATGAGGTATATTTTGAAGAACTTAGAGCAAACAGTAGCGTAGCAGGGCGTACATTTAACAACTTTTTGGTGCAAACTAATGGCAGCGAAGAGTTACTTGGAAAGATACTAAAAGTAAAAATTACGGATCCAAAAAGAATGGTTTTATATGGTCAAATCATTTAAAGATAAATTTTTTATCAAATTTGTCGAGTTGTCAATCATATCTATTATGCATATCATATATATAACTTGTAAAAAAGAGTTTAAAGGCAAAAGTATCTCAAAAGAGCCTTGCGTAATTCTTTTTTGGCATGGAAAGCTTGTGATGCTTCCGTTTGTATTTAAAAAATGGTGGGATACTAAAAATGTAAAAGTCATGATTTCAGACCATAAAGACGGAGAAATGGTAAATGGCGTTTCTTATCATTTTGGCATAGGTACTATTAGAGGAAGTACTACAAAAGGGGCTTTAAAGGCACTTTTAGCTGCTTTTAGAACGATAAAAGAAGGAGCTGACGTTGCCATAACTCCAGATGGTCCAAAAGGTCCTAGGCATAGTATTTCAGATGGATGTGTCGCTATTCCTCAAAAGATGAATGTAAATATCGTAATTCTCAATTACGAAGCCAGTAAATTTTGGCAATTTGGCAGTTGGGATAAGATGATTTTACCAAAACCATTTAGCAAAATAACCTATACCCTAAGTGAGCCGTTTAGCATATCAGGGCTTAGTATGGATGACGCTAAAGCACTTATATTAAGCAAAATGCCTAACTAAATTAGTGTATAATATAATTTTAATGCTAAATTTGATAACATATGTAATTAAATTTTAAGGCAAGGTATGGCTTCTTGGATTAGAAAGTTTTTATCAACTCTTTATGTAAGTGCGGTTATAAAAGATAATCAATGCTATACATATGCTAGAGCCATTAAAAATGGTAAAATTATAAAAAATTTAGAAGCCGTATTTGACTGTACAGATGGTAGAGTCGATATTAAATTTAACGAATATTTAAAAAAGCGCGAAAGCGAGTACCACTCGGTATATCTATCTGTTTTATTAAATAGTCCAAAGCAGTGGGCTATCCCTGCGGTTAGTAAGCAAGATTTTTCTAAATTTGCTATACAATACAATAGTGTAGATATAGTAGCTGTGGATAATAACTGGTCTATTGTAGTCCCAAAAGGTGAAATAGCAGCTTTTGATAGTTCTCTAAATAGAGCTGATGCAGATCTTATATATTCCCCGTTTTCTATCTTATATGAGAGTATCTTAAGAAATATGATAAAAGATAAATTGATACTATATATCTATAATATAGAAGATAGCATGACTATGATGATATTTCAAAATAAAGAAATGAGATTTTCGGCATATTTTGATACTAGAAAAGACAGTAGTCATTTGGTAGATGAAAAAGAGCTTAGTAAAGAAGATACTACAGATATAGACAATGTTATAGAAAAAGAAGAAGATAAGCTAAACGAATTAGACGGACTAGATGATTTAAGCTCCGTTATAAATAGTTCAAAAAAAGAGTCTTTTGAAGATCTGCAAAGCTCTGAAATAAATGATATCAATAGAAATTTAGAAGATAGCGTAAGAGATATCGGTAGAGAAACTTTGCTTTTAAATAATATACGTTTGGCGATTATGGAGTTTTATAAAAATGAAGCTTATAGAAGCGATTTTATAGAGCATATAATGATTTTTGATGGTTTGAAATTAGAAAAGTCATTTTTAAGCATCCTTGAATCAGAGCTTTTGATAGAAGCCGATATACAAGAGATAAATATTGAAAATGATATGAATGATATTATGATCAGAGAGCTTTATGTATGAGTTATAGCTTTATTAAACCAAAATTAAAACCGATATTTTCAATATTTTCTAAGATATGGATAGCTGCTATTTTGATAGTAACTTTTTCTTTGGTATGCGCTGATTTATTTATTAAATTTGAAACATATTCGCTTAAAAAACAAAACGACGAAAAACAAATCAGATACGACAAGATATTTGCACAGATTTCAAATTTAAAATCCGAGATGAAGACTCTTATGGTGCAAAGAGATGCTGCTCTTGATATATATTCATCAAATAATATTCTAAAAAAAAGTCTTCATAATCTATTTGATTTGGTGCCAGATGCTATCACGTTAAATGATGTTTATATTGATACAAACTCACTTATCGTCAAAGGACTTACTCCTACAAAAGATGTTTATAAGCTGCTACTAGAAGCTCCATTAAAATCTATCTTTAATAGCTCAAGTACTACTTTTTATCAGCTAGAAAATGGTTGGTTTAACTTCGTTAGTATAAATAAAATGGATAATTTAGAGGTCGAAAATGAGAAAAGATAGAAGCTTAGAAGAGATTGATATCGTAAAACTACTATTTTACGCATTATTTTTTGCAATTTGCTGTATTATCATGATATTTGGTTTTATAGTACCTAGTATCAAAGAGTATAAAAATGCAAAAATTATCAACAATGATAAGATAATAAATTTAAACAAAATAGAACAAGTATATAACAGTCAATTAGCAAATTTAACAAGCTTAAAAGATAAAAATATAAGACCTTTAGAAGCTATAGTTAGTCATTTTAACGAGATGAAATTCGTAACTGGAGCCGGAAAATATTTTAGCAATGTGAAGTTAAATAAACTTCCGCAGTTAGATAAAAACGAACATTTTTTGAGATATGAATTAAATGTCACCGGTCTTATAAAAAGCCCACAAAATTTCTATAGTTTTATAGATTTTATAAATGAATACGAGAATATAATAAGGGTTGATTTTCCTATCTCTATGAAGGGAAACGGGGATAAGATAGATACGAGTTTTAAGATAAAGGTTTATGTTTCTCAAAAAGAGACATAAGATGTTGATTTTGACTTAAATATCCGCGAAGTAGTGGAGGAATGCGTAAAACTCTACACTTTTCTTTGAATTTTTTATCCATTTTTTCCTTTATAAACGGTGCTACGAAATAGTTCGTTTCATTAGAAGTTACACACACTTTGTGAGATATCACGTAATCGTTTTTTAAGCATTGTTTTCTTGAGCTTTGGCTCATTAAAACATCTAATTTTTTACAAGCCAAATCTACTAAATTTATAGAATTTATGCTTTTTTCTATGATAAAAAACTCCGAGTCTTCATAGATAAACTCCCCTAAAAGTGCAGTTCTATCTGCTCTTAAAAACTCAAAGCTTTTTATAACTCCTTTTTCAAATTTTTCTATAAAAGCATCACTGAAATTTGCTCTTATAAAGTTTCTTTTGAATTTAAAATCGAAATTTGAAATATCTGTGAAGTAGTTGATATTTTTCTGTTTTAAATAAGATATAATCTCATTTCTACTTACGTTTATCAGCGGTCTTATAACGCTAATTTGTTTTTTGATATTTTCAAATTCGGCTATTTTTGTATTTGTAGGCTCTAATCCACATAACTGCACTGTTCCAGAACCTTTGCTAAGCTGCATAAATAGCCACTCTAAGCAGTCATTTAGCTGATGAGCTAAAATCAGTGTGTCATAGTTAAATTTAATACAAATTTCATCAAAAAATTTATGTCTAATATCGCGTGCCTTTTTCTCAAAATTTGAGCCATTTTCTAAATTTAAAGGTGCTATTTTTATATAAATATTTTTATTAAATTTTAAGCAAAGTTCCTTTGCGCTAACTTCTTCTTCGTCACTTTGCACTCTGGTTTTATAATTTATAAATGCGCAGTCAAACTCGATATTTTTCTCATTTAATATATGAAAAAGTGCGGTACTGTCGGTTCCATATGAAAATGCTAACAAGCACTTTTTATGATGCAAACTATCTAAATTTAAGAGTTGCAAATAATCTCTCCGATAAGCTTGTCTTTGACAAATTCATTTATCTTGCAGTCATAAATTTCGCCCACTTTAGGATCTTTTATTTGAGTGTCATTTATGAGAATCTCGCCGTCGATCTCTCTATCCCATATTATGCTTTTAGCTCCAAAAAACATTTCTCCTTCGCTGCTTGAGCCGTTTATCTGGACTTTTATGACCTCGCCTACTAGACTTTTGAAACTACCTTCTATCTGTTTTTTTATAATTTTTTCTATCGTATTTAGTCTTTTTGTTATGGTTTTAGAAGGAATTTGCTCCATCTCATAAGCTAGAGTACCTTCTTCTTTAGAGTAAGCAAAAGCCGATATCCTATCAAATTTGAACTCGGTTAAAAAATCGCACAACTCATCAAATCGCTCCCCAGTCTCCCCCGGATGACCTATTATAATTCCTGTTCGCAAAAAGCTTTTAGGCGCTGCTCTCATCTTTGTTAAAAGCTCTTTTAAGCGCTCTTTTGAACTTCCTCGCCTCATTATCTTTAACATATCGTCATTTATATGTTGGATAGGCATATCAAAATAATTTACGAATTTAGGCGAAGCTATAATTTTATCTATAAGCTCCATACTCGCAGTTGTTGGATATAAGTAGAGAATTCTAGCAGATTTTACTGCTTCTATCTTTTCTACTTCATCTATGAGCTTTATGAGCCCATCATTTATCCCTGCGTCTCTTAAAAATGAGCTAGTATCTTGTGCGATGAAGCTAAAGTCGCTATATCCGTCTTTTGTTAGCTCTTTTACTTCTTTGATTATGCTGTTTATATCTCTGCTTTTTAGTTTGCCTTTGAAAGTGGGTATGGCACAAAAACTACATTTTTGATTGCAGCCTTCGGCTATTTTTATATATGCATGATAGCTAGAGCCGGTTATAACGCGTTTTGTGTCGCTTTTTTGCAGATAAACACCAGGACTAAACAGATTTTGCTTTTTTAGTATCATTTCATCTATGCTAGCATAGTCGCCCACTCCTGTAAATATATCTACTTCTGGAAGTTCTTTCATAAGCTCGTCGCGATATCTTTGCATAAGACAACCTGTGACTACCAATACGCTGTTTTCTTTTTTATAACTTGCTAGTTCTAGTATAGTCCTTACGCTCTCTTCTTTTGCGCTCTCTATAAATCCACAAGTATTCACTATCATTACATCCGCATTATTTGGTTTATCTACTATATTATATGAGCTAAGACGTCCTAGCATTATCTCGCTATCGACTAGATTTTTATTGCATCCTAATGAAACTAAGTATAAATTTGGCATATTATATCCATATATTATCTATTAATCTGGTTTTACCAACATATGCAGCGACCAAAATTATGCTATTTCCTATCTCTACATTTTCTATCGGTTCGAAATTTCTATCTACAACAGCGATATAATCGACTTTTAACGGCTCTAAGCACTCACTCATAGATGATTTTATGATATTTGAGTTTAGCTCGTTTGCTTTTATTAAATTTGAAGCTCTCATAAGGGATCTTGATAACTTTAAAGCATAGCAAAGTTCGTCGTCGTTTAGATAACTATTTCTGCTTGAAAGTGCCAATCCGTCGCTTTCTCTTACTATATCACAAGGTACTATTTCTAAATTTAAAAAAAATCTTTTTACCATATTTTGTACAATTACTAGCTGCTGAGAATCTTTTTTACCAAAATACGCTCTAGTCGGAGATACAAGATTAAATAATTTGTTTAAAACCATACATACGCCATCAAAATGACCCGGTCTAGTAGCGCCCTCAAGTATGGTGGATATACGTTTTGGAGCGATTATGAGCGGTTCGTCTTTACTGTATATTTCATCTGCATTTGGAAAAAACAGCGCGCTTGCTCCGCACAATTCACATATTTTTATATCTCCGCTTTGATTTCTTGGATATTTTTCTAGATCCTCTCCGGGTAAAAATTGCGTAGGATTTACAAATACGCTTACTATCGTATCGTCGTTTTGCGAAACCGAATTTTTTATAAGCGTTGCATGACCGTTATGTAAAGCACCCATAGTAGGTACAAAACCTACACTGCCGCCGCAGTTATTGCGAAATTCTAAAAGTTCGCTAACACTTTTTAATATTTGCATTTTTGAATTACTCTTTGTAAGAATTTTTAATCTAATATTTTATCATAATTTTTCTAAAATGTGATATTTATAGTTTAGTTATCATATGCGTACTGAGTTTTACAACTAAAATCTCATAACCAAATTTTAACGAAAAATTTGATAAAATTACGAAAAAATTAAGGATATGATTTGGATAGTTACGAATATACAGAACTTTTAAAAAAATTAAATACTAAAGTTCAAAATATAAGTCGTGTTATAAAACCTCAAGATATAGAAATAAGACTTAAAGAGATAGAAGATATAGAAAACAGACCTGAGTTTTGGAATGATATCAAAAAAGCCGGTGAAATAGGAAAAGAAAAAACTAAAATTTCAAATATGCTTTGCAAATTTAAAAACGTAAAAAGTGCAATAAGTGATGCTTATGAGCTTTATGAATTAGCAAATGCCGAAGATGATGAGCAAACTATAAATTCGCTTTTTGAAGATGCACAAAATCTTGAAAATAAGATAACGAATTTAGAAATTTCTATGATGCTTAGCGGAGAAGACGACAGTAAAAACGCTATAGTAAGCATCCATCCAGGAGCCGGAGGAACTGAGAGCAATGACTGGGCAAGTATGCTTTATAGGATGTATTTGAGATTTTGTGAGAGAGAGGGATTTAAAGTTGAAACTTTAGACTTTCAAGAAGGTGATGAAGCGGGACTAAAAGATGTAAGCTTTATCGTAAAAGGCGAGAATGCTTATGGGTATCTAAAAGCTGAAAATGGTATCCACCGCCTTGTTAGAACTAGCCCGTTTGATAGTGCAGGACGCCGTCATACAAGCTTTTCAAGCGTAATGGTAAGCCCTGAAGTTGATGATGATATAGCTATAGAAATAGAAGAAAAAGACCTTAGATTGGATTATTACAGAGCTAGTGGAGCAGGTGGGCAGCACGTAAATAAAACAGAAAGTGCGGTGCGTATAACTCATATACCAACAGGTATCGTTGTGCAGTGCCAAAACGACAGAAGTCAGCATAAAAACAAAGCTACGGCTATGAAAATGTTAAAATCAAGACTTTACGAATTTGAGCTTATGAAGCAGCAAGAAGCAAATAACGCCATAGAAAAAAGTGAAATCGGCTGGGGTCATCAGATACGCTCATACGTACTTTTTCCGTATCAGCAAGTCAAAGACACTAGAAGCGGCGAGGCGTACAGCCAAACAGACGCTATACTCGATGGCGATATAAAAAAGATAATAGAATCAGTACTTATAAGCCAAAAAAGTAGCGCAAACAAAGAGTAGTTTCATATATAAATTTAATAAATCAAACTAAAATAAGGAGAAAAAATGAGCTTAGATCTAGTTTTAACTGGTCTTGGGTATAACGTAAATAGTGCTTTGCTAGAGCAGGTTAAAAGAATTTTGTCTGCTTGCGACTTTGATGAGAATGAAATTTCTCATATTTTAAATTTAAATGAAAAATTAAAAATATATACTTCTTTCGTCGCTATATCAAATAGCGAAGATGTATTTAAGATTAAATGTGAATCAAACGATGATGAAGTTAAACAAACCTTCAATGATATGGTTAACGAATGGGCGTTAAAATACAAGTTCAAAATCAAAAAACTAAACGGTAAGGAGACATATTATATCCTAAGCCGTGCGTAAAGGAGAGTCGTGAAGTATGATTTGATAATTATCGGATTTGGTAAGGCCGGAAAAACTTTAGCAGCTAAAGCCGCAACGCTTGGAAAAAAAGTCGCTTTGATAGAAAAAAGCGATAAAATGTACGGAGGAACTTGTATAAATATAGGTTGCATTCCAACTAAAAAGCTAGTTACTCTTAGCAAAGATGCTAAGTTTTTCAGCGATAGAAATGAGTATTTTTGCAAGTCTATGGAGGCTAAAGATACACTTGTAAGTGCGCTTAGAGCTAAAAACTATGGTATGTTAAACGACAATCCAAATGTAACGCTCATAAAAGCTACTGCTAAATTTAAAGATGAAAATACTATTTTAGCAGACGGTGAAGAGCTAAGCGCTCCTATAATTGTGATAAATACCGGAAGCAAGGAGAAAGATATTCCGTTTGAAGTTAAATCAAATCAAATTTATACTTCTACAACTATTTTAAATTTAAAAACACTACCTAAGCATTTAATTGTTTTAGGTATGGGATTTATAGGGCTTGAGTTTGCTTCTATGTTTGCAAATTTTGGTTCAAAAGTAACTATTATGGCAAGAAAAAACGAGTTTTTACCCGACCTTGACAATGATACTTCAAGTAGCGTAAAAGAGGCTTTGCAGGCTCAAGGCATAGAAATTATCCTTGGTAGTAAATTTGAAAGACTTGATGGCGATACTCTTAGTTTTAATCAAAACGGTATAAGTAAAAATATAAAAGCAGATGCATTTTTAGCCGCATTTGGTAGAACTCCGGCGATAGATGAGTTGTCTTTACAAAATGCTAATATAGCAGTTGGTGATAAATGTGAAGTGCTTGTCAATGATCATCTTCAAACTACAATACCTCATATTTATGCTGTTGGAGATTGTAAAGGCGGACCGGAATTTACTTATATCAGCCTTGATGATTATCGTATAGTGTTTAATCATATATTTGGTGATAAAACTCGCAGCTCTGCTAATAGAAGCGTGTGGGCTACTACGACTTTTATGGATACCGAGCTTAGTCAAGTTGGCAAAAGTGAAAAGGAGCTATCAAAGCATGAGTTAAAGATAGCAAAAGTAAATTTGAGCTCTGTGCCTATGGCAAAAGTTCTAGCTCACGATACTGGTTTTATGAAAGCCATTGTGGATAAAAATAGCGATGAAATACTTGGTATCACGCTGCATTGCAAAAATGCGAACGAGATAATAAATATGTTTAGCTTAGCCATGGAGAATAAAATCAAAGCTTCTAAGTTTAAAAGCCAGATTTTTACGCATCCTAGTATAAGCGAAGCTATAAACGATTTGTTTAGTCAAATTTAAAAGGTAAAAGATGAATATCATGAAAGTTACTGCTTTGATCGGTGCTTGTTTCTTCATAGCAGGTTGTGCACAAGCTTCAGCTCAAAAACAGGTAGAGTCTAAAACACTTAGCGTTAGCCAAGATTCTAAAAAAGAGTGCAAATCGGGAATTCAAGCCAGTTGTAAAGATTTGGGCGATTACTTTTATGATAAATTGGATTTTAAAACAGCTGCTAGAGCCTATGATTATACTTGTGCTAAATTTCAATATTTACCGGCTTGTTTAAGGTTAGCTTATATGTTTGAATCTGGAAAAGGCATGGATAAAAATCTTGAAATAGCTAAAGATATTTACATAAGAGCTTGTCATAGCGGCGATAAAGAGAGCTGTAAAAAAGCACAAAATATAAAATAAGATTGGTTTGCAATGGTTGTTAAACCGTTGCAAATCTAAGCATAAGCTCCAACAGATAGTATCTTTTCTATACGATTTTTTACTACATCATTAATATCTTTTTTTTCTAATTCATCTAACTGTTTTAATATATATTCACCAAGAGCTTTTATGGCTCCTTCTTTGTCTCTATGAGCGCCCATAACAGGCTCATCTATTACATCATCTATAAGTTGCAGCTCTTTTAAGTCATCTGCGGTAATTTTCATCGCTTTTGTTGCAGCTTCATTTTTTGATGGATCATTCCATAATATGGCAGCGCATCCCTCAGGAGATATAACTGAAAATACCGAGTTTTTCATCATAGCCAATCTATCGGCAACTCCTATAGCAAGTGCTCCGCCGCTTCCGCCTTCACCTATAACAACGGCTATTGTTCTAGTTTTTAACTCGCTAAATTCAAATAAATTTCTAGCTATCGCTTCACTTTGACCACGCTCTTCAGCTCCTACTCCTGGGTATGCTCCTGGAGTATCTATAAGAAATATAATAGGTATTTCAAATTTTTCTGCTAATCTAGCGATTCTTAATGCTTTTCTATACCCTTCAGGGTGAGGCATACCGAAATTTCTCATTATTTTATATTTTGTGCCTCTTCCTTTTTGTTCTGCTATAACTATAACTCTTTTACCGCCTATATATCCGATATAGCATACTATAGAAGGATCATCGCGAAATGCTCTATCGCCGTGTATTTCATAGCCATCTTTTAATAATGCTCTGATATAATCAAGAGCATATGGACGATCGGGATGTCTTGCTAAATTTAATCTTTGGAATTCATTTAAATTTTTATATGTTTTTGTTATTTCTTTTTCTAAATTTTTTCTTAAAATTTCTACGGCATGTTCGTCGCCTCTTATTTTTGCGTTTGCTATATCATCATCTATCTGTTTTATGCCTTTCTCAAAGTCGAGGTAGCTAGCCATTATTTTTCCAACTTTTTAAATATTACGGAGCCGTTTGTTCCACCAAAGCCAAAAGAGTTGCTCATAGCTGTTTTTAGCTCAGCTTTTCTAGCTATATTTGGAACATAATCCAGATCGCATTCATCATCTTGTTCTATCTGGTTTATGGTAGGCGGGATAATACTATTTTGAAGAGCCATTATAGATATAACAGCTTCTATAGCTCCAGCAGCTCCTAGACAATGGCCGATTTGACCTTTTGTTGAGCTAACAGGAGGAATATTTGAGCCAAATATTGCTTTTAAGGCATTAGTTTCATTTGTATCGTTTGCATATGTTGAAGTACCATGAGCATTTACGTAATCGATTTTTATATTTTCAGCCATTGATAGAGCTTTTTTCATAGCACGTTCCGGACCGTCTTGACTAGGACTTGTTATATGATGTGCGTCTCCAGTTTCTCCAAATCCAATTATTTCGGCATAAATTTTAGCTCCGCGAGATAATGCGCTTTCATACTCTTCAAGAACTAAGGCACCGGCTCCCTCTCCCATTACAAATCCATCTCTATCTTTATCAAAAGGACGTGAAGCATGCTCAGGGTCATCATTTCTAGTAGATAACGCTTTCATAGCGGCAAATCCTCCGATACCAACAGGGCATATTGCAGATTCTGCACCAACAACGAGCATAGCTTTAGCTTCGCCTATCATAATACTTTTTGCGGCTTCGCATAAAGCGTGAGTTGAGGCTGCACACGCTGTAACGCTTGATAAATTTGGACCTTTTAGATTGTGGTTTATGCTAACTAAACCGCCAAGCATATTTACAAGTGAGGATGGGATAAAAAATGGCGAGATTCTTTTAGGACCTTTTTCAAAACATATGTTTGAGTTTTTTTCAATATTTGGGAGTCCGCCTATACCAGCAGCCGAGCTAACACCAAATTCATTCGGGTCAAATTCACTTAAATTTGCGTCGTTTATAGCTTCATTTGCTGCTTTCAAGCCAAGATGTATGAATCTATCCGCCTTTTTTATCTCTTTTGCTTCCATAACAGTAGCTGGATCAAAGTCATCTATTTGTGCAGCTATCTGAACAGGAAAATCGGTAGCATCAAATAAGGTTATCTTTTTAACTCCGGTTTTACCATCGCAAATATTTTTAAAAGATGTCTCTTTATCAAGACCTAGCGCATTTACCATACCCATACCAGTTACTACGACTCTTTTCAATGCTACTCTCCTTGTTGAAATTTATTTTTTTAGACCATCTATATAATTTACAACATCAGATATGCTTATTAATTTCTCAGCTTCGCTATCTGGAATCTCTACTTCGAATTTCTCTTCTAAAGCCATAACAAGCTCAACAACATCAAGTGAATCAGCACCTAGATCCTCTATGATTTTTGATTCCATTTTAACCGCGTCTGGGGCAACACTTAATTGCTCTACAACTACATCTTTAACTTCATCAAATACTGCCATAATTTTTCTCCTAATAAATAAAAATGTGCAAAATAGTACTATATTTTTGCTTAAAGTTTGCTACATATATAAACCGCCATTAATCTTAAGAACATCCCCGGTAATATAGCTTGAGTAATCACTAAGCAAAAAAGCAACGCTATTTGCGACTTCTTTTGCTTCTCCTAGCCTTTTTAGAGGTATATTTGCTATATAGTTTGATTTTACTTCTTCAGATAGCACATTAGTCATATCGGTTTGTATAAATCCAGGCGCTACACAGTTATAACGTACGTTTCTAGCAGCTCCTTCTTTAGCAAATGATTTACTCATGGCTATCATACCGCCTTTGCTTGCGGCGTAGTTTGTTTGTCCTGCATTTCCCATTTCTCCAACTATAGAAGCGACATTTACAACTGCTCCAAAACGTTTTTTACTCATTACCTTTAGGGCTTCTTTGCTACCTATAAACGCGCTTTTTAAATTTGCGTCTAAAATAGACACGAACTCTTCTGTTTTCATTCTAATTGCTAATTTATCGTTTGTAATACCGGCGTTATTTACAAGATAGCTTAACTCTGAGTCGCTTTGAACTATTAAATTTATAGCTTCTATAAATTCATCTTCATTTGCTGCATCAAATTTAATAACAGCCGCCTTTCCTCCGCTTTTTTCTATCTCGTCTTTCAATGAGTCCGCAAGTTCTGGCTTACTTCTATAGTTTATCCATACTTTTAAGCCAAATCCCGCCAGGACTTTACAGACTTCTGCTCCGATGCCTCGACTAGCTCCTGTGACTAAGACGTTTTTTCCGCTGAATTTCATATTGTTCCTTTTATTTAAATTTGATTATATTAACGGTTTATCCATAACTTTTGGAATATTTATGTTCATAAGTTTTAAAATAGTTGGAGCTACATTACTAAGTCCGCCTGAATTTACTTTATTAACCCCATCTGCTAATATGAATGCAAATACGTCAAAAGTCGTATGATTAGTTAAAACTCCACCTTTTTTGTCTTGCATAGCTTCACAGTTTCCATGATCGCTTATTTGCATATAAGAGTAACCCTCTTTTTTTGCCGCTTTTATAACTAATCCTAAACATTCGTCTACCGCTTCTACCGCTTTAACAGCAGCGTCAAAATCGCCTGTGTGTCCTACCATATCGCCGTTTGCGTAATTTACGACTATAAAATCAATTCCGTCGTTTATCGCTTTTATGACAGCTTGAGTGACTTCGTATGCACTCATTTGCGGTTTTTCATCGTATGTTTTTACTTTTGGACTAGGGATTAAAACACGAATTTCATTTTCCACTAGCTCTTCTTTTCCGCCGTTAAAAAAGAATGTAACATGTGCGTATTTTTCAGTTTCTGCGGTGTGTAATTGACGAAGATTATTTCTAGCTATAATTTCTGCTAAAGTGTCTTTTATCTCTTCATTTTCAAACATTATAGGAAAGTTAAATTTATCGTCGTAATTTGTCATTGTTATAAGATTTTCGCAGATATTTTTTCTTTGAAATTCGTTAAAATCTTTTATACTAAGAGCAGAGCAGATCTCTCTTGCTCTATCGTTTCTAAAATTTACAAATATTATACCGTCTTCAGACCTGATACCGCCAAAATCGCTAAAGCTAGCTGGTTCTATAAACTCATCAAAAATCTTATTATTATATGAGTTTTGTATATATTGTGTTGGTGTTATGTTTTGCAAATTTGAGTTTTGAGAGATAACTTGATACGCTTTATTTACTCTTTCCCAGCGTTTGTCTCTATCCATAGCGTAAAATCTACCGCTTATAGAGGCGATTTTGAACTTGGATTCTAATTCTTTTATAAAACCTAGTCCAGAAGTGGGACTAACGTCTCTTCCATCTGTTATGGCGTGAGCAAAAGTCTCTTTACCGTTTTGCTTGCAGATATTGCATATAACATCAAAATGTTTAAGATGAGAATGAACTCCTCCATCACTATAAAGACCGATGATATGTACTCTTTTTACTTTTTTAATTAAATTTAGAAGAACTTCATTTTTTTCTAAGCTTCCATCGTCTATAGCTTTATCGATTTTAACTAAATTTTGATATAGTATTCTTCCGCTTCCTATCGTCATATGTCCAACTTCGCTATTTCCCATCTGTCCATCAGGAAGTCCAACGGCAAGTCCGCTTGTTTTTATATAGTTCATAGGTGCATTTTTAAACAACCAGTCATAAGTCGGTTTTTTTGCCGCGGCAAATGCGTTAAAATCACTACTTTTATTATAACCTATACCATCTGTTATCACTAATATGCATTTTTTATTCATAAAAAAATCCTTTGTGTAATTCTATCAATTATTTCTAAATTTTAACTTACTTTTATCAATGCTTTTGTATAATTTTGACTTTTATATAAGGGCTTAATGTGTTTTATTATTTTTATGAACTTTTTGGGATAAATTTCTTTAGTTATATCACTGTTAGAGCTGGTATTAGCTTCTTTTTGGCTTTTGTTTTGACTGTATATTTTATGCCTAAATTTATATTGTGGGCAAAGGCTAAAAATGCAAATCAGCCTATCTATGAATTAGCACCGCAAAATCATAAGAAAAAAAATAAAATACCGACAATGGGCGGCGTAGTATTCGTACTTTGTGCTATTTTTGCTACGCTTTTTAGTGCTAAATTAGATAATAATTTTGTTCTTATAGGAATTCTTGTACTTGCTAGCTTTAGTCTGCTTGGATATATTGATGATAGAGGCAAAATTTTGGGCGCAAAAAATCACGCCGGATTGCATGCTAAAATTAAGTTTATTTTGCAGTGGATTATAGGTATTATTTGTGCTTGTTTGCTGCTTTTTTTTACTGATTTAGACTCACTTTTTTATATTCCTTTTTATAAATATTCTATTTTTGATATGGGTTATTTCATAATTTTATTTTGGGCTCTTGTGATAATTTCAGCTTCAAATGCCGTAAATTTGACTGACGGTTTGGACGGTTTAGCGACTGTTCCTTCGATATTTGGACTTGTTACATTAGGTGTTTTTGCTTATTTGATGGGAAATGCAGTTTATAGTTCATATCTGCTTTTACCTAAATTTGTAGGAGTAGGCGAGTTACTGATTTTAGTTACTGCTCTTATAGGTGCTTTACTTGGATTTTTATGGTTTAATTGCTATCCTGCCGAAGTTTTTATGGGCGATAGCGGTAGTCTTAGCGTAGGTGCGTTTATAGGATATATGGGCATAGTAACTAAAAATGAGATTTTACTTATAGCAATAGGATTTGTTTTTGTGATGGAAACCTTATCTGTTATATTGCAAGTAAGTAGTTTTAAAATACGCAAAAAACGGATATTTTTAATGGCGCCAATTCATCATCATTTTGAGATAAAAGGGTGGAGTGAAAATAAGATTATTGTTAGATTTTGGATGATAGCTCTTTTGGCAAATTTAATAGCGTTAATTGCTTTAAAATTAAGGTAAATTATGAGAAGATCACTATTTGGTTATGGGAAAACAACAAAAGCGATATCCAAAAGCGGCGGTTGGGATATTTATGATGATAGCTTTAAAGATGATAGTCTCGACGAGTTTGGCAATAGGCTTTTAAATCCTAGTAAATTTAAAGCTCAAAATAGCTCTTTAGAAATTCCAAGCCCCGGATTTCCGCGCAACCATGCTCTAGTGAAATCGGCTTTAAATTTAATAAGCGAATATGATTATTTTATAAACGATACACCAAAATCAATCTGGATTAGCGGAACTAATGGTAAAACTACAACTACAAAGATGACCGAGTGGCTTTTAGAAGATAGAGGTTGCGTTATGGGCGGAAATGTCGGAACTCCGCTTGCTGATCTTTTAAATTTAAAAGCTAAAGTTTGGGTTTTAGAAACCAGCTCTTTTACTATTCATTATACTAAATTTGCAAAGCCCGATATCTATGTTTTGCTGCCTATAACTCCTGATCATTTAAGTTGGCACGGTTCTATGGAGGAGTATGAAAAAGCAAAACTTAAACCACTTAGTATGATGCGAGAAGGAAGCGTGGCTATTATTCCTAAAAAATACGCAGATATAAGCTCTTGTGCTAAAATCATAGGGTATGAAAGCGAAGAGGATTTAGCAAGTCAATTTGATATTGATTTAAGCAATATTTCGTTTAAAACCCCGTTTTTGATAGATGCTCTTTTGGCTTTGTGTGTTGAAAATATAATTTTTAGTAAAGTTAGCTATGAGCTTTTAAATAAATTTCAAATAGAAGCTCATAAGCTTGAGGAGTTTAGAGACAGATTGGGTAGGCTTTGGGTGGATGATACAAAAGCTACAAATATCGACGCGGCATTACAAGCTTTAAAACGTTATAAAAATGATAAACTTCATATAATTCTTGGTGGAGATGATAAAGGCGTGAGTTTAGATCCTTTATTTGATGAGCTAAGAGGTATGAGCGCTACTATTTATGCGATCGGTTCAAACGCAGGTAAAATAGTCTTCTTAGCAGATAAATTTGGTATTAAATGTATAAATTGTGAGTTTTTGAACAAAGCCGTAGAAAACATAAATACCGTTATGAAAATAGATGAAATAGGGCTTTTAAGTCCGGCTTGCGCAAGCTTGGATCAGTTTAAAAGTTACGCTGAACGCGGAGATATGTTTAAAAAATATGTAAATTCCCTTTGATATTTAAATTTAATCGTTAAATTTAAATATTTTTACATCTTTTTAGCTATTTTTAAGTATTAAATAAATATAATAACATTTCTTTTTTAGATGGTTGGATAGCTCAGTCGGTAGAGCAGCAGACTGAAAATCTGCGTGTCGGCAGTTCGATTCTGCCTCTAACCACCATCTTTAAATTTCACATTTAATCAACATTAATTTAAAATCTTTTTAAGATTATTTTTTATAAATTATATTATGTATAAATTCACAATAGATATTGGGAATTTATACTTTAGAACTGTTTTTTTGATGTTGTAAATTTAAGTATAAGAACTATTTTTAAGATATTCTAAATACTCTTTTGCTCGAGTTTTTAATTTTTCTTCACTCATTTGAGGCTCTACTTCAAAAGTTATGAAAGAGTTTATAAATTTAGCTCCGACAAATTTAGCAGTAGCTTTAAAAGGAGTTAATATCTCTTCCATGCTAAATCCTACTTCGCCGCTTTTATCAAAGTCTTGTTTGCTTCCGCCAGCGCTTATGCATAGCCCGAAAATTTTACCTTTTAATTTATCTGCGTTGCTTCCATATGCCCAACCATGCTCAAAAATGTCATCAAAGTATTTTTTAAGTAAAGAAGGACAAGAGTACCAATATAGCGGAAATTGGAAAATAATTTTCTCATAGCTTTCTAAAAGTTTTTACTCTTTTTTTATATCGAAATCAAATCCTGTATAGACTTTGTAAAGTTCGTGTATTTGTACGTCTGAGGTGTTTTTTAGAACTTCGTTTCTTAGTTTTTTGTTAAAAACTCCGTTTTCTATATCTGGGTGCGATAAAATGATCAAAGTTTTCATTGCTTTTCCTTTTTTTATAGATTGATGTTTGAATTATACTTTAAAAATATATACTATTTAAAATATATATTTAATATATAAAAACATATAACAAACTAACAAATACCGATATTCTTAATTCTTATTTAGTTATTTTTTATATTTTTAAATTTATATAATATTAGAGAAAATAGTTCATGTTTTAACTTCAGTTTATGCTATCTTTGATAAAATACACAAAAAATTAAAGGAAGTGTTTTATGGCACGTGTTTTTTTGAGCCCTCCATTTATGGGCGGTAATGAAGAAAAGTATGTTAAAGAAGTTTTTAAAAGCAATTATATAGCCCCTCTTGGCGAATATGTAAATAAATTTGAAGATAGTATAAAAAACTATAGCGGTGCTAAATCTGCTCTAGCGTTGAACTCTGGAACCGCAGGATTGCATTTGGCTCTTAGAGTTATAGGCGTTAAAGATGCGGATGTGGTTTTAGCTTCATCTTTTACGTTTGCGGCTAGCGTAAATCCTATAATGTATGAGAGATGCATTCCTATGTTTATAGACTGTGATGAGAGTTGGAATTTAAGCCCAAAACTGCTTAAAGAGGCGATAAAAAATGCACCTAAAAAACCGAAGGCTCTGATAGTAACTCATCTTTACGGACAAGCTGCAAAGATGAACGAGATACTTGAAATTTGTAAAAATGAAGATATAAAAGTTATCGAAGATGCTGCTGAGGCTCTTGGAGGATTTTATGAAGATAAAGCTCTTGGAACTTTAGGCGATATTGGAGTTTATAGTTTTAATGGCAATAAAATCATTACGACAAGCGGCGGGGGAATGCTGATTTCAAATGACGAAAATTTAGTCGCTAAAGCTAGATATCTAAGCACTCAAGCAAGAGAACCGCTTTTGCATTACGAGCATTTGGATTATGGATATAACTACAGACTTAGCAATGTTTTAGGCGCTATAGGCTTTGGTCAAATGGAAGTTTTGGCTAGCAGGGTAAAAAGAAAAAGAAAGATTTTTGAAATTTATAAAAATTTGTTAGAGGATTGTTGTGAGTTTATGCCTGAGGTTGCAAACTCAAGAGGAAATCGTTGGCTTACGACTTTGCTTTTCAAAGAGAAAAATGCGCATTTAAAAGCTATAGAAGCATTAAATAAAAATGATATAGAAAGCAGACCGCTTTGGAAACCTATGCATATGCAGCCTGTGTTTAAAGATACTTTAAGAGTTGTTGATGGAACTAGCGAAAATTATTTTAATAGAGGTATATGTTTGCCAAGCGGAGCTGATATGAGCGATGATATGATCGGCAAAGTAGCAGGTATAGTAAGGAAATCGCTTTGATATTAAGAGCTACAAAAAATAGGCGTACTATATTTTTTCTAATATTTGATACTATTATATTTTGTCTCAGTATATATTTTGCATTTTTGCTTAGATTTAGTGGAGAAATACCTGAGATATTTGAGCGAGGAATGATATATGGCGGAATTATTTTAGTATCGTCTAAATTAGTTTTAATGTGGATTTTTCGTCTTTATAAAGTTCCCTGGAGGTTTTTTGGACTAAATGAAGCTAGAAAAATATTTTTAGTTACTATACTATCTGCCGGAATATTTTATACTATTTTTATATCTTACGATGAGTTTTTTAACCCATTTCCAAGAAGCGTTATCATAATAGACGCTATTTTATCGGCTTTGATGGTTGGAAGTTTAAGAATAGTAAAACGTATATTTTTGGATTTTAAAAAATCACATAATGGCGAACCTTGTGTTATTATAGGAAGCACTAGTAAAACTTTGCAGGTATTAAAAGGATTAAAAAGCGGATATGCGGATTACTATGCTACTGGGATAGTAGATGGCAGAAGCGATGTGGTAGGAACTTATTGTGATGGATTTTTAGTAGGAAATAAAAGCGAATTAAAAAATTATGTAGAAGATGGCGTAAAAACCGCGATTATAGCTTTAAAACTGCGTCCAAATGAGCTTAAAGAGCTTTATGACGAGCTTGATGAGATAGGTTTTAAAGATATCAAGATATTCTCTTTGCTTGACGGAAAAAAAGAGGGTATTACCGATATTAGTATTGAGGATTTGCTTGCTAGAAAGCCAAAAGATTTAGATAGCAAGGTTGTTGAGAAGTTTATCGGCGGTAAGGTTGTTATGGTGACCGGAGCCGGTGGAACTATAGGAAGTGAAATTTGTAAGCAGTGTTTGAAATATGGCTGCAAAAATCTTATAATGGTTGAGCATAGCGAGTATAATCTATATCAGATAAACGAAGCTACGAAAAGTGATATGAGAAACAAGCTTGTAATGTTAAATATAATGCATTTAAAAGAGTTTGAAGAGATATTTGCTAAATTTAAGCCAGATATTGTTATACACGCAGCTGCGTATAAACATGTTCCGCTTTGTGAGTTTAATCCTATAAGTGCAGTTCAAAACAATATTTTAGGTACAAAAAACGTTGTCGATCTCTCAAAAAAATACGGAACAAAAAGAGTCGTGCTTATCTCTACCGATAAGGCAGTACGACCTACAAATATAATGGGAACGACAAAACGTGTTTGTGAGTTGTACGCTTTAAATTCAAATGAAAGCGGCAAAACCGAGATAGTGGCAGTTCGTTTTGGTAATGTTTTAGGTAGCAGCGGTAGCGTTATACCTAAATTTAAAGCTCAAATAGCGGCAAACGAGCCCCTAAGCGTAACTCATCCAGATATCACAAGATATTTTATGTTAGTTAGCGAAGCCTGTCAGCTTGTGCTACAAGCAGCGAGTATTGCCGATGGCGGTGAGCTTTTTGTTTTAAATATGGGAGAACCGGTTAAAATAGCAGACCTTGCGGCAAGAATGTTGAAATTAAGCGGTAAAGAGGAGCTCGGTATCAAATTTGTCGGACTTCGTCCCGGAGAAAAACTTTATGAAGAGCTACTCATAGATCCGAATGACGCGGCTACTAAATTTGAGAGTATTTTTGTGACAAAATCCGGAGATTATGATCTAAATCTACTCAATTCGCAGATAAATAAACTTATAAATTTAGAAGATGAAACGTTAATAGAAACAGAGCTAAAAAATATAGTTCCAGAGTTTCATCATTCATTAAATAAGGATTAAAATGCTTATAAAAGAGATTCAAGAATTTAGCGATATAAGGTATAAAGCAAGAGCTTATTTGTGTTATCTTTTTGATAGGAATATACCAAATAACTTGCCTGGAGTTAATCTATCTTTGGTAAAAGACGGCTTTGATAAAATAGCTCATGAAATAGAGTATTTTGAAGCATTTTATATACTTGATAAAAACGGCGTTCAAATAGAAAATAATATAAGTTTAGACTCAAAAAAGATGATAGGAAAAGGCGATAACAGAAGTAATAAAGCATATTATTACAGAGCAGTTAGAGAAAAACGCTGCGTACTAACTGATCCATATCCTTCAAGCCTTACAAACGGACTTTGCGTGACCGCTTCTATGCCGGTTTATGACGATAAAGACGAGCTTAAATATATAGCTTGCATGGATATAAGCCTTGTTGATATCTTAAAACTTGTTCATCCAAGTTCCGTCGACGGATTATTCGGTAAATTTAGTAAATTAGTATATTCTATATTTTCACTTGCTTTATTTATAGTTGCCGTTGTACTTTTCATACACGGTATAAAAGGTTTTGTGCTAAAAAGTTTTCATGATATTAATATAAGCGAAGTATTTGAATCTACCATAGTTTTGACACTTGCTTTGGCTATATTTGATCTGGTGAAAGCTATATTTGAAGCCGAGGTTTTAGGTCGATCAAATCACGATAATAACGGTGGTAGCAAGACTATGGTGAGATTTATAGGAAGTATCATCATAGCACTTGCGATAGAGTCGTTAATGCTTGTTTTTAAATTTGCAATTACAAATCCTAGCGGAGTAGTATATGCTATATATTTAATAGGCGGTGTCGCCATGCTCATGGTAGCTTTAAGCCTATATCTTTGGGTGCTAAAAAGGAGCAGCTTTGATAGGGATTATTGACTATGGTGCAGGAAATATAAAAAGTGTAAAAAATGCTTTTGAGTATATAGGTTCAAAAAGTGAATTGATTAGTTTTGGTGATAATTTAAAAAAATATGATAAACTTATACTTCCAGGAGTAGGAGCGTATGGAGTCGCTATGCAAAAACTAAGAGCAAATGGCTTGGAAGATGGTATTTTGGAGTTTATAAAAAGCGGTAAGCCGTTTCTTGGTATATGTCTTGGAATGCAGCTTTTATTTGAGCGAGGATTTGAGTTTGGTGAGCATAAAGGACTTGGAGTTATAAAAGGTGATGTTATTAAATTTGATGAGAGTAAATTTAATAAGCATCTAAAAGTTCCCCACATAGGGTGGAATAGCTGCGAATTTAAAAAAGAATGCAGTATAAACAGAGGTTTGCCAAAGAGTTCTTATCTCTATTTTGTGCATTCATATCACGCTGTTTGTGATGATGAGTTTGTTTTGGCTGTTACTACTTATGGATACGAGTTTGTGAGTGCAGTTTGTAAAGATAATGTTTTTGGATTTCAGCCTCATCCTGAAAAATCACATGAAAACGGGCTTAAGATTATAAAAAATTTTGTGGAGTTGTAATGGAGATAATACCCGCTATTGATTTAAAACAGAGTAAAGCAGTAAGACTCACTAAAGGCGATGTGCAAACTGCTAAGATCTACTCAGATAAACCTTGGGAATTAGCTAAAGAATTTGAAGATTTGGGTGCTAAATGGTTGCATATAGTTGATTTAGACGGCGCATTTGCCGGAGATGCTATAAATTTAAAAACTATTGAAAAGATAGTTTCTACTACAAATTTACAAGTAGAAGTAGGTGGCGGTATAAGGACAAAAGAGCGTATAAAAAGCTGTTTGAATTCTGGAGTCAGCCGTATTATATTAGGTTCAATCGCTCTGAAAAATCCTGAATTTGTAAAAGAAGTAGCAAAAAAATATAGAGTAGTAGTAGGCATAGACGCTATAGATGGATTTGTAGCTATAGAAGGCTGGGCAAATGTAAGTAAGATGCAAGCCTCTAACCTTGCAAAACTATATGCAGATGCAGGAGTTGAAGCCATCATCGCTACCGATATAAGTAGAGACGGTATGCTTAATGGCGTAAATGTGGAATTTAGCGCTTCTATAGCAAAGGCTAGCGGTATCGATACTATAGCGAGCGGCGGCGTTAAAGATATAAATGATATAAAATGTTTAAAACTAAATGGTAATATTGCAGGAGTGATAGTAGGAAAAGCGTATTATGAGGGTAAATTAGATTTAAAAGAAGCTTTTAAGTCTAATTTTTAATTCTGTTAAAGTTTTTTTAAAACTAAATTCTGATAGAATAATAGAAATTTGAGAAAGGATGATTAGTGAAGTTATTGGTTGTTGATGATAGCTCTACTATGAGAAGAATTATTAAAAATACTCTCCAGAGGCTTGGTCATAAAGATATATTAGAGGCTGAGCACGGGCTTGAAGCATGGGGTCTTTTGGAACAAAATCCAGATATAGGCGTTTTAATCACAGATTGGAATATGCCTGAAATGAATGGCTTGGAACTTGTAAAAAAAGTAAGGGCCGAACAAAAATACGAAAATATGCCTATTATAATGGTAACTACCGAAGGCGGTAAGGCTGAGGTTATTACGGCGTTAAAAGCCGGAGTTAATAACTATATAGTTAAGCCATTTACTCCGCAAGTACTTAAAGAAAAACTTGAAGACGTTCTTAATTAATGAAAGAAAAGTTTTTTGAACTAAAAGTTTTAAGCCGTAAAAGCGATGTTCTAAAAGAGTTTGCGTTTGAACTAGGCGCTACTTGCATAGAAGAGATAGAAAACGGCTTTATACTAAGAGATGAAGACGATCTAAGCAATATATCCTGGGGTTTAGAGGAATTTGCTGGACGAATCGGATCTGATATATCCACCAGCTTAGAGATCAAAGATAATATAGATTGGATCAATGAGTATAAAAAAGGCATTAAGCCTGTATCCTCCGGTAAATTCTATATAAGACCTAGCTGGGAAGAACAAAAAGATGGTTTTATAGATATAATTATAGATCCTGCTCTTGCATTTGGCTCTGGTCATCATGAAAGCACAAGCTCCTGCTTAAATTTGATTAGTAAATATATAAATTTAAAAGAGTGCAAGATAGCTTTAGATGTGGGCTGCGGGAGCGGAATTTTAAGTATAGCTTTAGCAAAATTAGGACTCGCGGTAGATGCTTGCGATACCGATGAACAAGCTGTTTTAAGCAGCACTGATAATGCAAGAAAAAACGGTATTAAATTTAATAACATATGGACCGGTTCTATCACAGACGCTAATGGCAGATATGATGTTGTAGTGGCAAATATCATAGCTGATGTGATTTTACTACTTTCTAAAGATCTAAAAATGCATGTAAATAATAATGGATATCTGATATTATCTGGTATATTAACAAAATACAAAGATAGAATCTTACAGGCTTTTGTGGATTTAGAGCTTGTTTGGAATATCACTCAAAATGAGTGGGAGAGTTTTATATTCAAAAATAAGGATAAAAATGGAAAATAATGAGAATAAAAACGGGCAAAATAATAATAACGGAAACTTTTTTAACAAAAATCCTATTATGGTTTTTGCGATTTTTGCAATAATAATAGTTGTCGTATTTAGAAGTTTTAACCCAGACGGTATGAACGAATTCGGAGATAGTACTAGTTCTAAAAATATTACATATTCGGAGTTAAAACAGCTTATAAAATCAAAGCAGATAAATAATGTAGTAATAGGACAGACTACTATAAAAGCCACCGGAAATGGTGTAACTTATGTAGCAAAGAAAGTAAATGACCAGACGCTTGTTCCGCTTCTTGAGAGTGAAGGAGTAAGCTACGGAGCTTATAATGAGACAAACTGGCTTAGCGATATGCTTTTTTCATGGGTAATTCCTATATTTATATTTTTTGGAATTTGGATGTTTCTTGCTAGCAGAATGCAAAAAAATATGGGCGGTGGAATACTTGGAATGGGTAGCAGTAAAAAGCTTGTAAACAGCGAGAGACCAAAGGTTAAATTTAATGATGTAGCCGGAGTCGAAGAGGCAAAAGAAGAGGTTAAAGAAATAGTTGATTTCTTAAAAAATCCAGATAGATATATAAGACTTGGTGCAAAAATTCCTAAAGGCGTACTTTTAGTAGGACCTCCAGGAACCGGTAAAACTCTTCTTGCAAAAGCGGTTGCCGGTGAAGCTGATGTTCCTTTTTTCTCAGTTTCTGGATCAAGCTTTATAGAGATGTTTGTAGGAGTTGGAGCTAGTAGAGTCAGAGATTTATTTGAAAATGCGAAAAAAGAAGCTCCTGCTATCGTATTTATAGATGAAATAGATGCTATAGGAAAAAGCAGAGCAGCTGGAGCCATGATGGGCGGGAATGACGAGAGAGAGCAAACTCTAAATCAACTTTTGGCTGAGATGGATGGATTTGATAGTGATAAAAGTCCGGTTATAGTTTTAGCAGCTACAAACAGACCTGAGGTTTTAGATGCCGCTCTCCTTCGTCCAGGACGTTTCGATAGACAAGTTTTAGTCGATAAACCTGATTTTAAAGGTCGTGTGGATATACTAAAGGTTCATAGTAAAGAGGTAAAACTTGCTAATAACGTAAATATGGATGATATAGGTCGTTTAACTGCTGGACTTGCAGGCGCTGATCTAGCAAATATCATAAATGAAGCAGCCCTTTTAGCAGGTCGTGCTAGCAAAGAGTATATTGAACAACAAGATCTTATAGAAGCCGTTGAGAGAGCTATCGCGGGACTTGAGAAAAAATCTCGCCGTATAAATCCAAAAGAGAAAAAGATAGTTACTTATCATGAGTGCGGTCACGCTCTTATCGCTGAAACTACAAAAGGTGCAGATAAAGTTACTAAAGTTTCGGTTATACCAAGGGGAATTGCAGCTCTTGGATATACGCTAAATGCTCCAGAAGAGAATAAATTTTTAATGCAAAAACACGAGCTTATCGCAAAAGTTGATGTTCTTTTAGGAGGTCGCGCGGCAGAGCATGTGTTTATAAAAGAGATAAGTACGGGAGCTAGCAATGATCTAGAGCGAGCAACAGATATCATAAAAGCTATGGTTTCTATGTATGGAATGACAGATGTTGCAGGTCTTATGGTGCTTGAAAAGCAAAGAAACGTATTTTTAAATGGTGGGCAAACTTTAAAAGATTATAGCGATGATATGGCCCATAAACTAGATGAGTATGTAAAAAACTTTTTAAATGAAAGATTTAATGCCGTAGTGGCCACTCTTGAGCTTTATCGCGGAGCTATAGAAAAGATGGTTGATTCTTTATACGAAGAAGAGACTATAGAAGGCTCAAAGGTTAGAGAGATTATCAGAAGTTATGAAGAAGAAAACAATATTCCAAGCCGTTTAATAGTCGAAGAAGACGGTAATAGCGATATAAAAAAAGCAAAAGATAAGGAATAGCTATGGATAATTTAAGAGTGATAAGTAAGTATGGATATTGCAGTATCGGTTTGTTTGGAGTCATATTTCTATTATCACTCTTATTTGATACTTTTATATTTCTATCTGCTATTTTGCTGATTTTTGTAGTGTTTATATATAGAAACCCAGAAAGACTTCCTGCTGTGGAGAGTATGGACGCCATATTATCTCCTATAGACGGCGTTATCGAAGATATAAGAAAAAGTAGTTATAATGGTGTTTTATATACCGAAGTTGTTATAAAAAACTCTATTTTTGATTCTGGAGTATTGCGAGCTGTAGCAAATTTAAAAGTCGATGAGATTAAATCTAAAAACGGTCTAAATTTAGCGACAACTAGCTTAGATAAAAATCTATTAAATAATAGAATAGCTTATATATGCTCTGTTGGAGATAAGCAAGTTATCATAAGAATCAACTCCGGTGCAATGAGTAGAAAAATACATCTTGAAAAAACAAAAGAGTTAAAAGCCGGTAGAAGATTTGGGTTTATTTTAGATGGAAGGGTAAGCTTATTTTTACCTCTTACTACAAAATTAAATGTTTCGGTTGGTAACAGAGTAAAAGCAGCTGATTTAATAGGCTTTTTAGAGGAATAAAATAATGGAAAATAAGCCGAAATTAATATATATATTGCCAAATTTATTTACAGCAGGTAGTGCTTTTTTAGGTATTATCAGCATTTTAGCGTCTGCTAATGGTGAATATATGAAGGCTATAATTTATATAGTTTTATCTTTGATATTAGATGGTTTGGATGGAAGAGTTGCTAGGCTTACGAAAACCACTTCTAAATTCGGAGTCGAATTTGATAGTTTAGCTGATTTAGTCGCGTTTGGCGTGGCTCCGGCTTTACTTTTTTATTTCAGTATAGGTTATAATTTCGGTCGTTTCGGAGCACTTTTAACAGCTATGTTTGTAGTATTTGGCGCTATAAGGCTTGCTAGATTTAATGTTATGAGCGGAACTTGTGAACCAAATGTTTTTATAGGGCTTCCTATACCAAGTGCTGCTATAGTGAGCGCTTTTTGGGTTGGAATTTATAATAATTATGATTTTATGCACGGTTTTGAGCCTATTTTTATAGTGATTATGGCCGGACTTTCCGTACTTATGGTATCAAATGTTAGATATCCGAGTTTTAAAAAAGTTGATTTTAAAAGAGCAAATTATTTAAAAACACTTGTTTATTTAGTAATAATATTTTCTATGTTATACTTATGCCCGTTAGAAAGCGCAACAATTCTTATTACTATTTACACAATTTATGGTATAATTAGAGCCATATGGGCAAGATTTTTTGCTAAAAATATAAAATTAACCAAGGAGAACAGATGACCACGCCATTTTCACAAAAAAAATATATATTTATCTACAAACTCTCTCTCCTTAACCTGCTGTAAAACTTAATTTTTTTAATAACCCCAATATACAAAACACAAGGTGATTTTAAATCTTTACACTTAGCAATATGCTAAATTTAAAAAAGAGGATAATAAAATGGATAATAATAAAATAATAGTTTTTGATACTACTTTAAGAGATGGTGAGCAAAGCCCGGGTGCTTCAATGAATACTGAAGAGAAAATTCAGATCGCATTGCAGCTTGAGCGCTTAGGTGTTGATGTTATGGAAGCAGGATTTGCCGCGGCAAGCCCCGGTGATTTTGATGCTATAAATCAAATAGCAAAACAAATTCACTCCATTCGCATAGCAAGCCTTGCTAGGGCTTTAGAAAAAGACATTAAAGCCGCAGGGGAAGCGATATCTCCAGCAAAAAATAAGCGTATACATACGTTTATAGCTACGAGTCCTATTCATATGGAGCATAAATTAAAAATGACTCCGGATGAAGTTATTAAAAGAGCAGTCGAGGCTGTAAAATACGCTAAGACTTTTGTAGATGATGTTGAGTTTAGCTGTGAAGATGCTGGAAGAAGCGATATAGTATTTTTAAAAGAGATTTGTGCTGCTGTTGTTGAAGCTGGAGCTAGAACTCTGAATTTACCTGATACTGTTGGGTTTAGAATGCCAGACGAGATATATAATATGGTAAAATCAATGGTAGATTTTATAGGAGATAGAGCTATTATTTCTGTGCATAATCATAATGATTTAGGTTTGGCTGTAGCAAATACTTTAGCAAGTATCAAAGCTGGTGCAAGACAAGTAGAATGTACTATTAACGGACTTGGCGAGAGAGCAGGAAACGCCGCTCTTGAAGAGATTGTTATGACTATAAGAACTAGAAGTGATGAGTTTGCTCCGCTTTATACGGATATAGTAACAAAAGAGATCTACGCCACCAGCAGACTGGTTGCTAGTATAACAGGCATTGAGCCGCAACCAAACAAAGCTATAGTCGGTAAAAATGCTTTTGCTCACGAAAGTGGTATTCATCAAGATGGTATGTTAAAATGCGCTCAGACTTATGAGATCATAAAAGCTGAAGATATAGGCGCTGAGAAAAATAGTTTAGTTTTGGGTAAGCACAGCGGCAGACACGCATTCAAAGATAAACTTATAAATTTAGGTTTTGATCTTGATGATAATGAGATAAATGAAGCATTTATTAAATTTAAAGAGTTATGCGATAAGAAAAAAGAGATCTTTGATGATGATATAAGAGCGCTTGTTAGCCATGAGATTATAAAAATACCAGAAATTTACTCTATACAAACTTTAAGCACAAGCTCATGTAATGCCGGACACTCAAGTGCCGCTGTGAGCATCAAATTTAGCGATAATATAATAAGCGACGCAGCTCTTGGAAACGGTACTGCTGATGCGATATTTAAGGTGATTGATAGGATCAGTGGAATTAGCGGAGAGTTGAAAGATTATAAAGTCAATGCTGTCTCGCAAGGAAAGGATGCACTTGCAAAGATCACTGTTAAGGTTGTTTTTGAAGGTTCAAGCTGCGCTACAATCGGTCATGGGCTTGATATTGATACTATGATGGCAAGCGCTAAAGCATATGTAAGCGCTTTAAATAGCTACTTATCTATGAAAAATAGATAGTAGCCAAATTTAATTAATTTACCAGCTCAAAAGTGAAAAATTCACTTTTGTAGCTTGTATTTCCTATATTTTCGTATTGTGATATCGCCGCGTCTATATTTCCTACTTCTTGATAAAGCATACCAAGAGCTAATCTATCTTCTATAGATGTTGGATCTACTAATTTTGATAGCTCTAAATACCCAATCGCACTTTCTGGATGTCTTGCTCCTATACTTGCTACGCTAGCTAAGAATAGCGTGTTTGGATCATTTACGTTTTTATTATCTATTAGCTCATTGTATATACTGTACGACTCTTCAAAATTTGCGGTAAATAGATCTATATAAGCTAAAGTTTGGAGTATATTTTGTGCGTTTTGAGTAGAAATTTCTAAATCAGATTTTATGCGATCTCTTTCTACATTAAGAAGTCCCGCTACTTGCAATAGTTTGATATATTGAATTCTTATGATATTTGCTCCACCGTATAGCGCCTTTTTATTGACATTGTTATTAAAAAATCCATGTTGAATATCTCTAGCGTAATCTTTTATATTATTATCTGTAAATCTTGCTGTTGAGTAAAGAATATTTGCCATAATATCATTAGGTAAAATCTCTTTAAGCTTGTCTGTTTTTGATATTATAATATCTTTCCTGCCTGTTATCTGAGCCGCTATGATATCAAAAACTATATTTAAGATATTTGTACTATTATCCGTATCAAGCCATCTTTGAAGTACACCGTTATTGCCCAGTACTAGCTGCACCATTGAGTCATATATATTTTCTTGATTTAAATTTGAATCTTCGTTTAGATTATCAAGTATTTCTGATATAAGTTTTTTATTATCTTTTCCTATCATTGAGGATGTCATAACTGCATAAACTCCTGCTAAATAGTTTGTAGAATCTAAATGGTAGCTTGTGATAAAGTGTCTATATGCCTCAGAAAAATTACCGAGTTGAGCATAAGTTAGTGCTAGATTATAGTGAAGTATCGAGTGGCCCGAGTAAATTTTAATAATATTTAAGAACTCCTTATTTGCCTCTCTTAGGTTATAATTTAGTGCCGTTGCTATAGTTTTTGATAAATTTAAATTTACTTTTGATATAGCTCCGCTTGTTTTTAGATACTCATCGGCTTGCGTGTTCTCATCGATAAATACACTGATTCCGCCTTTTCTTATGTAATTTATAGTCTGCTTAGCATCAAATACTTTATATGGAGTAAAATAAAATAGTATCTGATATATGTTGTCTTTACTAAAAAGCATATCTACGCTGAATTTTTTTTGTGCCATATTTATATCAAACAGTTCAGGATTTAATATAGTTTTTATAGGATACGTTTCAGATATAAATGTAGAGTTTTTATCGTTTATATCTTTTAAATTTAGCGCAGCAGAGCCGAATTGTCCTGTTTTTATATCGATTAAAGCTAAAGCAAGTTTTGTTGAGTCGGCATTATTTTCATCAACTAAAGCTTTGTTCAGATATTTTCTTGCTAGATCATATTCGCCAAGCCTAGCATACAAAAGTCCCATAGGTATATTCGTATCGAACGTATTTGTGTTCTCAAGGGCTTTTATGGACTGTTTATCTTGATATATATAGCTTAGTATTTTTGATCTAAGATAGTTTTTTTGACCTTCATAATACCGATTTTTTGAGCTATCTAATATATGCAAAGCTTCTATATAGTAGCCTTTGTAGTAGTTTATTAACGCGTTATAATAGTCGTATAAACTAGAGTCTGATTCTTTACTTAAAAAAGCATTTGCTAATTCTATATAGTATTTAAACAACGGTTCGTTATTTATCTCAAGTGCACTTACGGCAGCGTTTAGAGCGCTTACGGAAGTGTTTTCATTGTTTTCTATAGCTTTTTTAAATGAGCTGATCGCGTCTTCAAATTTTGATTGATTCATTTGAGATACGCCAAGATTGTAATTCGATAAGGCTTCATTATATATTGCTACGTTTTCATAAATTTTGAGTGCTTCGAATTTATTTCCGCTTTCATAGAGACTGTTTGCTTTTTTTAGCATATCATCGATTTTTGATGGGCTAAATTTTTGCGTTATGACTTGCGTCTGTTTGGGCTGCTCTAAATTTTTAGTTGGTTGCTCTTTTGTTTCATCTTTTTTTAGTAATAAAATAATCGCAATCAACAAAATCAAAGCTATTGCACCGCTTGCGGCTGCTATTATAAAAATATTTTTTTTAGGTTTTTTTTGCGGTTTCGGAGTTTCTACCTGCTTCTCTTTTTTATCTAGATCTTCAAGCGGAGTTATATCCCCATCATCTTTTTCTAGTATTACTATCTCTTCTTTTTGAACTTCATTTTGCTCATCTGCCAAAGCTTATCCTTACATATATTTTTTAAGAACTTCTGGGATATTTATAGAGCCGTCGCTATTTTGGTAATTTTCCATGATCGCTATAAGAGTTCTACCGACTGCCAAGCTTGAACCATTTAGAGTATGAACTAAAGCATTTTTTTTACCGTCTTTATATCTGATTTTTGCTCGTCTGGCTTGAAAATCTCTGGTATTTGAGATAGAGCTTATTTCTCTGTATTTGCCTTGTCCTGGAAGCCAAACTTCAAGATCTATAGTTTTTGCCGCACCAAATCCAAGATCTGCGCTACAAAGCATCATATGACGATGAGGAAGCCCCAACTCTTTTAGCATATCAGAAGCGCAGCTTACCATTTCGTCAAGTATTTTCGCGCTATCTTCTGGTTTGCTTATGCTTACCAGCTCGACTTTTTCAAACTGGTGCTGACGTATCATTCCTCTGGTATCTCGTCCTGCGCTTCCTGCTTCTTGTCTAAAACATGCTGAGTAACAAGTCATTTTTATAGGTAAATTTTCAACCGGAATTATCTCGTTATTGTAGATGTTTGTAACTGGAACTTCGCTTGTGGGAATAAGATATAAGTCTTCATCTCTTATTTTATACAGATCTTCTTCAAATTTAGGAAGTTGTCCTGTGCCATAAAGCGTGTTTGAGTTTACCAAAAACGGTACGTTTACTAGCTCAAAACCTCTAGCGGTATTGAAATCTATCATAAAATTTACTAAAGCTCTACTAAGTCTAGCTCCATCGCTCCTAAGCACAGTAAAGCGACTACCTGAGAGCTTTGCTCCTGTTGCAAAATCCAACCAGCCGAGATTTTCTCCAAGCTCAAAATGCTCTTTTGGGGTAAAGTTAAACTCTCTAGGCTCAAGTATGGTTTTTATACAGACGTTATCGTCTTCGTCTTTGCCTAATGGCACGTCATCATCTATCACGTTAGGCACTCTACTAGCTACCGTGTCTAGTTTTGTTTCAAGCTCGCTTACTAAATTTGAAGCGGTCTGCATAAGTTTTTTATTTTCTTCGAGTTCGGTTTTTAGTAGCGTTGTGTCCACGCCGCTTCTAGCTAGTATGCCTACTTCTTTTGATTTTGCGTTTTGCACGGCTTGAAGATTTTCTAACTCTTGTTTTTTGATTTTTAGTTCATTGTACGTATCAAGTAAATTTTTTAAAACGCCTTCATCAACTTTTTTCGCTTTTAATTTAGCGTTAAACTCATCAAAATTCGTCTCTATTAGTTTTAAATTTATCATAATTTTCCTTTATCTATAAATTCCCACAGCGTCTCTTACTTTTTGCATCGTCTGGGACGCTACGTTGTTAGCTTTTTTTGCTCCAGCATCAAGAATATCATAAACTTCGTTTTTATGACTTAAGTAGTATTCAAATTTTTCTCTAGCTTCCGCAAAATAGTTCCAAACAAGCTCGTTTAGATACATTTTAAAATGTCCATAACCCTCGCCACCTTTTTCATATCTAGCTGCGAGTGCCTCTTGTTCTTCGGTGTTTAAAAATAGTTTTGCTATGTTAAAGATGTTGCAGTTTCTCCACTGCTTTGGAACTTCTAGAGCAGTGGAGTCGGTCACTATGGAACTGCACTGTTTTTTTAGTGTTTTTGCATCACTGAAAATATCTATCGTATTTCCGTAGCTTTTACTCATTTTAGCTCCGTCAATCCCTGGAACTGTAGCTACGTTTTGCTGAACCCCGGCTTCAGGAATAGTAAATATATCTCCGTGCGCATTGTTAAATTTGATAGCTATGTCGCGCGCTATCTCGACGTGCTGAATTTGATCTTTTCCTACCGGAACTATGTTTGAGTTAAAAAGCAAGATGTCTGCAGCCATCAAAACAGGATAGCTAAAAAGTCCGTGATGAGCTTCAAATCCTTTTGCGACTTTGTCTTTATAAGCATGAGCGCGCTCGACTAAACCCATGGGAGTTAGTTGGCTTAGTATCCAGTAAAGTTCCAGCACGTCTTTGACGTCGCTTTGAATCCAAAATGTAGATTTGTTCGGATCTATGCCAAGTGCTAAAAACGCGCACGCGGCTTCAAAAGTGCTCTCTTTTAGCTTTTTTGCTTCATTTACCGAAGTCATAGCGTGATAGTTCGCGATAAACATAAACATATCGTCATTGCCTAAGTTTTGAGTATCGACCATAGGTTTTATGCTAGCAAAATAATTTCCTAAATGTAGTTTTCCTGAAGGTTGAAGTCCTGTTAAAGTTCTCAAATTCTATCCTTTGGCTTTTTGTGAATTTAGTAATTTCACTATTTGATTTGTTATCTGTTTTGCTGTTTTATCTTCAACCAAAATAGAAAAATCAGCTTTTTTCTCATACTCTTTATCTCTACTAGCGTGTATATTTTTGGCTTCTTCTAAATTTGAAAGAAGTGGGCGTTTGGCGAATTTTTTCTCGCTATTGCTTGAGTTTTTTAAACGCTCGATTATCTTTTCAAAGCTTGATTTTAGATAGATCACGGTGCCTATTTTTTTTAAATTTTTTACCTTATAAAATCCGCCGCCTGTGGATATAACGGCTCCTTTTACTGAGTTTTCTAAAAATTTAGCTAAATTTTTTTCTATCTTTCGAAATGCTTCTTCACCGTCTTCTTCGAAAATAGTTTTTATTTTTTTATTTGCAAAACTTTCTATCATATCATCGCCGTCTATAGCAAATACGCCTAATTTTTCAGCCAAAGCTCTTGCTATAGTGCCTTTTCCGACTCCCATAAATCCTATTAAAACTATATTTTTATCAATTTTCATTTTCTGTGCTCTCTTTTTGACTACGATTTTTAGGTATTAAAATTACCGGGGTTCCGCTTAGCTCATAGTTTTCTCTTAATTTATTTAGCAGATATCTTTTATAACTAAAGTGTAAAGACCTCGGTTTATTCATTATGAGGGCGATTTTCGGAGGCGCGAATCCAAACTGAACTCCATAATAAATTTTAACTATTTTTCCATGATCTCTAGGGATCGGATGAGTTCTAATGGCTTCTTCTAAAACTTCATTTAGCCTTGAAGTTTTCATTTTTTGAGTGTAATTTTTATAAACTTCAAGTATAAGCGGATAGAGTTTATGAACTCTTTTTCCGCCGAGTGCGCTAACGCTGATGATAGGAGCGTAAGCTAGAAATTTAAATTTATCTCTTAGCTCATATACGACTTTATCAAATTCGCCATGATCTTTATCCCATTTATTTAAAACTATAATGAGTCCCAGCTCAAACTTAGCTCCAAGACCGGCTATCCTCTCATCTAACTCCGTAAGCGGCTCACTTGCATCAAGAACAAGCAATGCTATATCTGCTTCTTCTAATATTTTTTCTGTTCTATGTAGCGCAAGTCTTTCTATGCCTTCTATCTTTCCGCGTTTTCTGATACCTGCTGTATCAACAAATTCAAAAACCCTATCTTCATAAACATAGCTTTCATTAACAGGATCTATCGTAGTTCCGGCGATTTTGCTTACGACTGAACGATCTTCTTTGACAAGAGCGTTTAGAAGGCTTGATTTTCCTACATTTACTCTGCCGATTATCCCGATTTTTATATTTTTTGTTTCGTAATCAACAGACGGCAATCCCATTTCTCCGTTTTCATTAACACAGTCCAAAAATTCGTCAAAATCATCACTCGTATCAGCTTTTATCTTGCTTTTAGGAATAAGTTTATACATCCAATCACGTAGTTCGTCGGTTCCTAAATTATGGCTAACAGATAGGTTAAAAATGTATTTCGCGCCAAATTCGTTAAACTCCCAACTTCTCTCTTCGTCTTTTTTGCTATCGACTTTATTTACTACTAGAGCTATAGGTTTATTTAAATTTGAAAGCTCATAGAAAAATCTTTTGTCTATTTCATCTGGAAAATTTTTTCCATCTACCATAAAAACGATTATATCAGCATTTTTAGCCTCATTTAGCGTGTTTATTTTTACATTTTTAAATAGCTCATTACTATCATCAAGACCGCCGCTGTCTATCAAAATACAGTTTTTATCATCAATAAAAATTTCAGCTTTATTCGTATCTCTTGTCGTACCGCTAACGTCACTTGTTATGGCTATTCTCTGTTTTGCTAAACGATTAAATAGCGAACTTTTTCCGACATTTGGACGTCCTACTAGCATGATTTTTTTCATATTTTTCCTTTTAAAACTTTCAATTATAGCGAAAAATAGCTAAATTTATAAAAAATTATGTATCATCGTGGTAATATTGCAACTAAAATTTTCCATAAAATTTAAAAAATGAATGCAGGTTAGATCTATGTATAATCACTTTTTAATGAGGCACCTTGGTATATATTATATGCTTGTAGCTTCTATATGTTTTGCTGCTACTGGAGCATTTGCGAAGATGTTAAGTAGCGATATGAGTTCAATCGAAGTTGTATTTTTTAGAAATTTAGTAGGATTCATTCTTATTATTATCGCGCTTTATAAAAAACCGCTGCATCAAAAAGGCGGGCGTCCGTTCTTGCTTATTTTTCGTGGAGTCATCGGCACGCTTGGACTACTTGCGTTCTTTTACAATATAGCAAATATAAATTTAGCCGCAGCTTTCACGTTTTCAAAGACGAGTCCGATTTTTACCGCTCTTTTGGCTGCATTTATATTTAAAGAAAAATTAAGTTCCAAAGGTTGGTTTGCTATTTTTATAGGCTTTTTGGGAATTTTATTTATCATTCAACCAAATTTAGGTGTTAGTAAAAATGATCTTATAGGATTATTAAGCGGTATAGGCGCAGCTCTTGCATATACAAGTATAAGGGAGCTTAGAAAGTATTACAATACTGGAGTTATAGTGCTTTCATTTATGATATTTGGCACATTTATGCCTTTGTTGTGCATGATTTTAGCCGAGTTTTATACTGTTTCTTATTTAGATTTTATGCTTGCCCCTTTTATAATGCCTGATACTAAAGGTTGGATATTTATAGCTTTGATGGGAATCTGCGGAACATGGTTTCAAATTTATATGACAAAAGCTTACGCAGCTAGCCGAAAAGCAGGAGCTGTTGCAGCTGTTAGTTATAGCGATGTTGTTTTTAGTATGATTTTTGGTTTGATGCTTGGAGATTCTTTTCCGAATTTTATAGTATTTTGCGGAATAGCCCTTATCGTTTTAAGCGGAGTTTTGGTCGCCAAAGAGAAATAGTAAGCAAATATTTATAGGATTTTGGCTATAATCGGTAAAAATTTAGGAAATATAATTATGGTTTTGATAGCAGGACCTTGTGTCATTGAAAGTAGGGATTTAGTTTTTAAAGTTGCCGAGAAGTTGTCTAAATTTAACGAAATGGGCTGGATAGATTTTTATTTCAAATCCAGTTTTGATAAAGCAAACCGCACAAGCATAAGCAGCTTTAGAGGACCGGGGCTTGAAGAAGGCTGTAAAATTCTATCTGAAGTTAAAAAAGAATTCGGATTTAAAATATTAACAGATATCCATGAAAGTTATCAAGCAACACCTGTTTCACAGGTCGCTGATGCTTTGCAAATTCCCGCTTTTTTGTGTCGGCAAACAGATCTTTTGGTAGCTGCTGCAAAGACAAAAGCTATGGTAAATATCAAAAAAGGTCAATTTTTATCTCCGGACGCTATGAAATATAGCGTTAAAAAGGTGCTTGAGACACGCGGAATTAATGAGTTTGGTTATGAGATCGCAAAACAAAACGGAGTGTATCTTTGCGAAAGAGGAAGTACGTTCGGTTATGGAAATTTGGTTGTAGATATGAGAAGTTTGGTTATCATGAAAGAATTTGCTCCGGTAATATTTGACGCAACTCATAGCGTACAAATGCCTAGCGCAAACGGCGCTACTAGCGGAGGAGATAGCAGATTCGTACCGTACTTAGCAAGGGCAGCAGCAGCTGTTGGAGTAGATGGATTTTTCTATGAAACTCACATAAATCCTTGCGATGCGCTTTGCGATGGAGCCAATATGCTTACTCTTGAAGCATTAGAAAAAAATATAAACGACATTAAAAATATTAAAGAGGTTTTATAGCCAGATGTCAAATAAGGGACTCTTTTTCGTAATATTTGGAGCCATAGTAGAAGGCGGCTGGGCTTATGGATTAAAATACGCTGATTCAAATTTAGAATATCTAATAACAATTATTTTAATATGCTGTAGTTTTTTCTCATTTATGGCAGCATTTAAATATCTTCCAGCTAGTGTGGCTTACACTCTTTTTATAGGATTCGGAACTCTTTTTATAGTAGGAACGGAGATAATAAGCGACTATTTTCGAGGAAGTAGCATAGACTTTTTGCGCATAGTTTTTATATTTACTTTGATAATTGGTGTTTTGGGGTTAAAAAGGAGTGAGAGTTAATGCATCTTTTGGCTCTTTTATTAGCTGGGGGATGTGAAGTTTTAGGAATTGTATTTCTAAATAAATTTTCACATTCAAACGGAATTAGAAAAATAGTTAATTTCATGTTTATAGTGGCCACATTCGGCTTTTCTCTTAGTCTTTTAAGATATGCTATGCAAGTTTTGCCCATGTCGGTGAGTTATGCTATTTGGACTGGAATCGGAGCAATCGGAGCCGTTTTTGTAGGCGTAGTGTTTAATCATGAAAAATTAGGGATAAAAAAGTGCGTTTATCTATTTTTGATAGTTTTTAGTGTTATAATGTTGAAATTAATTTAATGTTGCTTTGGATAAAGCTCGTTTGTTTAGTTATGAATTATTAAGGAGAAAATATGAATATAATAGAAGGAAATCTGCATTTAAACGGAGATGAAAAAGTAGCTATAATAAATGGTAGATTTAATCATATAATAACAGATAGATTAGTAGAAGGCGCAAAAGACGCTTTTTTAAGACATGGCGGAAAAGAAGAAAATTTAGATCTTATTTTGGTACCTGGTGCATTTGAAATACCTATGGCATTAGAAAAAGTTTTAAGTAGCGGGAAATGGGACGCTGTTTGCTGCGTTGGAGCTGTTATCAGAGGGAGTACGCCGCATTTCGATTATGTTAGTGCTGAGACTACGAAAGGTATAGCAAATGTTACTTTGAAATATGGTAAACCAGTTACTTTTGGAGTTCTAACTGTAGATAGTATAGAACAAGCCATTGAAAGAGCAGGTAGCAAAGCTGGAAATAAAGGTTTTGAAGCAATGACTAGTGTGGTTGAGCTTTTAAATTTATATAAAAATATAAAGGCTTAAGATGGCTACTAGACATCAGGTAAGACAGAGTGTTGTAAGCTTGCTTTATGCAAATGAAATGGGCAGTGAGATGGAAGAGTTTTCAAATGAATTTTTAGAAGAAAAAAAGATACGAAATGATCAAAAAAGCTTTACGCTAACTCTTTATAACGGTGTTTTAGACAATTTGAATTTGATAGACGAAGCGTTAGACGCTCATCTTGGAAAGTGGAAACTCGGCGAAATAGGAGCTGTTGAGCGAGCTATACTTAGACTCGGAGCTTATGAAATTAAATTTACTAATACCCAAAGTGCGATAGTGATTAACGAAGCAATTTTGTTGGCAAATGAGCTTGGCTCGGATTCATCTACAAGATTTATAAATGGCGTACTTGATGCTATAAGTAAGGTGAACTAATGAAATTATGCGTAGCATTAGATCTTGCGAACTCTGATGAGTGTTTAAGAGTGGCAAGAGAGCTAAAAGGTCTTGACGTATGGCTTAAAGTCGGACTTAGAGCTTATTTAAGAGATGGTTTTAAATTTATAAATGAACTTAAAAATGTAGATAATTTTAAAATATTTTTAGATCTCAAAGTGCATGATATACCAAATACTATGGCTGATGCTTGTGAGGTTATCTCGCAAATAGGCGCAGATATGATAAATATCCATGCAAGCGCCGGAAGAGTTGCTATGAATAGTGTTATGGAGAGATTGTCGAAATTAAATAATCGTCCTTTGGTGTTGGCGGTTTCTGCTCTAACTAGTTTTGATGAAGAGAGTTTTAGTGAGATTTATGCAGCGCATATCAAAGAAAGTGTAGTTAAATTTTCAAAAATTTCTTATGAATGCGGTCTTGATGGAATGGTATGTTCTGTTTATGAGAGCTTAGATATAAAAAATGCTACTAGTAGCAATTTTCTTACTCTTACTCCTGGAATTAGACCTTTTGGCGAGTCAAATGATGATCAAAAGAGAGTAGCAAATTTAAAAACAGCGATGAACAACAAATCGGATTTTATAGTTGTAGGACGACCTATATATCAATCTAAAAATCCAAGAGAAATTACTGAAAAAATCCTATATAATATAACTTAAAGCTAAATTAAGCATAATATAAGGAATTAAAAAGTATAATTTCATTTCACTTTTTATGGACAGATGGGTGAGCGGCTGAAACCACACCCCTGCTAAGGGTGCAAGTCTTAATCGGGCTTCGAGGGTTCAAATCCCTCTCTGTCCGCCACTACACTTTATATTTATTTAAATCAATAAAAATTATAGTTTAATTAGTTTTAGTATTTCATTAATTTATTCTCTATTTAATAATTACTGTTAAAATTTTCTTATATTTTAAAAATTAAAGGGGATATATGAGTAAAATAAGTTTTATTAGCGCATTGCTAGCTACTGCTTTATTTGGAGCAACTCATGGCGAACAAAGTTCTCCATTAAATAGCTTTGATCCAAAATCCGTAGATCATATCGTTATCAAAATGAGTGCTCTTAGCGCAAATGGAGATAAAAGCGTAGGCGAAGTCGTAGCTATAAATACAGCAGATGGCGTTGCATTTTTTCCTAGACTTTCTGGATTATCTGCACCAGGTATGCATGGATTTCATGTTCATACAAACCCAGATTGCGGATCTAGTGATAAAGGACTTGGTATGAAAGCTGGTGGTCACTGGGATCCTCAAAATACCGGTAAACACTCATTTTCTTGGGATAATGATGGTCATAAAGGAGATCTTCCCGCCTTATATGTAGATACAAACGGAGATGCAAATTATCCGGTTTTATCAACAAAAATTAAAAATATAAATGAGCTAAAAGGACACTCTTTAATGGTTCATTTAGGTGCGGATAATCATAGTGATAGCCCAAAACCTTTAGGTGGAGGCGGTGCTAGACTTGTTTGCGGAGTTATAAATTAATCTAAATTGCAGCCTAGTAATCAATTAGGCTGCTTTAAAATTTAATTTTATATTTAGTACTATTAAATTTGGAATTTTTAAATTTTAAAATAATATTCTTAATATCTTAATTGATTTTTATTAAATTTGTTAAAAACTCTTGACATAGTATAAAAAATAAGATATAATTCCAGCTCACAAGTTAAGGGTGCTGGTGTAGCTCAGTTGGTAGAGCAACTGCCTTGTAAGCAGTAGGTCGGCGGTTCGACTCCGTTCACCAGCTCCATTTATTTTAACAGTGTTTGACCAGATATTTATAGCAATCAAAAAAATTTTATTTAAGGTGAGATACTCAAGCGGCCAACGAGGGCAGACTGTAAATCTGCTGACTTTGTCTTCCGTGGTTCGAATCCACGTCTCACCACCATTGCTATTGCGGGAGTAGCTCAGTTGGCTAGAGCATCAGCCTTCCAAGCTGAGGGTCGCGGGTTCGAGTCCCGTTTCCCGCTCCATTTTGGATTTTGACTGGGAGCTGTATTCTAATTTACTATTCTTTAAATTATACAGTTATTCTAGTTGATTAAGTTATTGGTGTTTGTATTATTTTTGTAAAACTCTGTTTTGCCACACGAAGTTTCTTATTTAGAAACGCTCATATGGCTCAGAGGTAGAGCACTTCCTTGGTAAGGAAGAGGTCGTGGGTTCAAGTCCCACTATGAGCTCCATAAAAGTTAAAATAAGAAAATACATGATATACAAACTTTAAATTTTAAAAGTTAAAATTTATAACGGAGGATACAATGGCTAAGGAAAAATTTTCACGTAATAAGCCACACGTAAACATCGGTACTATTGGTCACGTTGACCACGGTAAAACAACTCTAACAGCTGCTATTTCTGCTGTTCTTTCAAGACGTGGTCTTGCTGAGCTTAAAGATTATGATAATATCGATAATGCTCCAGAAGAAAAAGAGAGAGGTATTACAATTGCTACTTCTCACATTGAGTATGAAACAGAAAATCGCCACTATGCGCACGTTGATTGCCCAGGACACGCCGATTATGTTAAAAATATGATTACAGGTGCTGCTCAAATGGACGGTGCCATACTAGTTGTTTCTGCAGCTGATGGCCCAATGCCACAAACTAGAGAGCATATTTTGCTATCTCGTCAAGTTGGTGTTCCATATATAGTTGTTTTTATGAACAAAGCTGATATGGTAGATGACGCAGAGTTGCTAGAATTAGTTGAAATGGAGATCAGAGAGTTATTAAGCGAATATGACTTCCCTGGTGATGATACTCCTATTATAAGCGGATCAGCACTTCAAGCTCTTGAAGAAGCTAAAGCTGGTAATGATGGCGAATGGTCAGCTAAGATTATGGATCTTATGGCTGCTGTTGATAGCTACATACCAACTCCAGTTCGTGCTACTGATAAAGATTTCTTAATGCCGATTGAAGACGTATTCTCGATTTCTGGCCGTGGTACTGTTGTTACTGGTAGAATTGAAAAAGGTATAGTTAAAGTTGGTGATACTATCGAAATCGTAGGTATTAGAGATACACAAACTACAACAGTTACCGGCGTTGAAATGTTTAGAAAAGAAATGGATCAAGGCGAGGCTGGTGATAACGTTGGTGTTCTTTTACGCGGTACAAAGAAAGAAGACGTTGAAAGAGGTATGGTTCTTTGTAAGCCAAAATCAATTACTCCTCATACTAAATTTGAGGGAGAAGTTTATATCTTGACTAAGGAAGAGGGCGGTAGACATACTCCATTCTTCAACAACTATAGACCACAATTTTATGTAAGAACAACAGATGTTACTGGATCAATCACTCTTCCAGAGGGTACCGAGATGGTTATGCCTGGTGATAACTTAAAAATCACTGTTGAGTTAATAAACCCAGTTGCTCTTGAAGATGGCACAAGATTTGCTATCCGCGAGGGTGGTAGAACTGTTGGTTCAGGTGTTGTTTCTAAGATAATAGCTTAATTTTAATTGCGAGCTTTGGCTCGCATTTAATATAAAAGGGAAATTAAATGGCAAGTGCAAATAGAGTTAAAATAGGTTTGAAGTGTGCTGAATGTAATGATATAAATTACACAACAACTAAAAACAGTAAAACAACAACTGAAAAGTTGGAACTTAAAAAATATTGCCCAAGATTAAAAAAACATACAGTCCATAAAGAAGTTAAGCTTAAATAAGGCATTCTTCTTTACTGTATGCCATTAGGGCAGTAGCTCCAACGGTAGAGCGCCGGATTCCAAATCCGATGGTTGGGGGTTCGAATCCCTCCTGCCCTGCCACAAAAGGTTAGATATGGAAAAATTTATAAGTTATTTTAAATTATCACGAGCAGAAATTGGCAAGGTTGTTTTTCCTACCAAAGAACAGATTAGAAATGCGTTTATAACAGTTTTTGCTGTTGTAGCTATAGTTTCTCTATTTTTGGCTTTGGTTGATTTAATAATGTCATTTACTGTATCAAAACTTGCATAAGGATGCAAAATGGCACATAAATGGTATGCTATTCAAACCTATGCTGGTAGTGAGATGAGTGTCAAAAGAGCGATTGAAAATTTAGTCGTTGATCATGGTATAGAAGAGCAACTTTTAGAAGTTGTTGTTCCTACTGAAGATGTGATCGAGATAAAAAATGGAAAACAGAAGATCAATGAAAGAAGTCTTTATCCTGGATATGCTTTTGCACATTTAGATCTAGACACAGCACTTTGGCATAAAATTCAATCTCTTCCTAAAGTCGGTCGCTTTATAGGTGAGTCTAAGAAACCAACGCCTTTAAGCGATAAAGATATCAATTTGATATTAGAAAAAGTTAATAAAAGAGCAGCTCCGAAACCTAAAATTTCATTTGAAACAGGTGAGGTTGTTCGTGTTACCGAAGGTCCGTTTGCTAACTTTAATGGAACGGTTGAAGAGTATGATATGGTTCATGGTAAGCTTCGTTTAAATGTTTCGATATTTGGTAGAAGCACTCCAGTTGAGATTTTATATTCACAAGTTGAAAAGATAGTATAAGTTTAAGGAGAAAGTTTATGGCTAAAAAAGTTGTAGGCGAAATCAAATTACAAATTGCAGCTACAAAAGCAAATCCAAGCCCACCAGTTGGTCCAGCTCTTGGTCAACAAGGTGTAAATATAATGGAGTTTTGTAAAGCATTTAATGAGAGAACAAAAGATATGGCTGGATATAATATTCCAGTTGTTATTACAGTTTATGCGGATAAGAGCTTTACTTTTATCACAAAACAGCCGCCGGCTACAGATCTTATTAAAAAAGCTGCTGGTATCACAAAAGGTGCGGACAATCCGCTTAAAAACAAAGTTGGTCAATTAACAAAAGCTCAAATTCTTGAGATTGTTGATAAAAAAATTGTAGATATGAATACAAAAGATAAAGAGCAAGCAGCTAAGATAATTTCTGGTTCGGCTCGTTCTATGGGAATTACTGTAGTTGATTGATCCTATACCGCTGGGATTTTAAACATTAGTGGTAGCACTTTAAAAATGCGGAGAAATTGATGTCAAAAAAAGTTACTAAAAGATTTTCAGAGTTACTTAAAAAAGTAGATTCTGATAAAATATATACTCTTGATGAAGCAGTAAGTACAGTTAAAACTTTAGCTTCTGCTAAATTTGATGAAACAGTCGAAATAGCTCTTAAACTCAATGTTGATCCAAGACATGCAGATCAGATGGTTAGAGGCTCAGTTGTGCTTCCGGCTGGTACTGGTAAAACTGTAAGAGTAGCAGTTATAGCTAAAGATGCTAAAGCGGATGAGGCAAAGGCTGCTGGGGCCGATATAGTCGGTGCTGAAGATTTTGTAGATGAGATAGCAAAAGGCGTTATAAATTTTGATGTTCTTATAGCTACACCAAATTTAATGGGATTAGTAGGTAAAATAGGTCGTTTGCTTGGACCAAAAGGTCTTATGCCAAATCCAAAAACCGGTACAGTTACAATGGATGTTGCTCAAGCTATAAAAAATGCAAAAGGCGGACAAGTAAATTTCCGTGTTGATAAACAAGGAAATATACATGCCGGACTTGGCAAGGTAAGCTTTAGCAAAGATCAGCTAAATGACAATATATCAGCTTTTATTAAGATGATAAATAAACATAAACCAGCAGCTTCAAAAGGTAGATATATCAAATCTGCTGCGTTGTCATTAACAATGAGTCCATCAATAACTCTTGAGCCACAAGAGCTTATGGATCTTAAATAATTTAAATTTATATCTTAGATTGGAGATAGCCGAGGCGTTTTTCGCTTAATTGAGCTTGTGTTAGCTCTCTCTGCTTGAAATCGCCGGTCGGAAAGGAGAAAAAAGTGACTAGAAATGAAAAAGCCGAGATTATTTCAAACCTTGAAGCTGAATTTAAAACAAGCGATGCTATTGTTGTTTGCGATTATAAAGGTCTTAGCGTTAAGAAACTTGAAGCATTAAGAAATAGCGCTAGAGAGTTAAACGTTAAGGTTCAAGTAGTTAAAAATACTCTTGCAAATATTGCTTTAAATAATTGCGGAAAATCTGGTATGGAGCTTAAAGATACAAATATTTTTGTATGGGGCGAAGATCAATTAGCGGTTACAAAAGTAGTAGCTAAATTTGAAGAGTCAAATAACGAACTATTCAAGATTAAAACAGCTCACATTGATGGTGAAGTTGCTTCTGTTAGCAAAGTTGTCGCTCTTTCTAAAATGCCGTCTCGTGATGAGCTTATTGCAATGCTTTTGCAAGTTTGGAATGCACCGATACAAAACTTTACTATCGGCTTAAATGCGCTTAGAGAGAAAAAAGAGCAAACAGCTTAATTAATTATTAAAATAAAATTAGGAGAATTAAAATGGCAATAACTAAAGAAGATGTATTAGAATTTATTTCTAATCTTTCTGTATTAGAACTAAGTGAATTGGTAAAAGAATTTGAAGAAAAATTCGGCGTAAGCGCTGCTCCTGTTATGGTAGCTGGCGCAGCTGGTGGAGCTGCTGTTGAAGCTGCTGAAGAGAAAACTGAGTTTAATATCGTTCTAGTTGATGCTGGCGATAAAAAAATCAACGTTATCAAAGTTGTTCGCGCTCTTACAGGTCTTGGTCTTAAAGAGGCTAAAGACGCTGTTGAAGGAACTCCATCAGTTCTTAAAGAGGGTGTTAGCAAAGATGAGGCAGAGGCAGCTAAAAAAGAGCTTGAAGAAGCTGGCGCTAAAGTCGAACTTAAATAATTTACTTTTTTTGGAGGAGCAAGAGTTCTTGCTCCTAAAATTGCTTATGCCACGTCATTGTGGTTTATTTTCTTTCAAACTATTCCATGAGGTAGTCAAATGCTAAATAGCCTATATTCTGGAAATCGTCTCAGAGTTGATTTTTCAAATGTTGCAAAAGAGATTGATGTTCCAAATTTATTACAATTGCAAAAAAAGAGTTTTGATCATTTTTTAAATCTTGATAATTCACAAACCGAAAGCGGAATTGAAAAAGTATTTAAGTCGATATTCCCAATACATGATCCTCAAAATAGACTTACATTAGAGTATGTCAGCAGCGAAATAAGTAAGCCAAGATATACAGTTAGAGAGTGTATGGAAAGAGGACTTACGTATTGCGTAAATTTAAAAATTAAAATTAGACTGATTGTACATGACAGAGATGAAAAAACAAGTGAAAAAGTCGGTGTCAAAGATATAAAAGAACAAGAAATTTTTGTACGTGAAATTCCTCTTATGACTGATAGAATTTCATTTATAATAAACGGCGTAGAAAGAGTCGTAGTAAATCAGCTTCATAGAAGCCCAGGTGTTATATTTAAAGAAGAAGAGAGTCCAACTGTAGTAAATAAACTAATATATACAGCACAAATTATACCAGATCGCGGTAGCTGGCTCTATTTCGAATATGACACAAAAGATGTTTTATATGTGCGTATAAATAAAAGAAGAAAAGTTCCTATAACGATTCTTTTTAGAGCGCTTGGATATAAAAAACAAGATATAGTAAAGTTATTTTACCCTATCCAAACATTAAATATAAAAAATAATAAATTTTTAACCATGTTTAATCCGGATGATTTTTCTGGAAGAGTTGATTATGATATAAAAGATGAAGATGGAAATATTTTACATCAAGCAGGAAAGAGACTTACAAAGAAAAAAGCAGATAAGCTTATTGAAGATGGACTCAAATTTGTAGAGTACCCGATAGAAGTTTTGGTAAATAGATATTTGGCTAGTCCAGTTATCGATAAAGAGAGCGGCGAAGTTATTTATGATACTTTAACTCAGCTAGATGAAAATAAATTAGCAAAAATAGTAGCTGAACAAAATAGTATAGAAATAGCAAATGATCTTGCAAGCGGTGTTGATGATGCTATTATTAACTCATTTTTACAAGATTATGAAACGCTAAAATTACTTAAGCAAACTGAAGGCTTAGAAGATGAAAATGACCTGGCTGCTATTAGAATTTATAAAGTTATGCGCCCAGGAGAGCCTGTAGTTAAAGAAGCTGCAAGAACGTTTGTAAATGATCTATTTTTTAACCCAGAAAGATATGATCTTACAAAAGTAGGTCGTATGAAAATGAATCATAAATTAGGTCTTAGCGTTCCTGAGTATGTTACTGTACTTACAAATGAAGATATTATAAAAACTGCTAAATATCTGATAAAAGTAAAAAACGGACAAGGTTATATAGATGATAGAGATCACTTAGGTAACCGTCGTATCAGATCAATAGGCGAGCTTTTAGCAAATGAGCTTCATTTGGGATTTGTGAAAATGCAAAAAGCTATTAGAGATAAATTTACAAGTCTTAGTAATAACGTAGATGAGCTTATGCCTTATGATCTAGTAAATCCTAAAATGATAACTACGACTATTATGGAATTTTTTACAGGCGGTCAGCTCAGCCAATTTATGGATCAAACAAATCCTCTTAGCGAAGTTACGCATAAACGTCGTTTGTCGGCTCTTGGCGAAGGCGGTTTAGTAAAAGAGCGTGCCGGATTTGAAGTACGTGACGTGCATCCGACTCATTATGGTAGAATTTGCCCTGTTGAGACTCCAGAAGGTCAAAATATCGGTCTTATCAACACTCTTTCTACATATGCAAAAGTAAATGATCTAGGATTTGTTGAATCACCTTATAGAAGAGTAATAGACGGTAAAGTCACAAATGAGATTGTTTATTTAACAGCTACTCAAGAAGAGGGTCATATTATAGCTCCAGCTTCAACTGTATTAGATGCAAACGATATTATAAAAGAAGATCTTATAGAAGTAAGGCGAGATGGAGAAATGCTTCTTGCAAAAAGAGAAGACGTAACATTGATAGATCTTTGTAGTGGTATGGTTATGGGTGTTGCCGCTTCTTTGATACCGTTTTTAGAGCATGATGATGCAAACCGTGCACTTATGGGTTCAAACATGCAGCGTCAAGCAGTTCCTCTTCTTAGATCTACAGCACCTATAGTAGGAACCGGTATGGAAGCTATAGTTGCAAGAGACGCGTGGGAGGCTATAAAAGCTAAACGTGGTGGCGTTATAGAAAAAGTTGATAATAGAAACATATTTATTCTTGGTGAAGATGAAAACGGTCCATATATTGATCAATATACTATGGAAAAAAATTTAAGAACTAACCAAAATACAACTTTTAGCCAACATCCTATAGTTAAAAAAGGCGATATGGTAAAATCAGGACAGATAATAGCTGATGGCTCGAGTATGGAAAAGGGCGAGTTAGCCATAGGTAAAAATGCTCTTATAGCATTTATGCCTTGGAATGGTTATAATTATGAAGATGCTATTGTTATGAGTGAGAGAATGATACGCGCAGACGCATTTACTAGCGTTCATATATATGAAAAAGAGATAGAAGCAAGAGAGCTAAAAGACGGTGTAGAAGAGATAACTAGAGATATTCCAAATATGAAAGAAGAAGATCTTATGCACCTAGATGAGAGCGGTATAGTAAAAATAGGCACTCATATCAAACCAGGAATGATTTTGGTGGGTAAAGTTTCACCAAAAGGAGAGGTAAAGCCGACTCCCGAAGAGAGACTTCTTAGAGCAATATTTGGTGAAAAAGCAGGTCACGTTGTAAATAAATCTTTGTATGCCGGAGCTAGTCTTGAAGGTGTGGTTATAGATGTTAAGATATTTACAAAAAAAGGCTATGAAAAAGACGCTAGATCATTTAAAGCATATGAGGATGAAAAGAATATTTTAGAAAAAGAACATCATGACAGACTTTTAATGCTTGATCGTGAAGAGATGTTAAGAGTTACTGCTTTATTATCTAAAAATCCTCTTGAGAGTGAGCTAGAGATCGGTAAAAATAGCTATAAAAAAGGTGATAAGATAAAAAGATCAGATCTTGATAATGTAAATAGATTTACTCTTAACACCTATGTAAAGTGCTTTTCAAAAGAAATTCAAAAAACATATGAAGATATGAAAGCTTATTTTCAAAATGAGAAGAAGAAATTAAAAGACGAGCATGACGCTAAACTTGAAATTTTAGAAAAAGATGATATATTGCCAAGCGGCGTAGTTAAGTTAGTTAAAGTATATTTAGCTACAAAAAGAAAATTAAAAGTAGGCGATAAGATGGCAGGACGTCATGGAAATAAAGGTATTGTATCAAATATAGTTCCGGATGTTGATATGCCGTATCTTCCAAATGGACGTACGGTAGATATAGTTTTAAATCCATTAGGCGTTCCAAGTCGTATGAATATAGGTCAAATTTTAGAAAGCCACCTAGGTTTAGTTGGTATGAAATTAGGAGAGCAGATTGAAGAAATCTTTGAAAATAAAAAAGCCGAATGGATAAAAGAGCTAAGAGCAAAAATGACTGAGATAGCAGATGTATCTCGTCTTATGGATGCTAAAGCTATTTTAAGCAAAATTGATGATGATAAGCTCATAGATTATGCTAGGGACTGGGCTAGCGGGGTTAGATTTGCTACTCCTATTTTTGAAGGTGTTAAAGCTGATGAATTTAAAAAGTTATTTGAGATGGCAAAAATAGATATGGATGGTAAAACCGAACTTTATGACGGACGTACCGGATCAAAGATGGCTGAGCGTGTTAATGTTGGATGTATGTATATGTTAAAACTTCACCACTTAGTTGATGAAAAAGTTCATGCAAGAAGTACCGGACCATACTCTTTAGTAACACAACAACCAGTTGGTGGTAAAGCTCTAAGTGGTGGTCAAAGATTTGGAGAAATGGAAGTTTGGGCACTTGAGGCTTATGGCGCGGCTCATACTTTAAGAGAAATGCTGACTGTAAAATCTGATGACGTAGAGGGTCGTTTAGCTGCTTATAAAGCACTTACTAGAGGAGAAAATGTACCAAGTACTGGTATTCCAGAAACGTTTTTTGTTTTAACAAATGAGCTAAAATCTCTAGCACTTGATGTTGAGATCTATGATGAGGAAGAGAATAATGAGTGAGTTAAAACCTATTGAGATAAAAGAAGATGCAAAACCAAGGGATTTTGAAGCCTTTCAGCTAAGACTCGCTAGTCCAGATCGTATAAAAGCGTGGAGTCACGGTGAAGTTAAAAAGCCTGAAACCATTAATTATCGCACGTTAAAACCGGAGCGCGACGGTCTATTTTGTGCTAAGATATTTGGACCTATAAGGGATTATGAATGTCTGTGCGGTAAGTATAAAAAGATGCGCTATAAAGGAATTAAATGTGAAAAGTGCGGCGTTGAAGTAACTACTTCGAAGGTTCGTCGCTCACGCATGGGGCACATTGAGCTTGTTACTCCTGTAGCACATATTTGGTATGTAAATTCGCTTCCTAGTCGTATAGGCACTCTTCTTGGCATAAAAATGAAGGATTTAGAACGTGTTCTTTACTATGAAGCTTATATAGTAGAAAATCCGGGCGATGCATTTTATGACAATGAAAATAGTAAAAAAGTAGATCTTTATGATGTTTTAAATGAAGAGCAGTACGTATTACTTGAGCAGAAATTTAGTGAAAGTGGTTTTAAAGCTAGAATGGGCGGCGAAGTTATACGTGATCTACTCGCAAGTTTAGATTTAGTATCTGTACTTGATCAGTTAAAGATCGAGATAGAAAGTACAAATAGCGAAGCAAAGAAAAAAACTATAGTAAAACGTTTAAAAGTTGTTGAGAGTTTTTTAAATTCAGGTAATCGTCCTGAATGGATGATGATAACAAACTTGCCTGTTTTACCACCTGATTTAAGACCTCTTGTCAGTCTTGATGGTGGTAAATTTGCAGTTTCAGATGTAAATGATCTGTATCGTAGAGTTATAAATAGAAATACTCGTTTAAAAAGACTAATGGAACTTGACGCGCCAGAAATTATTATTCGTAATGAAAAAAGAATGCTTCAAGAAGCAGTTGATGCTCTGTTTGATAATGGTAGGCGTGCAAATGCAGTAAAAGGTGCAAATAAAAGACCGTTAAAATCTCTAAGTGAAATTATAAAAGGTAAACAGGGTCGTTTCCGTCAAAATCTGCTTGGTAAACGTGTGGATTTTTCAGGACGTTCAGTTATAGTTGTAGGGCCAAAGCTTAGAATGGATCAATGTGGGCTTCCTAAAAAAATGGCACTTGAGCTATTTAAACCTCATTTGTTGGCTCGCCTTGAAGAAAAGGGATATGCTACTACTGTTAAACAAGCTAAAAAGATGATCGAAGATAAAACAAATGAAGTTTGGGAGTGCCTTGAAGAGGTAGTTGCAGATCATCCCGTTATGTTAAACCGTGCTCCTACTTTACATAAAATGTCTATTCAGGCGTTTCATCCGGTTTTAATAGAAGGTAAAGCTATTCAGCTTCATCCTCTTGTTTGTTCGGCGTTCAATGCAGACTTTGATGGCGACCAAATGGCTGTGCATGTACCACTTTCTCAAGAGGCTATTGCAGAGTGTAAAATTCTTATGTTAAGTTCGATGAATATCTTACTTCCTGCGAGCGGAAAAGCTGTAACGGTACCTTCTCAAGATATGGTTTTGGGAATTTATTATTTAAGTCTTGAAAAAAATGGAGCCGTTGGAGCTAATAAAATTTTTGCTAGTGTCGATGAGGTAATGATAGCTGTTGAAGCTCACTATCTTGACTTGCACGCAAAGATAAAAACTATGGTAGAAGGACGCACTGTATTTACAACTGCGGGTCGTCTTATTATAAAATCAATACTGCCAAATTTAAAAGAAAACTCTGTTCCAGAATCTATGTGGAATAAAGTTATGAAGAAAAAGGATATTGCTAATTTGGTTGATTATGTTTATAAAAATGGCGGTCTTGAAGTAACAGCCGGGTTTTTAGATAAGCTTAAAAATCTAGGATTTAGATACGCTACAAAAGCAGGGATAAGTATATCTATAGCTGATATTATCATACCTGAGAGTAAATATAGTTATGTAGATGAAGCAAAGAAAAGAGTTAGAGAAATTCAAAATCAATACGGCTCAGGTTTACTAACTGATTCAGAAAGATACAACAAAATAGTTGATATCTGGACAGATACTAATAATAAAGTTGCAGCTGAAATGATGAAACTTATCAAAACAGATAAAAGTGGATTTAACTCTATTTATATGATGGCAGACTCGGGAGCAAGGGGAAGTGCAGCTCAAATTCGTCAGCTTGCTGGTATGCGTGGACTTATGGCAAAACCTGATGGTTCGATCATTGAGACTCCTATCACATCAAATTTCCGTGAGGGACTAAACGTGCTCGAGTATTTCATCTCAACTCACGGTGCTAGAAAAGGTCTTGCAGATACTGCACTTAAAACCGCAAATGCCGGATATCTTACAAGAAAGCTTATCGATGTTGCTCAAAACGTAAAAGTTACTATGGATGATTGCGGTACTCACGAAGGTGTTGAGATAACAGAGATTACTGAAAACGGAGAGCTTATCGAAAGCTTAGAAGAAAGAGTATTAGGTAGAGTTTTAAGTGATGACGTAATTGATCCTATTACTAATGAAATCTTATTTACCGAAGGTACTCTTATAGATGAAGTAAAAGCTAGAACTATCACTGACGCTGGTATAAAATCAGTAAGCATAAGAACTCCTATAACTTGTAAAGCAAGTAAGGGCGTATGCTCAAAATGTTATGGTATAAACCTTGGCGAGGGTAAATTGGTAAAACCAGGAGAGGCCGTGGGCATCATCTCAGCTCAATCAATCGGCGAACCTGGTACTCAGCTTACTCTAAGAACATTCCACATTGGCGGTACTGCTTCAACGGAGCAACAAGATCGTCAAGTAGTGGCTCAAAAAGAGGGATTTATTAGATATTATAATCTTAAAACATATGAGAATAACAATAAATTTATAGTAACAAATCGTCGTAATGCAGCTATATTATTAGTTGAGCCGAAGATAAAAGCTCCGTTTGACGGAGAGATAAATATAGAAGTGGCACACGAAGATATAAATGTTATTATAAAAGGCAAAAGCGATGAGGTTAAGTATGTTTTAAGAAAACACGATTTAGCCAAACCGAATGAGTTAGCCGGAGTAAGCGGTAAAGTTGAAGGTAAGTTCTACATACCTTATATAAAAGGTGATAAAGTCAAGGAAAACGAGAGTATAGTCGAGGTTATAAAAGAGGGTTGGAATGTGCCAAACCGTATTCCTTTTGCTAGTGAAGTAAAAGTAGCTGATGGCGATCCTGTTACTCAAGATATATTATCTGGAGCAAACGGCGTACTTAAGTTTTATATATTAAAAGGCGACTATCTAGAGAGAATTAAAAACGTCAAAAAAGGCGATATGGTTAGCGAAAAAGGATTATTTGTTGTTATCGCCGATGATGACGATAGAGAAGCTGTTCGTCACTATATACCAAGAAATAGCGTTATTAAATTTAATGATAGCGATATAGTAAGCGCAAAAGATACTATAGCAAAACCGCAAGATGACAGTAAACTTGTAATTGCCGAGTGGGATCCGTACTCAACTCCTGTTATAGCAGAAGAAGCCGGTACAGTCGCTTATGAAGATATAGAGCCTGGATATAGCGTAGCCGAGCAGTATGATGAAGCAACCGGAGAAAGTAGGCTTGTTATAAACGAATATCTACCAAGCGGAGTTAAGCCAACTATAGTTATATCAACTAAAAGCGGAAAACTTATTCGTTATCAGTTGGAGCCTAAGACTGCTATATTTGTAAAAGATGGAGCAGAGGTTTCTAGAGCCGATACTATAGCTAAAACTCCAAAAGCAGTTGCAAAATCAAAAGATATCACAGGAGGTCTTCCTAGGGTTTCAGAATTGTTTGAAGCAAGGCGTCCTAAAAATACAGCTATTATTGCAGAGATTGATGGTACTATCAAATTTGATAAACCTCTTCGCTCAAAAGAACGTATAATAATAATGGCTGAAGATGGCTCAAGCGCAGAGTATCTTATAGATAAATCTCGCCAAATTCAAGTAAGAGATGGTGAGTTTGTGCATGCTGGAGAAAAATTAACCGACGGTTTAGTTAGCAGCCATGACGTATTAAGGATATTAGGTGAAAAAGCATTGCACTATTACTTGATAAGTGAAATTCAACAAGTTTATCGCTCACAAGGCGTTGCTATAAGTGATAAACATATAGAGATTATCGTATCTCAAATGCTGCGTCAAGTAAAAATAGTAGATAGCGGTCACACAAATTTTATCGTAGGCGATATGGTAAGTAGACGTAAATTTAGAGAAGAAAATGATCGTATAATGAAAATAGGTGGCGAGCCAGCAATTGCCGAGCCAGTACTTCTTGGTGTAACAAGAGCTGCTATAGGAAGCGATAGTGTTATCTCAGCAGCTTCTTTCCAAGAGACTACAAAGGTTTTAACAGAAGCAAGTATCGCTGCTAAATTCGACTATCTTGAAGATCTAAAAGAGAACGTTATTTTAGGTCGTATGATACCAGTTGGTACCGGTCTTTATCAAGATAAAAAAGTTAAGATTAAAATAAACGAAGATTAAGCTTTTTTATCAAACAATATCGTTTTAAATTTAAAAAGCATAGATGCAACATTTTGCTGTATCTATGCTTTGTTGCTTCAAATGCTGCTTTATTCATAGACAAATTCAAATTCATATAATATTAAGTAATTTTTTAGTAAAATAAGCTCTTTTTAATAAATTTAGTTGAAAGGAATTATTGTGCCAACCATTAATCAATTGGTCAGAAAAGAACGCAAAAAAGTGATAGTTAAATCAAAATCGCCAGCGTTAAAAGAGTGTCCTCAAAGAAGGGGAGTTTGTACTAGAGTTTATACAACGACTCCTAAGAAACCAAACTCGGCTTTGAGAAAAGTTGCCAAAGTAAGGCTAACAAGCGGATTTGAAGTGATCAGCTATATAGGCGGTGAGGGTCACAACCTACAAGAACACAGCATAGTACTAGTTCGTGGCGGTAGGGTAAAAGACTTACCGGGTGTTAAGTATCATATCGTACGTGGTGCTCTTGATACTGCTGGTGTTGCAAAAAGAACTGTTTCTAGATCTAAATACGGTGCTAAACGCCCTAAAGATGCTAAAAAATAAAAATTCGTACAGACTAACTCGTTGTTTTAGTTAAGTTTGAGTAAAATTTAAATTTGAAGGAAAGTTATGAGAAGAAGAAAAGCCCCTGTTAGGGAAGTAATGCCTGATCCGATTTATGGCAATAAAATAATAACTAAATTTATTAATTCACTTATGTATGATGGTAAAAAAAGCGTTGCTACAGAGATAATGTACGGCGCACTTAAAACTATCGATGCAAAAGGCGGTGATCTAAAAGGTATAAATGTTTTTAATGACGCTATTGATAACGTAAAACCGATCATGGAAGTTAAATCACGCCGTGTCGGCGGTGCTACATATCAAGTACCTGTAGAAGTTCGTCCAGCACGCCAACAAGCTCTAGCTATCCGTTGGATCATAAGCTTTGCTAGAAAAAGAAGCGAAAGAACTATGATGGAAAAACTAGCAGCAGAGCTACTTGATGCAGCAAACAGTAAGGGCGCATCATTTAAGAAGAAAGAAGATACTTACAAAATGGCTGAGGCAAATAAAGCATTTGCTCATTATCGCTGGTAATAAGGAGCGTCTATGTCAAGAAAAACCCCATTAAATATGGTAAGAAACATAGGTATTGCAGCCCATATCGATGCTGGTAAAACTACTACTAGTGAAAGAATTCTTTTCTTCACCGGTATGAGTCATAAGATCGGTGAGGTTCATGATGGCGCTGCGACTATGGACTGGATGGAGCAAGAAAAAGAGCGTGGCATTACGATTACTTCTGCTGCTACAACTTGCTTTTGGAAAGATCATCAAATCAACCTTATAGACACCCCAGGACACGTCGACTTTACTATTGAAGTTGAGCGTTCTATGCGTGTTCTTGATGGCGCAGTAGCCGTATTTTGCGCTGTTGGAGGTGTTCAACCGCAAAGTGAAACAGTTTGGAGACAAGCAAACAAATACCGCGTTCCAAGAATGGTATTTGTAAACAAAATGGACAGAGTTGGCGCAAATTTCTTTAATGTTGAAGAACAAATCAAAAACAGGCTAAAAGCAAATCCGGTGCCTATTCAAATTCCAATTGGTGCCGAAGATGAGTTTAAAGGCGTAATCGATCTAATCGAAATGAAAGCTTTAGTTTGGGAAGATGATACAAAACCGACTGATTATGTAACAAAAGATATTCCTGCGGAACTATTAGAAAAAGCGCAAGAGTATAGAGCAAAAATGATTGAAGCGGTAGCTGAAACCGATGACGCTCTTATGGAGAAATTTTTCGGCGGTGAAGAACTAAGTGTAGAAGAGATCAAAAGAGGTATAAAAGCCGGATGTCTTGCCATGACTATGATACCTATGCTTTGCGGTACCGCATTTAAAAATAAAGGTGTTCAACCGCTTCTTAATGCCGTTGTTGATTATCTACCTGCTCCGGACGAAGTTGCTGCCATAAGAGGCGAACTCGAAGATGGAAGCGAAGTCGTAGTAGATAGTACGGATAATGGTGAGTTTGCAGGGCTTGCGTTTAAGATCATGACCGATCCATTTGTTGGGCAGCTAACTTTCGTTAGAGTTTATCGTGGACAACTTGAGAGCGGAAGTTATGCTTATAATACCGTAAAAGGTAAAAAAGAGCGTATTGGAAGACTTCTTAGAATGCACTCAAACAAAAGAGAAGAGATAAAAGTTCTTTACGCCGGAGAAATAGGCGCTGTCGTAGGTCTAAAAGATACTTTGACAGGTGATACTTTAGCAGGTGAAAAAGAGCATGTAATTCTTGAAAAAATGGATTTCCCAGATCCGGTTATCAGCGTTGCGGTTGAGCCAAAAACTAAAGCTGATCAAGAGAAAATGGGTATAGCTCTTCAAAAACTAGCTCAAGAAGATCCGTCTTTTAGAGTTAGCACGGATGAAGAGAGTGGTCAAACTATTATCTCTGGTATGGGTGAACTTCACCTTGAGATCATCGTCGATCGTATGCTTAGAGAATTTAAAGTAGAGGCTGAGGTAGGACAACCGCAAGTTGCTTACCGCGAGACTATTAAAAAATCAGTTGAGCAAGAGTATAAATACGCAAAACAATCAGGTGGTCGCGGACAATACGGTCACGTATTCTTACGTCTTGAGCCACTTGAGCCGGGCAGCGGATTTGAATTTGTTAATGATATCAAAGGCGGTGTTGTTCCTAGAGAGTATATACCAGCAGTCGAAAAAGGTTGTCAAGAGGCACTTCAAAGCGGTGTTTTAGCAGGATATCCTGTTGAAGATGTTAAAGTTACACTGTTTGATGGTAGCTACCACGAAGTCGACTCATCTGAAATGGCGTTTAAATTAGCTGCTTCAATGGGCTTCAAAGAAGGTGCTAGAAAAGCCGGCGCTGTTATACTTGAGCCTATGATGAAAGTTGAAGTTGAAACTCCAGAGGAGTACATGGGCGATGTTATCGGCGATCTTAACAAACGCCGCGGACAGATCAACTCTATGGATGAAAGAGCTGGAAATAAAATAGTTACGGCTTTTTGTCCACTTGCCGAGATGTTTGGATATTCAACAGATTTAAGAAGCCAAACACAAGGTCGTGCTACTTATTCTATGGAATTTGATCACTATGAAGAAGTTCCAAAAAATGTTTCTGAAGAAATAATCAAGAAAAGAAACGGCTAAATTTAATCCTAAACCGCCTAGTTTTTAGGCGGTTTTTCCACAGTTTTACTTTTGTCCTCATAGCTCAGCAGGATAGAGCGCAGAATTCCTAATTCTGAGGCCGTGAGTTCGAATCTCGCTGGGGACACCATTCTATTCAATTTTTATTATTAGGACTTTATTTGACACGGCATTCAAATCGTATATTGGTTCTTGATTCTATTAGATGACTTCTTTTGATGCATATGTTCATAGATCATTTTATTTGGGCTAACCTGTCTCAAAGTATATCTATGAGTGTTTTGTATTTTTCTGCAGCGGATAGTTTTTTATTTTTGTCTGTATGCTGGCTGTGATCAGCAAAACAAAACGTGGGCTTAATACATCGTGGATGAGAAAAAGGGTATTTAAATATGGCTATTTCATATAGGTACGATTTTGTTGCTTACGGTTTTTTCGGCTTTGTTTTTGCATGATTTACACGGTAGTCTAGCTATCGTTGTTAAGCACGAATTGACAGGTTGAGCATTGACTTTGATCTTGGCAAATACTCCGCCACGGCTAGATGTTTTGCCTATATATATGTTTTTAATGCTGTTTTGATCGTTTTTTTCCATCAATGTTTTGTAGCAAATTTGGACTGATTTTATGTCTATTTTGATTGATTCTTATCAGCTCTTGGATGGGAGTTAGGGAATTTATACTTGATATATATCCTAGTGAGCCTTGGATATTCAAGCTTTTATTTAGGACCGCTTCGTTGTATAAACTTCATAGCTTTTTGCTTTGTTCATATCTTATAGTATCAAAATAGTACTAAATTTGCTAAATTTTAATTTTTCTTCAGTTGTCGGTAAACATAGCTTGGAGGTTTATTCGCTTCTTCTTTTATTTTGGACAAATTTATAGAGCAAGTTTAATATCACTTATTATAGTTTCAAAAGTAATATAGCCCTATATGCTATAAATACGAGCACTCAAGCAGGGCAAATATACCATAACAAGATTAAAATAGCACATTTCCAGCTGCTAGATTTTCATATAAAATTTCTAATAAGCGTCATAGCTACCAAGAGTTGTACTGTGTAAGCTCCTGTTAGTAGAGTATTTATTCATATTGTCGTTGGTAGCCAAGACCTATTTTTAGGCTAAGTTTGATAATAAATTTTCAATAAGTGCCTTTTTGGCACTTATTGCTTAAAACTTCTTCCTCTTAACCTCACTAACCACTTCATTAGCTATAGTTTCTACTTCTATAGTAACTCTGTCCGTATTGCTAGCTATAGCAAGGTTTTG